>NZ_QUWR01000001.1:0-360192 GCF_003419885.1 Acinetobacter sp. SWAC5
TTCCTCTAAAGAGCCGTTGAAGACTACGACGTTGATAGGTTGGATGTGGAAGTGCGGTGACGCATGAAGCTGACCAATACTAATTGCTCGTGAGGCTTGACTATACAACACCCAAACAGTTGTTGTATTAAGCATCAATTGATTCACATATAATCAATCAAACTTGATTTAGTTGAAAAGCTAGATACATGAGCGAGGAATAAACAAACATTAATTATGTTTGTCCGAGCGCAAGACATAAAGCTATGCTTTATGTTAAAATCAACTCAAATATACCTGTTAATGAATTCTATTTGGTAGAAAGTAAGGCATCTCAATAAGACCTAACGAGTATCCATAAACAGTTGTGCTGGCGACAATAGCAAGAGTGAACCACCTGATCCCTTCCCGAACTCAGAAGTGAAACCTCTTAGCGCTGATGGTAGTGTGGGGTTACCCATGTGAGAGTAAGTCATCGCCAGCTCATTATTCGAAACACCCTCAACTAAATCGTTGGGGGTGTTTTTTTATGTGTGAAAAATATTATGGAAATTAGAAAAATTGGAATGTTATAAATAAAGGATATACAGAAAGAGGGCTTGGAGGATATTAGGGTCTAAGGGGGGGAGGTTACTTTACGAAGAAAAGAGATAAAAAAACACTCAAAGCAAGATGATTTGAGTGTTCTAGAATTTAAGAATCATGTAATGTATTTTAATCATCAAAATCTTGATCAGCATTTTTAATCACATTACTTGAGTTTTTTAAAGCGTATAGTAACTGACCAAGCAACACATCCTTATCCGCAAGTACAACAAGAATCATTGGATGTTGTTTTGCTTGAACTGAGCTTAATATCGCTTTACCATTTTCCGCATCAAGCGTAATAGATTGGCAACCAATTAAGTGAATTTCTTGTGTAAATGCTGTGACCATTGCGAGAATTGAGCTACTGACAGCAGCCAATTTTCCATTATTGTAGATATCTCTTTTGTGTAATGTTTCTAGTTCAAAACCATCAGTTGAACAAACCATTGCAAAATTTACGCCACGTACATTGGACATAATATTTTGTAATTCTTGTTTCGCAACATGAATGAGTTCAGGTGAAGCAGCACGTTTTTCTTTGATCTTAAACATAAGTGCTCCTTAGGCGCTGATATTGTGGTTAACTTCAACAGATGTGATTAATGCTTCTAACAGCAAAAGAGCATCGTCTTTTTTACGCGCATCTATAAAAAACAGAGGTGAAAATAAGTCTTGGCTAATAAGCCATTCTTTATACATACTCAAAGAATTGGTACTTGTATTATCATCCACGTGTGTAATACCAATGGCGATATTATCTGTGTAGTTTTGAAAGGTTTCTAGATAGCTTTCAAGCTCTTGTAAAGGTTCTTCTGAATTATGATCAATAAGGATAATAGCACCGATTGCACCTTTACAAATCACAGGCCAAATAAAATCAAAACGACTTTGCCCAGGTGTACCATATAATCCGATTTTTACACCGTCTTCTAAAGTTACTTCACCATAATCAATACCTACTGTTGTTTCCATTTTTTCATGGCTGTCTTGGTCGGTATTGAAGGCTTCTGTTAATAGTACGGGTACATCAGAAAGCGAACGAATTGCTTCAGTTTTTCCTGCACCCATAGAACCTGCAAATACAATTTTGTATTGCTGTAGAATCATAGATATTCTCCCTATATCAGAAACCAAATTTTCTGCGAATTTTTCCAAAAAAACTTTTGATTAGACTTTCTTCGGGTTTTTCTTCAAGAGTTTCTGGTGGGTTGTAATGGTTATCCCAAATATTAATTTTACTTAAGTTACCTGAAGCCATATTTGCTGCAATAAAACGGCGTACCGTTTGTATAGGGATATTATGTTGTTCCGAAATTTTTGAAATTTTGGCGCCTTGAATAAAGCAAGCTGACATTTGGAAGATTTGTTTACGATTTTCACGATCTTGCGGTTTTGGCCAAAAATGTATTCGATAATGGCCATCTTCGGGTGCAATTTGATAAAAGTTTGGAGAGAACCAAAAAAGATTCCATATCCAATCTTGTAAGATATAACAGTCTTTTCTTGAAGCTTTAATAAGATGTGAAGTCGAGGCAAATTCATAATTAAAACTAAAATCTGTTTCGAAATCTTTACGTTCAGAATTACAGAACACTAAATTTTGCTTAATATCAATCACGCCTAAGGCACCTTGTGCATCTGAAATATAGAGCTTATGGTGACCTTCATCGGTGTCATACATTGTTTTGAAATAGCTTTCAGTATATGGATGATTTTCTTTGAGAGTAGCTTGAGTGGCTCTTTTTACTGGGATTACTGGCTCATCAAGCGGAGGTGTAAAATCATTATGGATAATATGTTGATCAATCCATTGATTTAAATCTTGTGTACTTTGTATAGGTAGATAGAGCGTATTATTTTCTAATTTACCTGATAGGTTATTGTCTTTGGCTACTTTTAGCCAAGGAAAACTTTTATTATTTAAAATGCGTTGAATCCCTTCGGTATCAAAGAAATTTTCATGAATAAATAAGCAGTCTAAATTAATATCGGTTGCAGTTTTCCATTGAATGTTAAATTTATTGTCTATTATATTGCTTAGCTGGCCTTTGAGCTCTTCAGCATCGTGAATACTTAAACCAGAAATTGCAATATTAATATATTGCTTATTCATTATTATCTCTCTATCAACTGAACGGAATGTGATTTAGAAATAGCGGGGGAATAAAAACCCCTTATATAATAAATATATAAGGGGTTTTTTTGAATCAGGTGAAATCAAGATTTTTTTCGTATGCTTTTAACTCATGGCGTGCCATTGCTAAGTTAGCTTTTGCACGATCAAGTACTAAGTATAGGAAAACATTTTCATTTTTTTCTAATGGGCGGATCAAGTGATATTGTTTGCCTAAAGTAATTAGAATATCAACGATACTATCGTTTAGGTTTAATGACTGTGCTACACGGCGTTTAGCACGAACAACTTCGGTATTACCAGCAGCTGCTAATTCTAAGTCAATATCCCCACCACCTTGAGTCGCTAGTGCAAGGCCACTTTCTCCGTCTACAAGTGCTGCAGCATGAAAACCATCAATACTTGTGAGTGAATCTAATGATACTTTAGCCATAGTTATTTCTCTCTTTCGGTTATACATGTTGTTTATTTATTGTTTGTTACGGTAATTAATTTCAGAGGTTAATTACTTAAATTTATTATTAGCAAAGCAATATATCTTTTCAACAATGCATAATTTTTAGATCGAGATTGTGAAAAATGGCGAATAAATAGTGTGCGTTAGTTTGCATTTATGATTTAAAATTTTGTTTAAATCAGACTAAATTACTAAGTTTTGGTAAAATTATTTCAATATTACAAAATGTAATTTGTACGAAAAAACATGAAATTTTACAGGTTTTGCGGGATTGGTTACAAAAGTATACAAAAATATAAATAATTAAGCGTATGATTTTTAGCTCTTAAAAAAATAATAAGCCATATTTTATTACTTAAAAATCTTATTCTTATATAAAGAATTCATATATTAAAATGAAATAAATTAAACACTTACTGTTTAAATGAGTTTTTAATACTTCTAAAAAATCATGCGATTTTGCATGATGTTATTATTATTGCTTATATTATTAGAATAACCGTTAAGTAATTCATTTGTAATTGGCTTAAAAACTGTTGATCGATGTTTTTTTGGCAAGCAATGGGGGGTAAAAAAGCCCAGTTTTAAGTGCTGGGCTTGTATTTAAGTGTGCAATGCAATATTGCTGAAACACTTTGATTTCATATTAAGCAAAAATATTGCAGGCTGCTGAAGCCAAAACCCATAAAACTGCGAGTGCAACAATCGGTTCTAAAATTTTAGACCATGTTGGGATGCTCACAACAGTTTCAGTTTGTGCTTGATCGTCTTGTGTGTGTTGTTGGCTAACCATTTGATTAAACTCCTTCATAGATGCATCTAATGATATATCGTCCTGAGGGATTGGTTTAGAGCCAATAAGTTCTGTTAGGTTGTTTGTTGACCAAACCCAGTCATTTGCTTGTCCAGAAAGATGTTCAATTTGACCAATCAGTAGTTCTCGAATACTGTTTTGTGTATGACTACCCGTATCATGGAGTTGTTTAAGCTCATGTAGCTGAAGAGAAAATATTTCACTGGTGAGAGTTTCTAGTTCTGCTTTAGCAAGAATTGATTCGTTGTGTGCAGAGGTGGTGAGATGTCGAGCAACTTCTTGAATATACAGTGGATCAAGAGCATTAATTTCTTGATAGACTTTGGTTTCGTTTTCACGCCATTGTTGAATTAACTCGCCGAGTGTAAGTGCATTAATTTCTTGAATATGCTCTCGACGTTCTTGGCGGTTAAGTTGACTTAAAAGCGCTGGCTTTTGAGTGTCAATTTGTTCTGAAAAATATTGTACTAAATCAAAAGCCATTCATGTGCTCCGTTAATTTTTAATCTAGCAACCTTAAACTTGGTTTTTTCTTTGGTTGCTCGGTTTGTTCTTCATTGCTTGATTTTAAAGCATTTTGATCTGTATTGATATGTTCATATTCACTTGGATCAAAGAATAAACCTTGACCATTTTCACGGGCATATAGACCAATTACTGCATACATTGGGATATATAAATCACGTGATACGCCACCAAAGCGTGCAGAAAAGCTAATAGCTTCATTGCTAATAAGAAGTGCGTGTACGGCATGTGGTGCAAGGTTTAGCGTAATTTGACCATCTTGAATGAATTGTTCTGGTACGCTGGTGTGAGGTTGTGTTGCATCGACAAGAAGGTAAGGGGTGAGTTGATTGTCACAAACCCATTCATAAATAGCACGCGCTAAATATGGACGTGTGGGTGTGATATTTAATTCTTGTTCAGACATAATAAAACCTATGCTTTAGCTAATGACATGCCATAACGATTTTTTTCTTGCAATGTCATAGATTTGATAAATGCAGGACGACTAAAAATTCGTTGGCAATATAAATGAATTGGGCGACAGTGTTGTGCAGGTAGTTCGATCCCCATGCTTTTTAAACGCAGAAATATAGGGGCTAGCATGCAATCTAAAATACTTAATTGTTCAGACATAAAATATGGGAAATGCTGAAACAAGGGTGTGAGTGAAATAAGGGTATCGCGTAGTTGCTTTTGTGCTTTAACTCGATTCTCTTCATTCAGTGTATCTGGATGGCGAAGCATAATATCCGCTAATTTCATCCAATCTTGTTCAAAGCGCCAGATATATTGGCGTTGTTCTGCGCGAGGCATTGGTGCATCGGCATACAGTTTGTTTTGTCGATAGCGATCGTCTAAATATTCTGAAATGATTGCAGTATTAAAAAGTTTTAACTCATTTTCAATCATCATTGGTAATTGGTTATAAGGATTTAGGCTCGCCAGATCCTCATCTTCTTCATCAACAATAATTAAATTATATTTTATTTGTTTCTCGGCAAGGACATATCGAATCCAATGTGAGCGAAAGTCATCCGCATGGCTATACAGTGTAATCCCTTGTAAAGGCGCATTTTCGACTGACATATTTCCCAAGTTTTGGTGAATTGAATAATATAGAATACTAAAATTGGGGATTAAAATCACGGAAACAATTTTATTTATTCTAAAAATAGAGAACTTTAATAATGATAATACAGGCGTTGATTTATACATTTATTTTGATCGGTATAATCTCTATAGGTACTGCAAATGGATATTTTAACCAAGCTTTTTGGCGAAGCGAGGAGCTTTGGTTAGATGAAGATGATTTTGATGAAGAAGTTGAGCGCTGGTTAAGGTATGGAAATATTGCCTATAAAACTTGTATTGTGAGTTTTATCGTTTCGGGGATCCTAGGTTGTGTATATTGGTATCTTTACTAGAGGATAAATTTAAAACAAAGTAAAAAATTGATGATGCATTTAAGAAAAATTAGTTGCATCTAAGTGAAAATAGCAAATGCACTTTATGATGTTGTCTAAGTTACTATTTTTAATTGCCATAATTTTTATGGGAATGGATTTTTATATTGCCTTGGCTGTGGCATATAAATCTCATGCTGATTTTGATGAGGAATATCCAGAAGATTGTGGAAAGAATTATTGGGTAAAAAATGATCTCTCTGAGTTTAATCTGATTATTTGGGGGTATTTAGTTACCAAATTTAAAAAGATTTAAATATGGCTTAATAAATAAAAAAAGCCTTGGAAAATCCAAGGCTTTTTTGTCCGAATTCGGAAAACGAATTAACGTTTAGAGAATTGAGGACGTTTACGTGCTTTACGTAAACCAAGTTTCTTACGTTCAACTTCACGAGCATCACGAGTAACGAAACCAGCTTGACGAAGAGCAGGTTTAAGAGTTTCGTCAGAAGCGATCAACGCACGAGTAATACCGTGACGGATAGCGCCAGCTTGACCACCGATACCACCACCAGCAACAGTGATGTAAAGGTCATATTTAGTCGTAGCTTCAAGAAGCTCTAGAGGTTGGTTAACAACCATACGAGCAGTCTCACGACCGAAGTATTGTTCTAAAGAACGGTTGTTAATTACGAGTTTGCCTGTACCAGCTGACAAGAAAACACGTGCAGTTGCGGTCTTACGGCGACCTGTACCATAATTAGTAGCCATGTGCTGTATCCCTTAGATGTCCAAAACTTGTGGCTGTTGAGCAGCGTGTGGATGCTCAGTACCTGCATACACTTTCATCTTCTTGATCATTGCATAACCAAGAGGACCTTTTGGCAACATACCTTTAACAGCTTTTTCAAGAACTGCTTCTGGTTTGTGAGCGATTAACTTTTCAAAGTTAGTTTCGCGGATACCACCAGGGAAACCAGTGTGGCGATAGTATTTCTTATCAAGTGATTTTTTACCAGTCACTTGTACTTGCTCAGCATTGATAACAACGATGTAGTCACCAGTGTCAACGTGAGGAGTATAAGAAGTTTTGTGCTTACCGCGTAAACGACGAGCGATTTCAGTCGCAAGGCGACCTAAAGTTTTGCCAGAAGCATCAACAACGTACCAGTCGTGTTGAACTTCAGCTGGCTTAGCGCTGAGAGTTTTCATTAAACCACTACCTATTATAGTTGGTTTGGACTATGGAAGCTGTCCAAACAAAAGGAGACGCGATTCTAAACGAAAACGTGAAGAATCACAAATGAAAATATAAATTTCAAGCGCTGTATTCTAGTACATTTCTTCAGCAATAAACAGCAGAGAATTCAGAAAATATTAAAAAAGCAGATGAAAATAAATGATGTCAGATTCTAATCTGCTAAATCCGCTCATTTGGATCTTTATTTTTATGATCTGGGTTGCGTTTTCGTAGGGGGATGGAGCACGTTATTTTTAGTATTTATATATTGGATTTGTTTACAGGGTGTTGATGGCGCAATGATCTTTTTTAGATGTTGACTTCAGGTTTCTAGTGTCATTTTTCCATTGATCTATAGATTGGATTGTTGTTGGAAGAAAGATTATCGTGGTTGATGAGTATTTAGGCTCACATATTTTGACCATTCATTTTTAGTCAATTTAATTCGGCCCCTCATGCGTATCGCACAGTATAATAAGAGGATTACACATACAGGATAAACACATGCGTCCTTTATATATTACCAGTGGTGAGCCTGCTGGCATTGGGCCTGATATTAGCTTGAGTTTGGCAGCACGTGTTGATGAGCGACTAATTGTCGTTTTGGCTGACATAGATATGTTGCGCGATCGTGCCAAAATGTTAAATATCAATATTCAGATTATTGAATATAAAGGGCAAGAAGAACCCGCTGCCCAAGGGCAACTGTATGTCGAGCATGTGCCTTTATATGAAGATGTTGTGTTGGGTGTGTTAAATCCGAAAAATGCAGCTTATGTTTTAGAGCAATTACGACGTTCTGCTGATTATGCGATGTCTGGCAAAAGTGTGGGGGTTGCGACAGCGCCTGTGCAGAAGTCAGTGATCAATGAAGCAGGAATTCATTTTAGTGGACATACTGAGTATTATCAGGAATTTGCTGGTGTAGAATGCGTAGTGATGATGCTGGCAACTAAAACTTTACGTGTGGCGTTGGCAACAACACATTTGCCTTTACGTGAAGTGGCAGATGCGATTACTCAAGAACGTTTGCATCAAGTGATTGATATTTTAATTCATGATTTAAAAACCAAATTTAAAAAAGATCATCCGCATATTTTGGTGTGTGGCTTAAATCCGCATGCAGGTGAAGATGGCTATTTGGGCATGGAGGAGATTGAAGTGATTAATCCTGTGCTTGAGCGCTATCGTGCCCAGGGAATCAATATGAGTCTCAGTTTACCTGCAGATACTTTATTTACCCCTGAAAACTTAAAAGATGCAGATGCAGTTTTGGCGATGTATCACGATCAGGGTTTACCTGTGTTAAAATCTCAAGGATTTGGTGAAGCTATCAATATTACTTTGGGCTTACCCTTTGTTCGTACTTCTGTTGATCATGGCACAGCACTCTCCCTCGCAGGCACTGGTTTAGCAAAATGCTCCAGCTTGCATGCTGCTGTGGATTTGGCGCTTGATTTAGCGCATTCATGATTTTGTCTTATTTACACGTTGGAAATGTCTATGTATCAAATTAATGCCCTAAACCCAAAAGACGAAGGGCATCACACGCGTAAGCGTTTTGGGCAAAACTTCTTACATGACCAACGTGTCATTGCTAAAATTGTACGGTCGGTAAACCCGCGTACTGGTGACAATATTGTCGAAATTGGTCCAGGTCTTGCTGCACTTACATCACCTTTAATTGGTGAATGTGATGCTTTAACCGTGGTTGAACTTGACCGTGACTTAGCTGCAGGATTGCCAGGTCGTGTGCCATATCCTGAGCGTTTAACCATTGTAGAAACCGACGCATTAAAATACGATTTTACCGAATTGTTTGCTGAGGGGCGTCCTCTGCGCGTAGTCGGCAACTTGCCGTATAATATTTCTACACCTTTGTTATTCCATCTCTTGGAGTTTGGTGACAAAGTTAAAGACATGCACTTCATGCTACAAAAAGAAGTGGTAGATCGCATTACAGCATCGCCAAACACCAAAGAATATGGTCGTTTATCGGTGATGATTCAATACTTCTGTAAACCAACATTTTTGTTTGAAGTACCACCAGGTTCGTTTAATCCGCCACCAAAAGTGACTTCTGCTGTGTTTCGTTTAGAGCCTTATGCAGATAAACCAATTGTCGCGAAAGATGAAAAAGCTTTAGCGCGGTTAGTTTCACATGTGTTTACCCAGCGTCGTAAAACCTTGCGTAATAGCTTAAAAGGAATGTTGGTTGAAGATGGATTTGAAAATGCTGGGGTGGATCCGATGGCTCGTCCAGAGACCTTAACATTGGCTCAATTCGTTGCTTTAGCTGATCAAATGGTTTAACAAGATGACACGCGCAGTTCGATATAATTATGTAATTGGTGATGTGCAGGGCTGTTTTGAAGCTTTAAAAGCATTACTCAAAGAAATTAAGTTTGATGCAGATCAGGATTTTTTGTGGTTTGCGGGTGATTTGGTTGCTCGTGGAGAAAACTCTTTGGGCGCAATTCGCTTTATCAAGAAGTTAGTTGATAATGGCGTAGCTGCAACTGTGCTCGGCAATCATGATTTAAATTTATTGGCAGTTGCGCGTGGTATTAAAGAGATTAAGCCACAGGACAAGACTGAAGATGTTATTCATGCCTTAGAAAGTGATGACTTGATTCAATGGCTTCGTCAGCAACCACTGTGTTTATTTCCGAATGAACATACCGTGATTACGCATGCCGGTATTCCATGCAATTGGAGCGTAGAGCAAACCGCTCGTTTAGCCAAAGAAGTAGAAGCTGTACTTTCAGATGAAGACTTTGCGGTATTGGATGATTTTTTAGCAAATATGTATGGCAAGAAGCCAACGCTTTGGTCTGACGATTTAACGGGTCATGAGCGTTTGCGTTGTATTACCAATTATTTGACTCGTATGCGCTTAACCGATGCAGAAGGTCGCTTAGAGTTTAGTTTTAAAGACTCACTCGATGATCCAATGCCAGAAGGATTCAAGCCATGGTTTGAATTTGAATCACAGGCGGCTCAGACCCATCAGGTAATTTTTGGACATTGGGCGGCACTACAAGGCAAAACCATTTCGACACAGATTCAAAATGTTGATGGTGGATGTGTTTGGGGGAATCAGTTGATCGCTTACCGTCTAGAAGATCAAAAGCTGTTTTCGGTGGATAATCCAGTGCAACTGTAGATATTAAAAGATAATCATAAAAAAAGCCCCTATTGAGGGGCTTTTTTTATACTGGATTAATCTAAACGAATCCAAGTTTGGTTACGACCTAAGACTGATACGCCGATACTGGCACGAATGGTGAGGCGCTTACCTGTGCTATTCAAGCGGACTTTAGCGTCATATACATTGCCTGAAAGAGGGTCAATAATACGACCTTTTTCATAGTTATTGGTGCCTTTAATATGCTTTAAACCTTTAATGATTTCCATGCCTAAAATTGGCTGGTTCGTATACGGGGCAGGGCATTTGTTGCAGGTCTTTTGCGGTGTATAGCCTGGGCGTGGGGTAACTTTAATAATTTTACCTGTATAGCTATTATTGTCATCTTGTTGAATTGAGATAATTGCCTTGGCAGCCCCTGATTTATCATCAATTTGTTGCCAAAAACCAGAGATATCTTCTGCAAAAGAATGTCCTGCAAAACACAAGGTACTTACAGCAAGCAAAATACTTTTCAACATGATCGTCCAACCCCCCTAAAAAAGCTTTTTAATTTGCGGGCCTATGTTATAAAGTTTACTAGAATAGTCAACTTTATTTTTTAAAAAATGATCAATATAAAGTAGAAAAACCGCCTTGTGGCGGTTTTTGATAGGTCGGAAAAATTAGTCTTGACGAAGCCATGTTTGGCTACGGCCTAGGGCTGAAACACCCATATAGCCACGAAGCGTTAGGCGTTTACCATTGCCATTAATACGAACTTTTGCATCATAAACTTTGCCTGAAAGTGGGTCGATCACGCGACCTTTTTCATAGTTTTCTGTACCATCTACATGCTTTAACCCAGTTAGGATATCCATGCCTAAAATAGGTTGATTCGTATAGGGTGCAGGACAGTTATTACAGGTTTTTTGAGGAGTATAACCTGGGCGTGGGGTCACCTTAATAATTTTACCTGTAAACGTACCATTGTTTTCTTTGCGAATTTCAATCAATGCTTTTGGGGAACCTGACTTATCATCAATTTGTTGCCAAAGGCCAGATAAGTCTTGAGCAGCAACAGAGCCTGCCATGAACACACCCATCAAAAGTGTTGTAAGTTTGAGCTTTTTCATCATGCTATCCTTTTTATGATTTTGAGCTTATAGAGCAAAGAAACTAAGCAATTATTCTTGGCGAATCCACATTTGTGTACGGCCAATTGCTGATATTCCAATATAGCCACGTAAGTGCAAGCGTTTGCCATTTGACATTAACTTGCCTTTTAGGCTGTACATTTTCCCGGATAAAGGATCAAGAATTTTTCCTTCATCGTAGTTGTTTTCGTCCACCAATTTGAGGCCTTTAAATACTTCTAAGCCTAAAATAGGTTGGTCTGTATAGGGTTGTGGGCAATTTACACATTTTTCTCGTGGCGTATAACCTGGTCGAGGTGTGATCTTGATAATCTTTCCACTAAAAGACCCGTTTGTATCTTTTTTAATTTCAATGAGTGCTTTAGGTGAACCTGTTTTATCGTCAATTTGTTTCCAAACCCCAGTGAGGTCCTGAGCAAAACCCGATGTACTTAAAAAGAGTAAACCGATGAGAGATGCCCATTTGGTATTTTTATGCATCGTTCTTCTTCCTAGTTATTAAACTGTTCAATCTTTGAACTTAGTTTCATGTTAGGTAAGAATCTCTTGACGTGCAACTAGCTTTTGATAAAAAACTTCATAAAAAATGAATTTTGCCAAGAAAAATGTGACGAAATTCATATTTTATTTTGACTAATTGTTAGTCTTGGCGAATCCATGTTTGACTGCGACCTAATGCAGAGACCCCAACATAGCCACGTAGTGTTAAACGTTTACCATTTGGGCTTAATTTTGCCTTGGTGCTATAAATTTTTCCTGAAAGCGGATCTAAAATTTGGCCACGATCAAAGTTATTGTCTGTACTCTCACGTAAGCCTGTGAGGACATCTAAACCCAAAATAGGTTTATTGGTATAAGGCGCAGGGCAACCTACACACGTTTCTTTTGGGGTATAGCCTGCACGTGGTGTGATACGAATAACTTTGGCTGTGTACGTCCCGTTATTGGCTTTACGGATTTCTAAAAGTGCTTTAGGTGAACCTGTTTTATCATCAATATTTTGCCACAGACCAGTTAAATCGTTGGCAAAGGCAAGGCTAGAGAGTGAGCTAAGGACTAGTGCTGACATCAATTTACGCATGAATAAAAGCTCCTATTTATCTATTAATTCATTCACTTATTTAATTATAAGTGGAATAAACGAATGGAACAATGAGGGAAAAATGATCACTCAGTCATATTTTTTGTAGCATTAAAATGAAAGATGGCAGCCAAATTGCAGTGAATACTGCATTAACAGCCATACCAAAGGCTGCATAGCGACCAGCAATGCTTCCTCGTTGCCATGCTTGCGCTGTTCCAATGGCATGGGCAGCTAGCCCAAGTGCAAGGCCAGAGGCGCGTTCATCGTTAATGTGCCTGAGGATAAATGGTGAAAATGCAGCACCAATCACACCAGATAAAATGACAATTAAAATAGCTAAACTGACTGGCGCTTGAAGCAAGGTTGCAATATTGATGGCAATAGGGGTCGTCACTGCTCGTGTTGCAAAGGCCATGATGGTGGCATTGGATAAGTGCAAGAGATAGGCAAGTCCCATTGGCAGGGCGACAGCGCTAATACTGGCAAAAATAAGAATACTGACAATTCCCTTTAGTGGGAGGTCATCATAGCGCATGGCAGCCAGTGGTATCGCCAATGCAACGGTTACATAGCCCAGTAAGTGATTAAACAATGGGTTTACTTGTGACATATATTGCTCATAAGGAATGCCAAATACAGCAAGAAGCGCAATGACAAAACACATTGCAATCACAATCACAGGAATTTGTGGTAGGACTTTATTGATGGGTTTCGCGCAGATATAAGCAATAATGGTTAATACGAAGGCAAGGAGGATAGTCAGCATAAATTTCTCCTATAGCCACGTTTTAGAGATTTTGGCATACACCCAAAGCGGGATGAGCGTGCTAACAACTAATACGGTTAAAAATAGCGGAATTTCTTTGCCCATATGCATGAGCATCAGCAAAGAACCTGCACTAATGGGTAAGAAAGCAAAGGCGCTTTCTTTCATGATTTTATTGTTGGTATCAATCATGCGTGCTGGCAGATGCTTGAACTTACGCCATAATAACAGCACGGCCAGTAAGCTCAGCAGACCTACTAAGTTTCCAAGTTCTGGATGGTTAAATTGCCCCATGAGCCAGACCGCACCTTCACGAAAAATAATAATCAGTGCAACAGTGCCGACCCATGCTTTCCAATCGAGTGTTTTAATCCAATCCATTCTTGATCTTTCATTAAAATTTTATTTCTTTTGTTTTAACTGATTTGATCATCGATTTCAAATTCTTCTAGGGGACGTTGAAACTGCTGAGCACGTTCACCTAAGATTTCTTCAAGCGGTAAATGCGCTTGTTTAATCAATTGTTCAAGTTTATGTGGCGACATAATAACATGTAATTTTAAGTTGCCATGATCATCATAATGTTCGGATTGAATGACATTGAGGACATAAAACTGCGTGCGTAATTTGCCATAGGCTGGTTTTAGCGAGAGCTCAAAGCTTTGCATATTTCCCATTAAGCATTCATGCACAGCTTGGCGTAAATAATTGAGTCCTTGCGAGGTATGCGCAGATACATAGACACGCTCAGGTTGGTGTGGGCGATGATAAACAATTTTCGCTTGTTCACCTGATTGATCAATTTTATTGTAAACGCGTAATACAGGCACATCTGCACCAATTTCACGGAGGACTTTTTCTACTGCTTCAATTTGCTCAAGCATATCTGGGCTACTCGAGTCGATGACGTGCAGTAATAAACTGGCTTCGACTGTTTCCTCAAGCGTTGCTTTAAAGGATTCAACCAATGAATGCGATAAGTTACGTACAAAACCAACCGTATCTGCCAAGACTAAGTTACCAATCCCGTCCCAGGTTAAACGGCGTAAGGTTGGATCAAGTGTGGCAAACAGTTGGTCAGCTGCGTAGACATCACTGCCTGCTAAGATATTAAACAGTGTGGATTTTCCTGCGTTGGTATAACCCACTAAAGATACCGTTGGTACAGCGGCTTTTTTACGCGCAATACGACCTTGTATACGGGTTTGGCGGACTTTTTCAATGCGCTCTTTGAGTTGACCCATACGGATTCGAAGCAAACGGCGGTCTGTTTCAAGTACAGTTTCGCCTGGGCCTCTTAGACCAATACCGCCTTTTTGGCTGTCTAGGTTGCCACGACTGCGGATTAGGCGTGAAGCCATGTGTTGTAACTGCGCCAATTCGACCTGTAACTTACCTTCATAGGTACGTGCGCGTTGTGCAAAAATGTCTAGGATCAGTTCAGTCCGATCTACGACACGGCAATGCATGATTTTTTCAAGATTACGTGCTTGGGCAGGCGTGAGCGCATGGTCAAAAATGACTAGATCTGCCTCAAGTGCTTGAACTACTTCGGCAATTTCTTCGGCTTTACCTGAACCAATAAACAGCTTGGCATCTGGCTTAATACGTGAGGCATGAATATGTTGCAGAATCTCGGCACCAGCCGATTGCGCAAGTAGATGAAATTCTTCAGCATCGAGATCATCCAGCATTTGTACTGCTACACTGACCAAAATAACGCGATCGCCACTGTGCTGTTTATTCAAATGATTCACCCAGCCAATAATTTATAGATTAAACAGCTATTTTAGGCGAAAACTCAGGTGCCGAGCAAAGTACTACTTTAAAATACCCACGAAAAAAGTAAGGCAAAGCTCAGCATAAAACCAATATAGAGCAATGAAAGGCCACCAATCATCGCTAAAGCGGTGTGTTTTGACAGTTGTTCTGACTGAAGGTCGAGCTTGTGCATGAGAATGTGGATCTATTAATTCAATAGTATTATATTAATTGATTTGTTTATTCGATAAAAATGGGAAAAAGAAATCACAGTTTTCGGTTTTTATGATCAATGTAAAATTTCAACACGCAGTATAGTATGATGCGTGAAAGGCATTTTATGTCACGAAATACAATATTTTTAACAGCGATCATTTTATGACTCAACCTGTAGTACATCCACAAACAAACTCTAAAGGCGTCTCCCGATTTGTGCTTTATGTTCGAAAAGTCGTGGCCATGGTCGTTGCTGTAAGTGCAGGGTTTTATTTGGTGTTTCGTCACCGTTTATATAAAGATCCGAACAATCCTAAAAATACCCGTTATGTGCAGTACTTTTGTCGCAAACTGTGTAAGGTGTTTAACATTGATGTGAAGGTACATGGTGAAATACCGCGTGAACCTGCACTGTGGGTGAGTAATCATATTTCTTGGCTAGATATTGCTGTTTTGGGATCAGGTGCACGGGTGTTCTTTTTGGCCAAAGCAGAAATTGAGTCTTGGCCTTTATTGGGCAAGTTAGCGAAGGGTGGTGGAACTTTATTTATTAAACGTGGCTCAGGTGATTCCATGCGAATTCGTGAGCAAATGACTGATTTTTTAAAACAAGATAGTCCAGTATTATTTTTTCCAGAAGCCACCACAACAGATGGTACTCGAATTAAAAAGGTACATGGCCGCTTATTAGGTGCAGCCATTGAGGCGCAAAAACCTGTACAAATTTGCTTAATTTGCTATGTCAATCAGCAAGGTGAGCTGGATATGGTGGCGCCATTTATTGATGATATGACCTTTGCACAGCATGTAAAAAATGTGCTTGAAATGCCAGAAGTTACAGCGCATTTAATGAGTTTGCCTTCCATTGATTCGACAGGGCATACGGTAGATAGCTTAACAGCTGAAGTACAACAGAAGATGACAGAAGGCCTTGTGGCGTTACAAGCAAAAGTACTTCATACATCGCCTGTTGCATCTTAAACAGCATGCTAAGAAGGCTTTTACATAAAGCCTTCGATTGGTAACCAAGCAATCATTTTCATGCCAGCACGTTGCCACCATTTCATTTTTGGCTCTTTTTCATAGGTTCGAATTTGCTCATTGGCCAGCTTAATTTTCCAGTTAATATTTTGGTTGGCATCTAAGACCAGTTTATAGGCAAACTTACTTAAGTTTTCATCCATTGTATGGTGTACGGCTTTGGCCAATTGTGGGCTATATAGCAAGACACCAATTTCGGTATTGAGATAAGCCGAACGTGGATCAAAGTTAAATGAACCAATAAAGACCTGTTTTTCATCTAGTGCCATCAGTTTGGCATGTAAACTTGAACGGCTCAGCCCTTTAATGCTGACTTTGGCTTTTTTGGCCAATTCATCAGTATTGGCATTTAAGTTTTCAATATTTGGATTGGCCAAAAATTCATACAATTGCACGTCATTTTTGAGCAAGTCTTCGCGATATTTGGCATAAAACGCATGTACAACAGGCACGTCATTGGCCTTAAATGAGTTGGTCAGTACCCGTACTTTCGTGCCATGTGCAGCCAAATCGATTAATTGTTTTGCGCCCTTTTTTTCAGGGACAAAATATGCAGAAACAATATCGATGCTTTCATTTGGACGGTCTAAATGATTCAGCAATTGAAAGTTTAGATGTTCTTCTTTTTTTGCTTTGGCTTTAATTTTACTCGGTGAATCTTTGACTACTTCGGCTTTAACCCAGTCCAGTTGAATACTGTTGTTGAGCCAATTGTCAAAGGCATGGGAGCGGTTGGCCAAGTTTAAATAGTTTTGTACTGTTACTTCTTGATCATGCTTTTCTAATTGTTGTTTCAGTTCAGGAAAACGCAATGTGTAATGGCGTGGATTGACCAATTGCTTTACCGGGAAAGCGTAATCGTCGTTCCAGTATTCATCAAAAGAATGCACAATTTCATCAGATGCAGAACCCACCAACATCACATCTACATCAGAAAATTGATAGTTATCACTGACATTGTAATATTGATTACTCATATTACGGCCACCAATTAAAGCGATTTGGTTATCTGCAATAAAGCTTTTGTTGTGCATACGACGGTTGATGCGTTTTAAATCGAGCAACATATCCATTGCGCGATAATGTCGAAAGCGATAGGGGTTATACAATTTGACGTCAATATTGGTGTGCTGATCAAGCGCAAGATAAATGCCTTCCATTTTCTTGGCATTGTTGTCGTCAATTAATAAACGAACTTTTACCCCACGATCTGCCGCTTGAATAATCGAATGCAGGGCCATTGAGCCAATTTTGTCATTGTCCCAAATGTAATATTGTAGATCGAGCGTTTTTTCGGCTTTATTGATGAGCTCTAATCGGGCTGCCAGTGCTTCAAGCGGGTCATATAAGACGTGATAACCCGTTAAACCCGGCTTAGCATCGCGTAATGGGGTAATAATTTTGCCTAAGGTAGTTTGTTCTGTGGGTGTACTAAAACCGTACTCAACAGGTTGCTGGACTTGCTTGGGTAATGTTGTACATGCAGGAATACCTAAACATAAGCTCACACTGAGTAAGACCGCTGTTTTTTTTGTTGGACGCGATGTTTGAGTGGGGGCTAAGTGCTGAGCTTTGGGCTGGGCATTCGTCATATAGTAAGCTAATTTCAAAATTAGATTTGAGTATAGTGGCGAGCTATGAAAAGATAAATATAGTGACTAAGAAAACTGATCGATTAACTGATAGAGCAGATATATGTGGGATATGAATTCCGTGGTGATTTATTTTTATATAGCAATGGGACTCTTGGCTATTTGGGCCATCTCTCAGGCATGGCTGAGCCAATCACGAACGGAAACCATACATCCTTTTAAGGCCTTTGTTCACCTATTGGCTTTTTATTGCTCCTATTTATTAATTCCGCTGTTTTTCTTTAGCTTTTATGCGGGATGGAGTGGTTATTACGCCGTACATGAAGCTATTTTTATTGCCTTCATTACGGGGCTATTATGCTATGCACGTTTTATTGAGCCACATTTTATACAGGTAAAAACCCTTAAATATCAGCTTCACGAAGACCGTAAAATGCTGAAGCCTGTCAAAATTGCACTCATTGCAGATTTACATATTGGGTTGTTTTCGGGCCATGAACGTCAGTTAAAGCAAATTGTTGAAAAATTAAATGAACATAAGCCCGATTTAGTGGTGGTTGCAGGCGATTGGACTTATGAACCTGAAAATAAATTGGCTGAAGAATTGGCTGTGTTACAGCAAATTGATGCACCTGTTTATTCAGTCAATGGTAATCATGATGAGCAATATCCTGGACCACCGATACAAGAATTGCTAAATCGTGCCTTAAGCCAAAACAACGTAATGGATATTGAAGGGCAGGTGGTTGAGTTTAATGAATTTCGTTTAATTGGCATTGGTGATTTATGGGCAGGTAAAGCCGATATGCGCTTTATGCCACAGTTACCGCAAGATAAACCTTGGATTATTTTATCGCATAATCCAGATACGGTAGATATGGTACCTGAACTTCCAACACGTCCATTAATGCTGTCGGGGCATACACATGGTGGCCAAGTGGAATTGCCATGGCTGACCGATTATGTGATGAAAAAAGTTTCGATATTAGGTCATAAAAAAGGTTTATATCAGCATGAACATGCAGATGTGTTTGTGACTGTAGGCACGGGGATGGTCGGTGTGCCATTTCGTTTTCGTGTGCCACCAACCATCGATATTATTGAGTTGATTTAAACACAGCTCTTGTGAAGAGATTCACAGATTCTTTATATTAGAGTGGTGCTGGCTAAAATGATAAAAGCAACATCATGATGATTGAAAACACATTGTTATGCGGATAGTGTAAATGTAGTTTTGGCACAAGATCATTTTAATTACTTGAGAATAATTATATGTCAGAATTTTATAAAGAAGTGGGTACCTTATTTGGCTTGGATGAGCAACAAGCTGAGCATTTAAATCTAGGATTGGTACAACTTGCACAAGAGTTTAATCGTGCGTCTGAAGTGAGTGATCAGGCGTTTTCTGCACAGTTTTACCAAAAATTTGAGCAATTAGCATTGACCAGTGGTATTCAAGAAGATGAGATCGAAGCTTTGGTGAATGTGCTGTATTTTAATGATGTGCACCAGCAGGTCGTGACCTATATTGTGCCGAGTTATTATAATTCGGGTGGTGATCCAGAGCAGTTTGCGGATACTTACCAACTGATGATGGATGACTTGCAGCAAGAGCTGGAAGATTAATCTTGATATTGAATAATTGCTTGGCTTGCACAGCGCTAGAGTGAAATAAAAACGCCAGCATCATTGCTGGCGTTTTTATATGCATGACAAGACTTAGATTTGGTTGTTTACGTCATCATTTTTCGTTTCACGGATCAGCAAGAATGCGATCAATGAAAGAATAGACGCGGCAGTAAGGTAGTAACCTACAGCATATAAACCATAACCTGTCGCAAGTTTAGTTGCGATTAATGGCGCGAAAGATGCACCAAAAATACCTGCCAAGTTAAAAGTCAGTGCAGAACCAGTATAACGTACTGAAGTCGGGAATATTTCAGACAATACTGTACCAATTGGGCCGTAAGTTAAGCCCATAATGGCTAAACCAATACACAAGAATAAGAACACAATAGCTGTGCTACCAGACTCAAGTAAGCTAGAGAACATGAGGCCAAAGATTGCTGAAACTACACACACAGCAATTGAAGTGGTTTTTCGACCGAATTTTTCGGCAAAAACTGCTGACAATGGAATGAATGCTGCAAAGCAAAGCGTTGCAACCAATTGGAGTTTAAGGAACTCTTCACGTGTATAACCGAGTTGAGTTGTTCCCCATTGCAAAGCAAATACTGTAGTTAGGTAGAACACAACGAAAGTACAGATGGCTGCAATTGTACCTAAAATGAGCATGCCCCAATGCTTGGTTATCACTTCTTTAAACGGAATATTAACTTCTTTTTGTTTGTTTAAAACATTTTGGAACGCAGGCGTTTCATGAAGTTTTAAACGAATCCAAAGGCCCATAATCACTAGCAATGCGCTAGAGATAAATGGAATACGCCAGCCCCATTGCATGAAGTCGGCTTCAGACATGAAGTGACCTAATGTGAGGAATGAACCTGTTGCAAGAATAAAGCCGATAGGAGCTCCGAGTTGAGGGAACATACCATACCAAGCTCGTTTGCCTTCAGGTGCATTTTCTGTTGCCAGAAGTACTGCACCAGACCATTCACCACCTAAACCTAAACCTTGACCTAAACGGCACAGTGCCAATAACAACGGCGCAAAAATACCAATTTGTGCATAGGTTGGGAGTAAGCCAATACAAACGGTGGAAAGCCCCATGGTCAGCAAGGCTGCGACCAAGGTGGCCTTACGACCAATTCGGTCGCCTAAATGGCCAAAGAGTGCTGCGCCAATCGGGCGAGCAATGAAGGCAATTGCAAACGTAGCCAAAGACTGAATTGTCGCCGTCATCGGATCTGTACTTGCAGGGAAGAACAAATGCGGGAAAATAATAACGGCAGCCGTTGCATAAATATAGAAATCAAAAAATTCGATTGTAGTACCTACAAGGCTGGCTGTAAGTACACGAAATTTTGAATTGGTTGCTGGCGCTTGCGCAGCAGAATTTGTTGACGCCATGATAGACCTTACACTTACTAAAAATAAAAAAAACTTAGTTTTAAAAGCGTAATCTTTTTAAAAAAGGCGTAATTTCTTAAAAAAACAACAGCAATCTTCTCTGTTCTACTCGCTCAGGGTCGCTGAAATGAAGAAAGAGATGATTAAATCACGTACAGATAGATGGACAGAAAGTGTGATCCTGCACCTAACAATACAAAAATATGCCAGATAGCGTGGGTATATCTTACTCTTTTTAATGCATAAAACAATGCGCCTACGGTGTAAGAAAGCCCACCAATGATTAAAAAGGTTAAAGCTTGAGCGCTTAAAAAGTGTTTCATATCATCAATGACCAATAAAGCCAGCCAGCCCATAGCCAAATAAGCAAAGAGTGATACTTTTTGGAAAGAGTTAATGAATATTAACTTGAATAGTGTACCTACTATAGCGATGACCCACAGAGCAATTAATAAGTAGTGTGCTTTAGTGGTGGGAATAGCAATGGCTAAAAATGGGGTATAGGTTCCTGCGATTAAATAATAAATAGCCGTATGGTCGAGTTTTTTATAAAAATAGCGTCGATCGGCAGTGGTCGACATGTGATAAAGCATAGACGCAGAAAATAATAACACCATGCTCAAGGCATAAACGCATAGCCCGAACCATTGCCATGCAGGCAAATAAGCCCCTTTAATGACCAATAAAATACCAGCAATAAGGGCTAAAACTGCACCTACACCATGGCTGAGATAATTAATTCGTTCTTCAAGCGGGTCATAATCTGGAATCAGTGGAGCGTTGTTTATCATTTAATGTCGCCCAATATTTAAAATATACAGATGTATAATAATTGAAATTTGCATTTGTCGTAAGAAGATTTAAACTTTAGCTGCAATTATTTTTAGGTTTAAAGTATGTCCGCTTCGGCTTCTCTCTTTCCACAGGAACAGCAACTCCTTGATGTATTTCAGCAAGCGATTGATAAGCATCAATTTGAGCGCTTGATCCTGAGTCAATACAAGGGTGAACTTGAGCAGCTTGAAAAATTGACCTTAAGAGTCATTTCACTACAGCAACAACCTATGCTGAGTATTTTATACCGATATAAAACTCAAGATGTCACTAAAAATTATCCTTTAAGTGAAGCTTTGGATATTGTGCGTGAGTTATTACTGTGTTGTAAGCAGGCCAATTTATTTACGGCCACTGAAGAATTACAGCTGAAGAAAAACAAGAAAAAAGCCATGCTCACTGTCACTCAGCATAAGGCTGTCGCTAAGTCTGGGGCTGAACAGCAAGGCCATGACCGTGTTAAGCACCGTTATGTTGATCAGGACAGTTTATTTTTGCAACCGCTGGGCATTACAGATGCCAAAGCGCAAATCGTTCCAAGCATGGCCCGCAAATGGAAACAGATTAATAAGTTTGTTGAGATCTGTGCGGGGGCAGTAGAACAAATTCAGCAGCCTGATCGGCCTTTGCATATTGTCGACTTTGGTTCAGGTAAAGGTTATTTAACCTTTGCGCTGTATGACTATTTGGCAAAGCATCAGCAAACGCCTTTTGTGACAGGTGTTGAACTGAATCCGAAAATGGTTGAGTTTTGTCAAAATGTATCTGCTCAGGCAGGTTTTGAGCAGCTCGGTTTTTTCCAAGGTGATGTACGTACATACGAGCCAGAACGCTTGGATGTGATGATTGCCTTACATGCGTGTGATGTCGCGACGGATTTTGCGATTCATACGGGCATTCGTTTAAATGCGCAGATGATTATGTGCGCACCGTGTTGTCATAAAGAATTGCGTCCACAACTGACTGCGCCAAAAGTACTTTCACCGATGTTACAGTTTGGTATTCATGCAGGGCAACAGGCGGAAATGCTGACCGATACGATTCGGGCTTTATTGTTGAAAGCCTATGGTTATGAAACTAAAGTGTTTGAGTTTGTGGCCTTGGAGCATACCAGTAAGAACAAAATGATTTTGGCGGTTAAGCGTCAAGATTATAGTGAGCCAGATCAGGCTGTATTAGCACAAATACAAGCATTGAAAGAGATGTATGGGATTCAAAAGCATTCATTAGAATTGCTCTTGAATGATCAGTGGGACCAGCAAGATATTGGCTGTAAATGCTGAGAAAACGTGATGTCTAACTTCAAAGTTTTGTCTGGTGGATGGAGCGAATTGCAATCCGCAGTGGGGCCTGTGCGTGAAGCAGTTTTTATTCGAGAACAACAGATTGCTCCAGCTGATGAGTGGGATGCACAAGACTTGGTAAGTCTGCATTTTGCAGTCATGGATGGTGAAGCGTGTATTGCGACTGCGCGATTACTGGAAAATCACAGTATTGGCCGTGTAGCAGTGCTGTCTTCATCTCGTGGCAAAGGCATAGGCAAATTGTTGATGCTTGCTGTGATTGAGGTTGCAAAAAAACAGGGCAGACCTTTTGTTAAGTTGTCATCTCAAGTTCATGCGATTGAGTTTTATGTAGGGCTTGGCTTTAAGGTACAAGGTGAGGAATATCTCGATTGCGGTATTCCGCATATAGACATGCGACTCGAACTGGAATAAAGATGAAAATCATCACTTGGAATTGCAATGGCGCTTTTCGTAAAAAGGTTGAGGCTATTTTGCAATTTCAAGCAGATATTTATGTCATTCAAGAATGTGAAAGTCCTGAACAGGCGAATGGCTTGTATCAGCGTTATTTTTCAGATTTTCTTTGGAAAGGTGAAAATAAAAATAAAGGACTAGGGATCTTTGTTCGCGCAGGTATAAAGCTTAAAGCACTGCATTTACCTGATGAAAATCTTGAGCTTTTTTTGCCTGTGTTACTCAATGATACAGTACAGTTACTTGCAGTTTGGGCGAAACAAGCCAATTCTCCGACTTTTCAATATATTGGCCAGATTTGGAAGTATTTGCAGCTTAACTTGGCGCAACTCGATGAGACAGTACTGATCTGCGGGGATTTCAATAGCAATTCAAAATGGGATGTTTGGGATCGCTGGTGGAATCATTCAGATGTGGTCAGCATGCTGGAAAAACAAAATATTTTTAGTGTTTATCATCGCGCCTTGGCAGAGCAACAAGGCCATGAAAGTCAGCCGACCTTCTTTCTTCAGCGCAATCCACTTAAGGCTTATCATATCGATTATATTTTTGCATCCGATCAATATTGGAATCTAAAAAATGTAAAGTTGAGGATAGGTGATGCCCAAGATTGGCTGAGCCTCAGTGATCATTTGCCTCTGTGTTGTGATATCAATCCATTTACTAAAACACGCATGTGAACATCTTTTAAAATAAAAAAAGCGCTGTAGATCAGCGCTTTTTTTATACAGGAGATCAATGGCCGTGAGCGGTTTCTGAAGATGCTCCATGCGACATGCCGTTCATATTTGCATGCTCACTTTCGCTCATATTCATATCTTCAGCAGTTTGATTGCGCGCAGCTTCACGTGCTTGTTTTTGCTGCTGTGCTTCAGCCATTTGTTCCTGAGACATCGCAGGCGCATTTTTAAAAGCATGCTGCTGGGTATTGTCTTTCTTTTGCTGGCTTGGCATGTAATCTGGTTCATTGCTGACAGCAAGCCAGAAAAAGCCCATGAACAAGGCACCCAAAATACAGGAAATAATGAGTGCTTTCCAACCCCAAGGTGATTTTTCAGGAGATGTAGAATCGGTCATGATTGGATTCCAATAATCAAATAATCAACGAGATGTTATCTTATAACATGGAATGGCTGAATTAGGGATGATTATCTAGGAAAGTCATGATTATTTTAAGGTTTTTATTTATCCAAAATGAGCGAGCTGTTGAAGCAGTAGATTTAGACCTTTTTATGCATTTGTTTTCTTTTAATATGCTGCATCTATGATCTATCGTTCTCACTAGATCAGATTTTTCCTCTGAAGTGCAATTTATTCGGCCTTTAAAATGCTTTAGTGTGGCTATATAAAATAAAAAAGGAGCACTTGGCTCCTTTTTTAAATATGAAACGGATGGCTTAGATCAATTCACCCTTTGCTACTTTATCCTTCAGCAATTGTGGCGCTTTAAAGCGTTCGCCGTATTTTGCTTCTAGTGTATTGGCACGTAATAGCGCTTTTTCCAAACCATATTGGTTTAGGAATTGCAAAGCGCCACCTGTCCAAGGGGCAAAGCCAATACCGAAAATTGACCCGACATTGCCATCCACTGTTGACTCAAGCACGCCTTCTTCTAGGCAGCGTAGCGTATCGAGGGATTGTACAAACAGGAAGCGGTCAATCATTTCCTGTTCAGAAATATTGCTATCCTTTTGCCATTTGCTTAATCCATCCCAGAGATGCTTTTTACCGCCTTCAGGATATTCATAAAAACCTGCACCAGCTGCTTTACCTTTACGTCCGAACTCATGAATCATCGTTTGAATAACGTCATCCGCACCTGAGCGAGGCAAGTCTTTGCCTTCAGCTTGTAGGGCTTTACGGGTCTCAGCAGCAACATGCTCAGATAACGTTAAAGACACTTCATCTTGAATGGCCAATGGGCCTACAGGCATACCTGCTTTTAGTGCAGCCATTTCAATGCGGGCAGGGTGTACGCCTTCAGACAGCAGACGCAAACCTTCTTGTACAAAGGTGCCAAAGACACGGCTGGTAAAGAAGCCGCGACTGTCATTGACTACAATTGGTGTTTTGCCAATTTGCTGTACATAGTCATAGGCTTTGGCTAAGGTTTCAGCCGAAGTGTTTTTACCTTTAATAATTTCGACCAATTGCATTTTGTCGACAGGACTAAAGAAATGCAGACCGATAAATTTTGCTTGATCTTGAGATGCATTGGCTAAGCCTGAAATCGGCAAAGTAGAGGTGTTTGATGCAAAAATGCCGCCATCTGCCAAATAGGCTTCTGCTTCTTGTGTCACTTTGGCTTTCAATTCGACATTTTCAAATACAGCTTCAATGATCAAGTCACAGCCTTGTAGATCGGCAGCATCTGCAGTGGCATGAATCAGTCCTAAAACTTGATCACGTTTTTCTGCACTTAAACGACCTTGAGAAACTTTTTTATCTAGCAATTTTTGGCTATAGGCTTTGCCTTTTTCAGCAGCCTCAAGAGAAACATCTTTGAGTACAACTGTAATGCCTTTTGATGCTGTGGCATAAGCAATGCCTGCACCCATCATGCCTGCGCCTAAAATGCCGACTTTAGTGGCTTGCCATTTCGCGACGTCTTTTGGACGGCTTGCACCTGACTTAATGGCGTTAAGACCATGCCAAAAGGTGCCGATCATGTTTTTAGAAATTTGACCAGTTGCAAGGTAAGTAAAATAACGTGATTCAATGGTGAGCGCCGTATCGACATCGACTTGAGCGCCTTCAACAGCAGCCGCCATAATGGCTTCAGGCGCAGGGTAACAGCCCTTGGTTTTGTCACGCAGCATAGCAGGGGCAATGGCGAGCATTTGCGCCACAGTTGGAGTCGATGGTGTGCCGCCCGGAATTTTATAGCCTTTTACATCATAGGGCTGCTGTGATTTTGGATTGGCTTTGACCCACGCAATGGCTTTGTCCATTAATTCTTCAAAGCTATCTGCAGTGTCTTGAATCAGCCCCAATGATTTGGCTTTTTCGACACCAATTTGTTTGCCTTCCATCAAGAGTGGAAATGCATTTTGCAGACCCAATAAACGTACCATACGTACAATACCGCCACCGCCCGGCAGTAAGCCTAAGGTCACTTCTGGTAAGCCAAATTTAGCCTTAGCATCATTCAGCGCAATACGATAATGACAGCCAAGAGCTAACTCCCAGCCGCCAAGCGCTGTGCCATTTAAAGCTGCGGCAACTGGAATGCCGCGCGTTTCGATATAACGCAGTTTGGCTTTCATCTCTTCAATCATATTGAAGAATTCAGTTGCATGTTCAGGTGTAGCTTGAATCAGCTCATCTAAATCACCGCCAGCAAAGAAAGTTTTTTTGTTCGAGCGGAAAATGATCCCTGTAATATTGTCGTCTGCTTGCAGTTTGTCTACCGTTTCAGCCAGTGCAGCACGGAAGTCTGCATTCATGGTGTTGGCAGATTGGTTTGGAGAATCTAAAGTTAAAATGACGATATTGTCGGCATTTTTTTCAAATTGAATTGCGCTCATAAATTTTATCCAAATATTTTTTATGACGTTGCTAGTGACTTTTGAGATTTAAATTATTCATAGTCACTACGGAGTCTTTCCAAATTTGTTTATTACGGTTATTTCATTTCAGCTAAAGCAGTGCTTTAGCTTCATTCAGGTTCGACCTACCTTGCGAAATATATTTCTCATTCGGCAAAATGAGGAGCGATGCTCCGCAAGAAAACCATTTGTCATCCACAAAACCTGTCAACTAATGTCTTTTTTCTAAAAGTTCGCAGAAACATTATTTTCAATTTTTGGTCAGGTTGTGGATGACACATACCAAGTATCAAATGCTGTGTACGGTTCGGTTAATTAAACTAGCTCAATAATCGTTGCGATGCCCATACCGCCGCCTACACACAAGGTCGCTAAACCGCGCTTTTTACCTTGGCGTTCTAGTTCATCCATCAGGGTTCCTAAAATCATGGCACCTGTTGCACCTAGCGGATGTCCTAATGCAATCGCGCCGCCATTCACATTGACTTTGGCAGGGTCAACGTTGAGCTCGGTAATAAAACGCATCACCACTGCAGCAAAAGCTTCATTCACTTCAAACAGGTCAATATCATCAATGGTTAGGCCTGCTTTGGCTAAGGCTTTACGTGCAGCAGGTGCAGGGCCAGTCAGCATAATGGTCGGGTCTGCGCCCACTAATGCAGTTGCAAGCACTTTGGCACGTGGTTTTAGGCCTTGTTCTTTGACCGCTTTTTCAGAGGCAAGCAATACCACGGCAGCACCATCGACAATGCCCGATGAGTTTCCTGCATGGTGTACATGGTTGACCGCACCCACTTCAGGGTATTTTTGCAATGCAATCGCATCAAAGCCCATTTGACCCATCATGGCAAAACTTGGGTTGAGCTTGCCTAAGCCTTCTGCTGTGGTCGTTGGTTTAATAAATTCATCTTTAGCTAAAACAGTGACGCCTGCTTTGTCTTTAACCGGAACGACAGACTTGTCAAAATAACCCTTGGCTTGTGCTGCCGCTGCTTTTTGCTGAGAGTTGGCCGCAAAGGCATCCACATCTGCACGGCTATAGCCGTCAATGGTGGCAATTAAATCGGCTCCAATGCCTTGCGGAATAAAATCACAAGCCATATTGGTTTCAGGGTCGAGCGCCCAAGGACCGCCGTCACTGCCCATCGGCACACGAGACATCGACTCTACACCACCAGCTACCACAAGGTCTTCCCAGCCAGAACGCACCTTTTGCGCAGCCATATTGACTGCTTCTAAACCTGAGGCACAAAAACGGTTGATTTGAACGCCTGCCACATCATTATCCCAACCTGCTGCAATGGCTGCGGTTTTGGCAATGTCTGCGCCTTGGTCACCAATTGGGGTCACACAGCCCAATACAATGTCGTCAACTGCAGCAGTGTCAAACTGATGGCGGTTTTGTAATTCGTTTAATAAACCGGTCAGCAGGCTAATCGGTTTAACGGCATGCAGTGAACCATCTTTTTTACCTTTTCCGCGCGGTGTGCGAATGGCATCAATGATGTAAGCCTCGCTCATAATCCTGTCTCTTTGATGTATAAATTTTTATTGGTTTTTTGAGTGTACGGATAATTTGGATGAGTGCAATGACAAGAACGGGTCAGGTCAGATGTGATTTTTTGCCAGTTTGATTTTGTCTCTTGTAGCTAAAACAAGTATTCAAATGTGTGCCTGAATTAATTTTAATTTTTTGATTTGTCTGTATTAAGATATTGCGCCTTCTGTAGGAGTGATCAATGAGCCACATACGTGCAAAAGTGATTTGTTTATTTAGACATCAAGAGCAGGTTCTTTTAGCTCAAGCCTATGACCCAACAAAGAACGAGCATTATTTAATGCCCATCGGTGGCGGAATTGAGTTCGGAGAACGCGCTGCTGATAGCATCCGCAGAGAAGTGCAGGAAGAAATTCAGCAAGAAATTACCCAGCTGAAATATCTCGATGTACTCGAAAATATTTTTACGTTTGATGGAAAAGCAGGTCATGAAATTGTGTTTGTATATTCTGCTGTATTTATAGATCAGCGTATGTATGCTCAGGCAATGATTAAAGGTATAGAGTCGAATGGCGATGAGTATCAAGCGACGTGGTACACGCAGGCACAACTTACTCAATTGAACTTACCGATTTATTCTCTTGGCATAGAGGCACTTTTGTTTCAGTCCTAGCTTAAAGTATCGTTGAGTTTGTTTTAATACAATGCAAAAGCCCAAGCAGAGTGCTTGGGCTAAATGAATCACAGAGAAGTATAAGACAGTAAATTAGTCAAAAAGTCTCATTTCGACTTAGTGATAACCATGCAGTTGACGGTAAAGGCCTGGTGTTACACCTGTCCACTTCTTAAATGCACGGTGGAAAGTACTGGTTTCACTAAAGCCAACTTGCTGTGCCACATCTTCTAAAGTTAAAGCAGGGTTTAGCAATAGGTGAATCGCGGCATCACGGCGCAGTGCATCTTTTACACCTTGATAGCTTTTACCTTCGGCTGCTAGACGGCGACGCAATGTTTGAGGTGAAAGATATAACATTGAGGCAACATCGTTCAATGTTGGCATTTCTTCGCCAATTTGGCTCTTCAGCACTTCACGAATACGTGAAGTAAGTGAGTTGGTATTTTTAAATTTCACCAGCAGTTGTGCAGGGGCAGCTTTTAAGAATTCTTCTAAAGATTCTTCGTTTTGACGAATTGGAAGATCTAAATAATCCGCAGCAAAGGTGATTTCAGTACGTGGCGTATCAAACTGCATTACGGGCGCAAAGAAAAGCGCATCATATTCATCCGCATGTTCTGGGCGGCTATAGCCGAAATGTACACGCTCTAAAGGCAGACGACGCTCAATCAACCAAGACGCCAAGCCATGCCAAATCATGAGCATACTTTCAGTAATAAAATGATCAGGGTCCATAGATTTTGGGATGAGTGGCACCAAACGCGCTTCGTGCTTATCGCGTTCTAAGGTTACCGACCATTCATCACCAAATAATTTATAAAACTGAGAAGACAGCTCTAATGCATCACCCAATGTTTTGGCATGAATAATCAGCTGACACATGATGGCAAAAGTACCTAAACGACGTGGCTGAATATCAAAACCGACGTGTTCGTCTTGCGTCACCATCCACAACATTTTGATAAAACGCGTGTACTGTTCTGGAGAAATACGCGCTTTGGGTTGGCGCAGTAGTTCGGCTTCAATTCCGACGTGAGACAATAAAGTTTCGACATCCATGCCTAAGCGTTTTACACCAGACAAAGCAGCATTGACGAAATGGATACTGATCGTATCGCGGCTCATGTTGATTCCTTCAGGCTCTTTAATGTTCACAAATTTTGACCTAACTGACACTTAAAAAATTAAATATGGCAATTTACAACAGCGAAAATACCATTTTTACATGGTAAATTGCCGAAACTATCAAGGTAAATGGCTGAACATGACATTGTTTTGTATCATTTATATTTCTAATATGCATAAAAAATCAACATAAACAGAGTAAAAACTCCAATGTCAGCACCCCTAAAAGGCTTGAAAGTTCTTGATTTTTCCACACTTCTACCTGGTCCATTCGCCACTTTGTATTTGGCCGATCTGGGCGCAGAGGTTGTGCATATTGAATCACCTACGCGTCCAGACTTGGTTCGTTTGATGCCACCTTATGCAAATGGGCAGGCTGTGGCACATAGTTATTTAAACAGAAACAAGCAATCGATCGCACTCGATTTAAAAGACCCAAACAGTATTGCATTGCTGTATCAAAAAATATTAGAGGTCGATATTGTGGTTGAGCAATTCCGCCCAGGCGTTATGCAACGCTTAGGTTTGGACTATGCAACTTTGGCACAGATTAATCCTAAATTGATTTACTGCTCAATTACAGGCTATGGGCAAACCGGACTTTATAAAGATAAAGCTGGTCATGATATTAATTATTTAGCCTTGTCTGGAATCGCGGGATACAGTGGCCGTCAGCAGAGTGGGCCACCGCCACTCGGCATACAAGTTGCCGATGTTGCAGGCGGTTCTATGCATGCTGTTATGGGAATATTGGCTGCAGTCATTGAGCGCTATCAAAGCGGTATAGGACAGTATATTGATATTTCTATGACTGATTGTGCTGTGGCATTAAACAATATGGCGGCAGCCAGTAGTTTGGCTGGTGGTGAGCATGCCGAAGCCGAGCAAACGCATTTGAATGGAGCAACATTTTATGACTATTACCCAACGCAAGACGGGCGCTATTTTGCAGTGGGTAGTTTAGAGCCCCAATTTATGCTGGCTTTAGGGCAGGCGCTCGAACTACCCGTGCTTTTACAGAAGGGAGCATCATTTGATCAGGCTGACCGAGCAGAAGTGAAACAAGCGCTACGCGACAAATTTGCATCTGAGCCATTTGCAGTGTGGCAAGCATTGTTTCAAAACTTGGATGTATGTGTAGAACCCGTATTATCTTTGCAAGAGGCTTTAAATTCACCTTTGGCAGCTACGCGGAATTGGGTGGTTAATGTTCCCTTAAATGCTGAGGCCGTAGAAACCGAGCCACAGTTGGCCTGTCCAATTAAATTTTCACGTTCTCAGGCCAGTTATCAATATATTGGACAAGCACTTGATGCTGGCACTTGGTTTAAGTCTACAGCTGACGATTAGTGAATGATCATAGATGAATGCATGCTGTGGTTGATTGCAATTAACATCCTCTTTAATTAAAAGCCTACATCGTGGGCTTTTCTTTATGATAAAAAAATGCTAAAGATTAAATAAAATAATCAATATTAAAAAAAGCAATTACAAATGACCTGAAAGTGCCTATATCAATGATATTGAGATAGTCTTATCAATAAAATCGCTATTAAATATGTAAAAAACGCATTTTCTTGATAGATCAAATCTCGTTATTCTGTGCATCGTTATAATAGAAACTACTAGCTGTACGCCATGTATTTATATACTGATTTTGATCAGCAACTGATTAATGAACGTGTTGCACAGTTCCGTGACCAAACGGAACGTTATTTAGCAGGTAAATTGACAGAAGACGAATATCGTCCGCTTCGTCTGCAAAATGGTTTATATGTGCAGCGCTATGCACCCATGCTCCGTGTTGCTGTGCCTTATGGTTTAATGAACTCGACGCAACTGCGTAAAATTGCTTCACTTGCAACAGCGTATGACCGTGGTTATGCACACGTTTCAACACGTCAAAACTTCCAATTTAACTGGCCAGCGCTTGAAAATGTGCCAGATATGTTAGAAGAGTTGGCATCAGTACAAATGCATGCCATTCAAACCTCTGGTAACTGTATTCGTAACACGACAACAGACCAATATGCAGGTGTGGTTGCAGGCGAAATCGAAGATCCACGTGCAACGTGTGAATTGATTCGTCAATGGTCAACCTTCCACCCAGAATTTGCTTTCTTACCACGTAAGTTCAAAATTGCAGTATCTGCACTTGAAGAAATTGACCGTGCTGCAACAGCTTTTCATGACATCGGTGTTTACATCGTGCGTAATGAAGCAGGCGAGATGGGCTATAAAATTAAAGTGGGCGGTGGTTTAGGTCGTACCCCAATTATTGGTAGCTTTATTCGTGACTTCTTACCTCGTGAAGATTTAATTGCGTACTTAGAAGCTGTACTACGTGTTTACAACTTACACGGTCGCCGTGATAACAAGTACAAAGCACGTATCAAAATTTTGGTAAAAGCATTAACGCCAGAAGTATTTGCAGAAAAAGTTGAAGCTGAATTTGCACATACCATCAAAACATTAAAAATTGATGCTGCCACTTTGGCAAAAATGGATGCGAACTTTACGCCATTTAATTACCAAGATTATGCAGATGAAGATTTCACTGCAAAATTTGCTGAATATCCAAAATTCAAACAATGGTTCAACATCAACACCAATGCACATAAAGTAAAAGGTTACCGCATCGTAACGATTTCACTTAAACGTGCTGGCATTGCACCAGGTGATGTGACCACTGAAGAAATGAACTTGATTGCAGATCTTGCAGACAAGTACACATTTGGTGAGTTACGTACAACGCATGAACAAAATATTGCGTTGGTAGACGTTCCACAAAAAGATTTGTTTGAACTTTGGCAAGTATTGGATTCAAAGGATTTGGCGCGTGCGCATATTGGTTTTATTACTGACATTATCTGCTGCCCAGGCGGTGACTTCTGTTCATTGGCCAATGCGAAATCAATTCCAATTTCTGAAGCGATCTCTCGTCGTTTTGATGACCTAGATACGATTTATAACCTTGGCAAGCTTGATCTGAATATTTCAGGTTGTATGAATGCATGTGGTCATCACCACGTTGGTAATATTGGTATTTTAGGTGTAGACAAAAAAGGCGCTGAATTCTACCAAATCACGCTTGGCGGTAATGCTGATCATGATGCATCGATTGGTGACATCTTAGGGCCATCATTTGCAGCGGATCGCGTACCTGATGTTGTCGAAGAAATCTTAAATACCTATCTTGATCTTCGTGCGGAAGGTGAAGACTTTATTGATACCTATCGCCGTGTTGGCATTCAACCATTTAAGGAGCGTGCTTATGCTTAATACCGCACTACAAGTGCTCTCTAAAGATGGCACAATTGCAGACAATAGCTATCAAATCATTGCAGAAGATGGCGTATTACCACAAGGTGATGTGCTATTGACTGTTGAGCAGTTAGATCAGATTGCAAATGTAACGGGCAAAAAAGCATTGTTCTTAACGGTGGATGCTTCTCCTGAAACTAATGAATTTCCGCTAGATCAACTTGATGCAATTTTTATTGATTTTGCAGGCTTTAATGATGGTCGTGGTTATTCATTTGCTGCATTGTTACGTCGCCAAGGCTACCAAGGTGAACTTCGTGCCACAGGTGATGTATTTAAAGATGTATTAAATTACATGAAGCGTGCAGGCTTTGACACTTTTGTGATCAAAGAAGGCAAAGATATTCATGAAGCTGCTGCTGGTTTGGGTGACTTTACTCATCCTTACCAAGCTTCAACGGCTGTACCGCAAGCACATTATCAAACAGGTGCTTAATTAAATTAAGTAACTGAAAAAGCTGGACTGAGGTTCAGCTTTTTTTTGGCCAAATTAAATGCAAATAGAAATTTTAGTAATGGATGGGTGAATCTCAGCACTTCGCTATATGATCAATTTGCCTTATTTAGCTCCAGCGTTCTATTTTTGCAATGTTGTAGTGACGTAAACAGACTATCGGGACATGTATGAACTTTGCATAATAAAAATATCCATCACATAGGTGAATATCATGCACATGCAAACAGGCGATTTATCTCTTCTCAAAAATTGGAATGCAACACTTCCACACACTGCAGCTATGCCTGTTTTGTTTCTAGGGCATGGTTCACCCATGAATGCCATTCAAGACAATGAATTTACACGTGAATGGAATAGAGTAGGGGCGACTTTAGAAACCCCACCAACGGCCATATTATGTATTTCAGCGCATTGGTTGACTCAAGGTGGTACAGCGGTCACTGCGATGCAAATGCCACGTACCATTCATGATTTTGGTGGCTTTCCACAAGCTTTATTTGATATGCAATATCCTGCGTCAGGTAATCAAGCTTTGGTCGATGCAACTGTCGATGCAATCCAAAGCATTGATATTCATCATGACCATGAGTGGGGCCTAGATCACGGCACTTGGGCAGTGTTATGTCACGTTTTTCCTGACGCCAATATTCCTGTGGTGCAGTTGAGCATCGATTATAGCCAAGGTGCACAATATCATTATGATTTGGCAAAACAGCTTGCGGGGCTGCGCCGTAAAGGGGTGTTGATTGTTGCGAGTGGTAATTTGGTTCATAACTTGGGTCGAGTTGCCTTTGATAAAATCAACCATGAATATGGTTTTGATTGGGCGCTCGAAGCAGACCAGAAAATGCAGAGTTTTTTGTTAGCGCGTAATCACCAAGCACTCATTGATTGGGATAAACAAGGCACGGCTTTTAAACTCGCCATTCCAACGCCTGATCATTATTATCCAATGATCTATGCACTGGCTTTACAAGAAGACAAAGACGAGTTGAGTTTATTTAATGCCAAAGCAGTGGGTGGATCACTGACAATGACATCTTTTCGGTTAGATCAATTTGCATAAAATGACATGGTCACCGTATAAAAAAAGCGACCTTTCATTGGGTCGCTTTTTTGTGTCGAATGAGCTGAGATGCTGACCTCAATTACGCAGTTTCTAATTGGCAATTGATCATCCATTGAATGCCAAATTGATCGGTGAGTGCACCATATAATGCCCCCCAGAATGTTGGACTCAAAGCCATTTCAACTGTGCCATTGACGGCAAGTGCATCAAACAGTCGTTTTGCCTCATCTTGTTCACTGGCATCTAGATTAATCGAAATATAATGATTGGTGCCTACGGTAAATGCTTTATTGGTTTGAGCACAAAATTGTTCGCTAATATCTGAGGCCATTAAAACGGTATGTTCATTAATCGGAAGAGAAATATGCATAATTTTTTGACGGTCTGCCTCAGATAAAGGGGATTGACCTTCTTGTGTGGGCACATCGCTATAACGCATAACAAATAAAAACTCGCCACCAAAGACAGACTTATAAAAATTAAATGCCGCTTCAGTATTACCTTTAAAGTTTAAATAATGATTGAGTTGCATGTGAGCACCGCGTTTTTTGTTGTTGTGGTCACTTAAGATTAAGCTTAAATTCTTAAGCCAATGTGATTGCTGTGTTCAAAATTGTAATTGCTAGCATGCAAGCTTTATTAAAATGACGATAAGAAATTTTGATTTGAAGATCGGATTAAAAAATCCCCCATTACGGAGGATTTTATACAGATTTTTTGTGAGTGAAGATTGATATAGGACTTTAAGTTATCCATTAATAAGGAACTAAAGCGATGTTATTCATCTACCTAAATTCTTTTAAAAGGAGTGCCTTAAAGTCTTAAAGTACTTCAATCGCGACAGCAGTTGCTTCACCGCCACCAATACACAGCGCAGCAATACCGCGTTTACCGCCAGTACGCTTAAGGGCATGTATTAAAGTTAAAATAATGCGTGAGCCTGTAGAACCCACAGGGTGGCCAAGTGCACATGCACCACCATTAATATTCACTTTTTCTGCATCCAGTTTGAACTCATCCATTGGGCACATCGTCACCATAGCAAAGGCTTCATTAATTTCCCAAAGGTCAACGTCTTGAGCGTCCCAACCTGTAGCATTTAATACCTTTTGAATCGCGCCCACAGGAGCAATGGTAAATTCAGATGGATGCTGTGAATTTGAAGCATACGCAACAATTTTAGCTAAAGGGTTTAAGCCCTTTGCTGTAGCTTGTTCTGCAGAGGTTAAAACTAATGCTGAAGCACCGTCAGAGATAGAGCTCGCATTGGCAGCAGTAATGGTGCCATCTTTAGCAAAAGCAGGGCGTAATGTTGGAATTTTGTCGATATTGGCATTGAATGGTTGTTCATCTTTATCAATAACTACATCGCCTTTACGCGTACTCACAGTTACAGGCACAATTTCATCTGCAAAATAACCTTCAGTAATTGCTGTTTGCGCACGCTTTAAAGAACGAATGGCAAAGTTATCCATCTGTTCACGTGTATAGCCTTTGCTGTTGGCCATGTCTTGTGCAAATGAACCCATTAAACGACCAGTCTCAGCATCTTCAAGACCATCAAGGAACATGTGATCTTTGATTTCGCCATGGCCCATACGGAAGCCAGCACGTGCTTTAGGTAGCACATAAGGTGCATTGGTCATGGATTCCATACCACCAGCAACTACAAACTGTGCAGAGCCAGCTTTAATCATGTCTGCTGCTTGCATCACAGCTTTCATGCCAGAACCACACAATTTATTAATGGTGACTGCGCCAGTCGAATCAGGCAGACCAGCTAAACGCATCGCTTGACGCGCAGGGCCTTGTTTTAAGCCTGCAGGAAGCACACAGCCCATAATGACTTCTTCGATATCTGTTGCTTGTAAGCCTGAGCGAGCAATTGCTTCTTTAATTGAAGCTGCACCTAAAGTAGGTGCTGTTACACTTGCTAAGCTTCCTTGAAAGCCACCCATTGCGGTACGCGCACCATTAACAATTACGATGTCAGTCATTGTGATTTCTCCGAATCTGTTTTATTAAAATAGTTAAACCCACAGCAGTATATAAAAAAAAGCCGTGGAGAAAATGACCTTTGTGCCAGAACTTTAGACCCACCAGTTCTAACAACTGTTGATATTTTCTAGCCGTACATGGCCCATTTTACTCATGATGATTTTTTGATGAGGCAAATCGATCAGTGAGCAATGGAAAAAACTTCCGTTAGAACCAATAGGCATTCCTGTTGTGGCCTGAAAGGTTAGGCTCGGAATGCTGAGCGTGCCATGCCAATCGAGAGTGCTGTATTTAAGGTTGAGTTTTTCCTGATGCAGAATGTTTTCTGTACTATCAATTTGTCGATTTTTATTGTTATCGACAAAGATTACAAAGCCAGTGCTCCATTTGCTCGGCTGACATTGAGTGAAATTTTCACTCGGACAGATCACAATATTGGAATTTTGAATGGAGGCAAAATTTTTAGCTTGACGACTAAATGTTTGTATTTTCTTTGCTGTGAGTTGCATTTCTTGCATGGCTTGATGCCGTTGGAATGCGGGTAATGCATAGCTTGAAATGATACAAATAATTGCCACGCACACGATGAGTTCTAATTGTGTGAAACCATTTTTTACTATAAAAAACATTGGATTGAACCTTGTATTTGGTATTTATTTTTATTAATTCATGTTATTAATAATGTGCTTCAACACATTTTTGAGTTGAGCAAAAATTTTTATTACTCAAGTTTTAATAAAACTGCTAAAATATTTAGCAAGTGAAAAATAAGCGATTCACAAGAATAAATTGAGTAAAAAATTACCGAATTACAACGGAAATTGTAAGTAATTTTGTCAATAATTTACTTGATTAGACTAATCAAGCACTTGGAAAACCATTGAAGTGTTTGTATGATTCGGCGTGAATAGCTTAAAAAATAAAACTGGGGTATTAGAAAGCCTATCTCAGGATGCCGGTATTTTTAGGCTTGAACAACAATTGTTATCTCTGGAGGATAAATCCATGAAAATGAGTCGTATTGCTTTAGCAATGCTCGTAGCTGCTCCTTTAGCAGCTGCAAATGCAGGCGTAACTGTTACTCCATTAATGCTTGGTTACACATTCCAAGACACTCAGCACAACAATAGCGCTAAAGACCACTTAACTGGCGGTGCTGAACTTCAAGACGATTTATTCGTTGGCGCAGCGCTTGGCGTTGAATTGACTCCATGGTTAGGTTTCGAAGCTGAATACAACCAAGTTAAAGGCGACGTTGAAGGTGCTGGTGTTGCTGCTGGTGCAGAATACAAGCAAACTCAAATCAACGGTAACTTCTATGCTACTTCTGATTTGATCACTAAAGACTACGATAGCAAAGTTAAGCCATACGTATTGTTAGGTGCTGGTCACTACAAATACACTGGTGCTGGTCTTAAAGACGAAGGTACTTTGGGTAACGCAGGTGTTGGTGCTTTCTGGCGCTTAAATGACGTTCTATCTCTTCGTACAGAAGCTCGTGCTACTTACAACATCGACGAAGATTTCTGGAACTACACAGCTTTAGCTGGTCTTAACGTAGTTCTTGGTGGTCACTTGAAACCAGCTGCTCCTGTAGTTGAAGTTGCTCCTGTAGCTCCTGTAGCTCCAGTTCAACCAGCTCCACAAGAGTTGACTGAAGACCTTAACATGGAACTTCGTGTGTTCTTTGATACAAACAAATCAAACATCAAAGATCAATACAAACCAGAAATCGCTAAAGTAGCTGAGAAACTTTCTGAGTATCCAAACGCTACTGCTCGTATCGAAGGTCACACAGACAACACTGGTCCACGTGCACTTAACGAACGTCTTTCTTTAGCTCGTGCTAACTCTGTTAAAACAGCACTTGTTAACGAATACAACGTAGATGCAGCTCGCTTGTCTACTCAAGGTTTCGCTTGGGATCAACCGATTGCTGACAACAAAACTAAAGAAGGCCGTGCTATGAACCGTCGCGTATTCGCTACGATTTCTGGTAGCCGTACTGTTGTAGCTAAATAAGATTCAATAATTATTTATTGAATTGAGTTTAAAAAAAGCAGCCGAAAGGCTGCTTTTTTTATGGGGGCGAATTTTGCTGAGTTTGTTAGAATAAGCCTGTATGAAGATAAAGAAATCAATTGACTGCGAGTTGCTATGGGCTTGAAGATACCAGAGGCTTTATTAAAGCTAAAATCTAATAGTGGAGTTTATGCTGTGTGGATGGTGCTACAGCACTATGGGATACAGGCAGACATACAGCGGTTGGTTAAAATTACTGGCTATGATGGCGAAGGGGCATTTAGTATCGGTTTAGCATTGGCATTGCAAAAGTTAGGTTGTAAAACCAGTTTTCATACGGCACCAGATCCAGATAAGCAACCTAAAGAAATTGAATACTATCAAGAAGCCAAGCAACTCAATATTCCAATTCAAGCTGCTTTAAGCTATGAGCAAATTAAAGAAAAGATCGATCAGGGTTACTTTGTAATTGTGTATTACGATACTGTTGAAGGGGTGGGACACCATTCTTTGGTGTATTCAATGAATAGCCGTGAAATTTGTTTTTTTGATAATTTTACGACTTTATCTGCACGAACTTTTGAAAAAAGACGTAAAGCAGAAGGAATTTGTCGTCAGGCGATTGTGATTGATGGTTCAAAATTAGCTGATATTAAATTGAGTTAAGTTGCTTGTATATTGGCGAAACCATGAATGTACTGATTTTGGTGTCGGAATACTTAATAAGTAGGGACCGCAGTTTTCTTTTTGATTGTGATTACAAATAAAAAAAGCTACACCGGAGTGTAGCTTTTTTTGGGGTTAACTTTTAGGCGTCTTTATCAACATTCATTGGACGTACATCCATGTCTTGATATGAAACCATTTTTGCTTTGTATTTCCACTTATAGCCCAGCCAAATTGCTAGGAATAAGAAAATACCAATATACGTTGAAATGACTGCTAAGATGTCACCGTCAAGTACTGCTTGGTAGTTTTGACCGAGAACGACAATTGCACACAAAATGAAAGCAAACCATGGTGCAAACGGGAAGAATTTAGCGCGGTAAGCCAGATCTTCAAGCTTATAGCCTTGGTGTACGTACCCTTTGCGGAAGCGGTAGTGTGAAATCGCAATGCCTAACCAGACAATAAAGCCACACATACCAGACATATTTAAAAGCCAGTTGAATACAGCTTGCTCACCAATAAATGTGGTCAAGAAGCATAGAGCAGCAATTGCAGTGGTTGCATAAAGCGCATTCATTGGTACACCACGGCGGTCCAATTTTGAGAAGGCTTTTGGCGCACTGCCATTTTTTGCCATATCAAACAGCATACGTGTTGATGAATACATGCCAGAGTTACCTGCAGATAAGATTGCAGTTAAAATCACAGCATTCATTACAGAGGCTGCAAAAGCAAAGCCTGCTTTTTCATACAACAACGTAAATGGTGAAAGTGCAATATTTTCACTAGATGCTGCTTGTAAAAGCAGTGGGTCATCGTATGAAACGAGCGTGCCAATAATGAAAATACACACCACATAAAACAATAAGATACGCCAGAAAATTTGCTTGATTGCTACTGGAATTGTTTTCTTTGGATCTTTAGATTCACCTGCTGCAACTCCGACCATTTCTGTACCTTGGAAGGAGAATCCAGCAATCATGGCAACACCAATAAGAGCAGACAAACCACCCACAAACGGTGCTTCACCTTTAGTCCAGTTGGCAAATGTTTCTACACCTGGGGTTAACATGATTTTACCAATCATGAAAATACCAATGATGATAAACACAACAATCGCTAGCACTTTAATTAAGGAGAAGAAAAACTCAGACTCACCAAAACCTTTGACTGTAAGGGCATTAATACCGAAGACGATCGCTAGGAAGAGCGCACTCCAATAAAATCCTGGTATATCTGGGAACCAAAATTTCATAATGAATTGAACTGCAACGAGTTCGAATGCAACGGTAATTGCCCAGTTGTACCAGTAGTTCCAGCCCAAAGCAAAGCCGAAACCACTTTCTACATACTTGGTGCCGTATGTGAAGAAAGCACCTGAAGTTGGGTTATGTGTTGCAAGCTCACCTAAGCTGGTCATGAGGAAATAAATCATTACCCCAATTAAGCAATAGGCCAGTAGTGCACCACCTGGACCAGCATTCGCAATGGTTGCACCAGAAGCAAGGAATAAACCTGTACCAATAGAGCCACCAATGGCAATCATATTTAGATGGCGGGCGCCAAGCTTACGCTTGAGTTGCGCCTGTTGATTCGTTTCGCTCATCGTTATTCCTTAAGATTTTTTTTGAGTGCTAGCGAAGAGCACTTTAAAGCCTTGTTGATCAGCCTTGGTAATACACTGACCAAAACTTTGTTCAATTAAAACGGGATAATTTAAAAAACGGTTGGCAACAATCCACAGTTCGCCATCCGACTTGAGATGACGTCGTGCAGTTTTGCATAAATTTTCACTGGCATTGTAGTCGGTTTGAATCCCTTGATGAAAGGGTGGATTACTGACGATTGCGTGTAAAAACAGTGGTGCATCTTCTATGCCACTAACCGCCTTGATCTCAAGTTGTTCTGGAACAAGAGAATTTTCTTCAAAAGTCATTTTAGTCGAAGCAAGAGCAAAGGCGTCGACATCCATCGCAAAGATGCGGTTTTTTGGATTTAATTTGGCCAAATAAGCACTAATAACTCCAGCGCCACAACCAAAGTCTGCAATTTTGCCAGAGCTTACTTTAGATAGGTAAGGTAAGAACACAGCTGTACCCACATCTAAACGATTTTGGCTAAATACACCAGGTAATGCACAAATGTTTAAATCGCCTTGTGGTGTTGGTACGGTATAGCGTTGTGCCCAATCTTCCAATGCTTTGGCTGTGGTATTTTTTTCTAGTACCGTTTGCCACATTTGGCAATGGCGTGCGCTGTCTAGCTTAAGGGTTTTACCATAAGGAAGAAGCTGTTTAGATGCACGTTCAACGCCACCTTTTTTCTCACCCACTAAGAAGATCGAAGCACCTAGGCTTAAACGACTCGCAAGGTTATGCAGAATATAATTGAGTAATTCTTTAGATTTAGGAACAAAAACGATGGCTTGATCAAACGCGCCTTGAGGGAGTTCAACACCAAAATGTACAGTTGCTTGACGGGCTTGAAAATATTGAAAATCGTTAAAATTCCAAGTCCAAACACTGGCATTGATGTTTGAAGCTAAATTACTGAGCAAGTCATCTGTTGGTGCATTTACGAACAATACGCGACCATCAAGAAACGCTTCCTGACGAATTACAACTTCACTTTGAGGAATCATTTTATTTCTCCATAACAAAAGCACCGCCAAGGGATAACGCTTGACGGTGCTTGAGCAAAATGAATTATTTCTTCACTTCAGGAAGAATAATATTCAATACAAGGGCAGCAATACCGCCAGTTGCAACACCAGAACTAAAAATGTTGCGAATGAGTTCAGGCAAGTGTTCAAGAATTTGTGGTACTTGAGCAACACCTAAGCCGAGCGCTAAAGAAATCGCGATGATTAATAATGCACGACGATCTAACTGAATCCCAGAGAGGATATTAATCCCTGAAGCAGCAACAGCACCAAACATCACCATAACTGCACCACCGAGTACGGCCTGTGGGACAGCTTGGATTACGCCTGCAACAGCAGGAAGTAAGCCTAAAATCACCAATAAAGCAGCAATCCAAATACCTACATAGCGACTTGCAACACCAGTCAATTGAATGACACCATTATTTTGCGCAAACACAGAGCTTGGGAAAGTGTTGAAAATACCTGCAAGGAATGAGTTAGCACCGTTAACGAGGACACCGCCTTTAATGCGCTGCATCCACTGTGGGCCATTTACAGGTTGGTTTGATAATTTTGAAGTTGCGGTAATATCACCAATGGCTTCTAACGAAGTTACAAGGTAAATAAATGCCATTGGAATAAATAAGCTCCAAGAGAAGCTTAAGCCAAAGTGCATTGGTGTTGGAATTTGTACCAGTGGTGCATCTTTTAAACCATCAAAGTTTAAGTGCCCCATAAAGCCTGCAAGGATGTAACCCACCACAAGTGCGATTAAAATCGCTGAGCTTTTTACCCATGTAATACGTACACGGTTGAGTAAAATAATTAAAGCCAATACCGTGCATGACATGATGAGATTATCTGCATTGGCAAAGGTTTTATCGCCCATGGCTTGATAACCACCACCCATTGAAATTAAACCTTCTTTGATTAAGGTTAAGCCAATAAGCAGAACCACAATACCTGTAACCAGTGGCGTGATTAGTTTTTTAATCCACGGTAAAATTTGTGATACGCCCATTTCAATGAATGCACCTGCAATCACCACACCAAAAATAGAAGCCATCACTGCTTCTACAGGCGTGCCCGCAGCCACCATTGCTGAACCAATACCAATAATTGGGCCAATAAAGTTAAAGCTTGTACCTTGAACGATTAAAAGACCTGCACCAAAAGGGCCAACTTTTTTACATTGAAGGAAAGTTGCGATGCCTGAAATGACCAGAGACATCGATAAAATCATATTCGTGTCTTCTTTAGACACACCTAAAGCCAAACAGATTAAGAGGCCAGGCGTCACGATAGGGACAATAATGGCCAATAAATGTTGGAAGGCCGCTAAAAAAGCGACGAATGGTTTTGGTCGATCTTCGAGTCCATAGACTAAATCGAGTTGATCTTTAGGGTCAGGAGATTGGTTCAAATCAGACATAAGGTACAGCAAATTAAGGCTAGGTGGCGCTATTCTAATCTGTTTACATCCCTTTACAAAATTAAAAGGGGCCGTATGGCGAAAAAAATTGATCATGTCAATAAACTGTCACTACTAAAATCTATATTTTTTCTGTATAATTTGCCCTCAAACTTTAGGCGTATCGAATACACATGTCAGATATTAAAACTCTCCGTAACATTGCCATCATCGCGCACGTCGACCATGGTAAAACAACTCTAGTTGACAAACTTTTACAACAATCAGGTGCTCTTGGCGATCGCGCAGGCGAGATCGAACGTGTAATGGATTCGGGCGCTATTGAAAGCGAACGTGGTATTACCATTCTTGCAAAAAACACTGCAATCAAATGGTTAGACAAGCGTACTAACACTGAATACCGTATCAATATCGTGGATACCCCGGGACACGCCGACTTCGGTGGCGAAGTTGAACGTGTAATGTCAATGGTTGACTGCGTACTTCTTCTTGTTGACTCTCAAGAAGGCCCAATGCCACAAACTCGTTTTGTAACGCAAAAAGCGTTCGCACGTGGTTTGAAACCAATCGTAATTATTAACAAAGTCGACAAGCCAAACGCTCGTCCAGACTGGGTAATTGACCAAGTATTCGATTTGTTCGACAACCTTGGTGGTTCTGACGAACAGTTAGACTTCCCAGTTGTATATGCTTCAGGTCTTCGTGGTGTGGCTGGTCCATCTCCAGAAGAACTTGCTGAAGACATGACTCCATTGTTCGAAACAATTGTAGACATCGTTGAACCACCAGCGGTTGACGTTGATGGTCCATTCCAAATGCAAGTGTCTTCACTTGACTATAACAGCTTCGTAGGTGTTATCGGTGTTGGTCGTATTCAACGTGGTTCAGTGAAATTAAACACTCCTGTAACTGTAATCGACAAAGACGGTAAAACACGTAACGGTCGTATCTTAAAAATCATGGGTTACCATGGTTTAGAGCGTATCGATGTTGAATCAGCTTCTGCTGGTGACATTGTTTGTGTAACGGGTATTGATGAACTTCATATCTCTGACACAATCTGTGATCCTAAAGCAGTTGAAGCTCTTCCAGCGCTTTCTGTAGACGAACCTACAGTATCGATGACTTTCCAAGTAAACAACTCACCGTTTGCTGGTAAAGAAGGTAAATTCGTAACTTCACGTAATATTCGTGAACGTCTTGACCGCGAATTGATTCACAACGTAGCACTACGTGTTGAAGATACTGACAGTCCAGACCGTTTCAAAGTATCTGGTCGTGGTGAACTTCACCTTTCAGTACTTATTGAAAACATGCGTCGTGAAGGTTTCGAAATGGGCGTATCTCGTCCACAAGTAATCTTGAAAGAAATAGATGGTGAAAAACAAGAACCTTACGAAAACGTAACGTTTGACGTTGAAGAACAGCACCAAGGTTCTGTAATGGAACAAATGGGTCACCGTAAAGGTGAAATGACAAATATGGAAGTTGACGGTAAAGGCCGTATCCGTATTGAAGCAACTGTTCCTTCACGTGGCTTGATTGGTTTCCGTTCTGAATTCTTAACAATGACTTCAGGTACAGGTATCATGACTTCAAGCTTCTCGCACTACGGTCCAATGAAACAAGGTACTGTTGCGAAACGTCAAAACGGTGTATTGATTTCTATGGTTCAAGGTACTTGCTTGGGCTATGCATTGTTTACACTTCAAGACCGTGGTCGTCTATTCGCTAAACCACAGTTAGAAGTTTATGAAGGTATGATCGTTGGTATTAACTCACGTTCAGACGACATGACTGTAAACCCAACTAAAGCGAAACAGTTAACAAACGTACGTGCTTCTGGTACTGATGATGCGTTAACACTTGTTCCTAACATTGAATTTACGCTTGAACAAGCACTTGAATTCATTGAAGATGACGAGTTAGTTGAAGTAACACCTAAGTCAATTCGTATTCGTAAACGTTGGTTGACTGAAAACGAACGTAAACGTAACCGTAACGGTTAATTTTATCGTTCCGAAAAAAACCGCTGACTTAGGTTAGCGGTTTTTTTATGCATGGATGTTTTAAATAAAAAAGAAAAACTTGAATGAGTTTATTCATCTAATCTGACATGCATAATTTTGATAAATCCTTTTTAATATAGAGAAAAATGTTTTGTGTGAATTTTTATACATGGCATTTAGAATCTAATAAAAACCAAGTAAATTAGGTGGAAATAGTTATACAGATATAATGTATACTTCGTCACAAAATTAAAGCTGAAAAAAATTTCTGGAGATAACATGAGTATTATTCAAGAATTTAAAGAATTTGCCGTAAAAGGCAACGTGATGGACTTGGCTGTCGGTGTGATCATCGGTGGTGCGTTCGGTAAAATTATCGATTCCATGGTAAAAGACATTGTGATGCCATTGATTTCATGGATCCTTGGTGGTGACGTGGATTATTCAAACTGGTTCGTTGTACTGGGTGATAATCCAAATAACCTGACAACTTTAAAAGCAGCGCAAGATGCAGGCTTAAATGTTTTAGCTTATGGTAACTTCCTCACCATTTTGATTAACTTCCTATTGCTTGCATGGGTTGTGTTCTGGTTAGTGAAATTGATGAACAAAGTTCGTCGTCAAAAAGTGGAAGAGCCAGCTCCAGCAGCAACACCAGAAGATATTGAATTGTTGCGTGAAATTCGTGATGAATTGAAAAAACGTTAATCATGATGATACATATAAAAACGGCGCTTTGAGCGCCGTTTTTGATTTTGAATCAAGAGCTATAGACATGTAATACAGGCTCAAATGGCCAAGGTATTAATGCACAAACATATCCATAAATTCGCGAATTTCTTGAATAGCTGTTTCCACATCAGTGGTTAGCCAAGTTGGTTCAAAAAAACCTGCATAATGGTCTAAGCGGTCTTGCGGTACAACCAAGCGAACGGGGCATTCTTCTTCTAATAAACGCCAAGGAATGATCGGCACCTCGTTGTCTAAGAAGGCTGAGACATTGCGAATATCAATCACCATCGCATTGATGCATTCCGGAAAAGGCATCACCGAGAACTCTTCTGTACGACGACGAAAATATTCTAAATCGCCCCATTTCAGCAGAAAGCTCGGTTTATTAAATTCCATGATCCCAATCAGATGCTGATCACGGGTGTAGTGTAATGTACAGTGATGAGTGACGTCAGTGTCAAGATCAAGCGTTACACTTTGTTGACTATACGCCATAAATAATCAGTGCATAAAAAATGAAGTGCATAATTATAGCTCATTTCCTTTTGGAAATGCAGACTTTCCCTGATGGACAGATGGGCGTACTAAAATACTTAAAACTCAATAAATTTGAATAAGATAACAAATTAGAACAAGGCAAATTTGACTAAAAATTCAAAATTGGTATAGCTTGTGCTTATCACTGAGTGAAAAATAAACATAAGATCAGAGGTGCCTATGTCTGAATTAAAATCTGCTGTTGCACCATCGACAGCACATGCAGAAACAGCCGATTATTTTGCACAACGACAACTCAAAAAAGGGGCTGTGGGCTGGTTGCTTTTAGTTGGCTTAGGGGTGGCCTACGTCATTTCAGGTGATTTTGCAGGATGGAACTTCGGCCTTGCTCAAGGTGGCTGGGGTGGCATGTTTATAGCCACAGTTGTGGTTGCGCTGATGTATTTGTGTATGTGCTTATGTATGTCGGAAATGTCGACCATGCTTCCAACTGCAGGTGGTGGTTATAGTTTTGCCCGAACTGCATTTGGTCCGATGGGGGGCTATCTTACGGGCACTGCGATTCTGATTGAATACGCAATCGCACCTGCTGCTATTGCCTGCTTTATTGGTGCTTATTGTGAATCCTTATTTGGTATTGGTGGTTGGATTATTTATTTGGTCTGTTATCTACTGTTTATGGGGATTCATTTAAAGGGTGCGGGTGAGGCACTTAAGATCATGTTTGTGATTACAGCAGTGGCTGCTGTCGCACTTATGGTATTTATTTTCGCTATGTTGCCAGCATTTAACAGCGCGAATTTATTTGATATTGCTGTACATACAGAGGCTACAGGTGCAAGTGCTTTCTTGCCACTAGGCTATTTAGGGATTTGGGCAGCAGTACCTTATGCCATTTGGTTCTTCTTGGCTGTTGAAGGTGTGCCATTGGCAGCAGAAGAAGCCAAAGAGCCTGAAAAATCATTGCCTCGAGGCTTAATTGGCTCAATGCTGATTTTGGCTTTTTTTGCACTTAGTATTTTATTTTTAGGGCCTGGTGCCGCCGGTGCTGATGCATTAAAAGCCTCTGGCGCACCGTTGGTCGATGCATTAAAAGCAGTTTATGGCGCCAATACTTGGTTGGCAGGTTTTGTTAACTTTGTGGGCTTGGCAGGTTTAATCGCAAGTTTCTTCTCAATTATCTACGCTTATTCACGTCAGATCTTTGCCTTGTCTCGTGCAGGTTATCTCCCTAAAAAATTGTCTTTGACCAATAAAAACCATGCTCCCCATTGGGCAATTATAGTGCCGGGTGTGATTGGTTTTTGTATGTCATTGTCAGGTGAAGGTGATTTACTTATCTTGATGGCTGTGTTTGGCGCAACCATTTCTTATGTGCTGATGATGCTGTCTTATATTAAATTAAAGACCTCAAAAGCAGACTTGGTGCGCCCTTATAAAGCACCTGGCGGTGTAGTGACAGCAAGTATTGCTTTGCTATTGGCGGCTATTGCTGTAGTGGCTGGTTTCGTCGTAGACCCTAAAGTTTGGTTGATGGCGGCTGCCATTTACGTGTTATTTATCTTGTATTTCTTACTGTATAGCCGTCATCACTTGGTTGCGGGTACACCTGAAGAAGAGTTTGCAAATATTCAACAAGCAGAACAAGAGCTGAAATAGCGATAAAGGGAATTAGGAGGGAAACATGCTCTACCAAATGAATGTGGTACATCATCATTATGTTTTTGCCGATTTAAAAACCTTAATGGCTAAGGCGACGCCAGAACGTTCGGGCGATCAGTTGGCAGGTATAGCTGCAGTGGATGCCACAGAGCGAGTGGCTGCACAAATGTGTTTAGCAGATGTGCCATTAAAGCAGTTTTTAAATGAGGCGTTGGTCGATTATGACCGTGATGAAGTGACACGTTTAATTATGGATGAGCATGATGCTGTCGCGTTTTATCCTATTTCACATTTTACCGTAGGAGATTTTCGCGATTGGTTATTAAGTGCAGATGCCACGACTGAAAAACTACAGGCGCTACAACTCGGGCTGACTCCTGAGATGGTGGCAGCGGTCAGTAAGATCATGCGTAATCAAGATCTTATTTTGGTTGCCAAAAAATGCCGAGTGATCACAAAATTTCGTAATACGATTGGTTTAGAAGGACATTTATCGACGCGCTTACAACCCAATCACCCCACAGATGATGTATTGGGGATTTCTGCCAGTATTTTAGATGGACTGATGTATGGCAATGGCGATGCCGTTATTGGCATTAACCCAGCAACAGATAATGTGCAGAACCTGTCAGAGCTGCTCAAGCTGATGGATTATATTATCCAAGAATATGACATTCCGACCCAGTCTTGCGTACTCACGCATGTGAGCTCAGGCATACAGCTGGCGAACCAAAATGTACCTGTGGATTTAATGTTTCAGTCCATTGCAGGAACGCAAAGTGCCAATACAGGCTTTGGTATTGATCTTGCCATGTTACAAGAAGGTTATGAGGCGGCATTGAGCCTGAAACGTGGCACCGTTGGGCAGAACGTAATGTATTTTGAAACAGGGCAAGGCAGTGCCTTATCAAGCAACAGCCATTTTGGGGTGGATCAACAAACTTTAGAAGCACGTGCTTATGCCGTGGCAAGAAAGTACAAACCCTTTTTGGTCAATACCGTGGTGGGCTTTATTGGGCCTGAGTATTTGTACAATGGTAAACAGATTATACGTGCAGGCTTAGAAGACCATTTTTGCGGAAAATTACTGGGTGTGCCGATGGGCTGTGATATTTGTTACACAAACCATGCTGATGCTGATCAAGATGATATGGATGTGTTACTGACTTTACTGGCCAATGCAGGCCTTAATTTTATGATGGGCATTCCGGGTTCAGATGATGTGATGCTGAATTATCAAACCACGTCATTTCATGATGCTTTATATATTCGACAGCTGTTGGGCTTAGAGCCCGCGCCAGAATTTGCAGTCTGGTTAGAGCAACAAGGTATATTGAAGCAACAAGCACAGCAATTGAATTGGCCAAGCCAAATGCCAGATCAATTTGCACGACTGTTGCGCTCTTAAAGGGAGTTGAAGCGAATGAAATTATCAGCAGATCTTCAGTTTCAAACACGTGTTGAGGCCAACGCGTGGGAACGCCTAAAACAGTTTACTGATGCACGTATTGCATTAGGACGTGTGGGAGGGAGTTTACCTACACAGCCTTCTTTAGCATTTCAGTTGGCACATGCCCAAGCAAAGGATGCTGTGTTAAAACCCCTAGATATAGAGGGGTTACGATTGCAACTCACTGTGGTGAATAATGAGGTTTTGCAAGTCGAAAGCTGCGCACAGGATAAAGATCTTTACCTAAAACGGCCTGATTTAGGGCGGGAACTATCAGAGGCTTCACGTCAGTTACTCAAAGATTATGTGCAGTCAAACCCCAATACTTATGATGTGGTGATTGTGGCGGGAGATGGTCTGTCTGCACGAGCCATAGAAGATAACGCGCCGTATTTTATGCAGCAGTTTTATGCAAGTTGTCAGCAGGCGCAATGGCGTGTAGCACCTTTTGTCATTGCGACTGGCAGTCGTGTTGCATTGGGCGATGAAATTGCCGAAATTTTACAAGCAGATATGTTGGTTATGCTGATTGGTGAGCGGCCTGGGTTGAGTTCACCTGACAGCATGGGGATTTACTATACTTGGCAAGCACGGCGTGGCTGTCATGATGCGATGCGTAATTGTATTTCTAATGTGCGCCCTGCAGGTTTATCTACACAGCTTGCCATACAGCGCTTATTGGGGCTGATGAACAAATCTAAACAACTGGGCTTATCGGGTGTGCACTTAAAAGATGAACATGAAATGACCATAGATACACAAGATACAACACGCCCTAAACGCTTATTTTAATGTTCAGATAAAGTATCACCTTGAGTACATTTGACTGTGCTCGACGGATACATTTATGCTTTACAGGTTTTCACTAGATGTTAATGCATTTATACAGTGTGTAGTGTTTGGCTTGTTAAAATAAAAGAGTCAAAGGACACAAGGTGTAAAGATTATGATGCATGATTTTAAAAAACCACCTTTTAGTTTGAGTCGAGCAGACATACAACATAAAGAAAAATTGCCTGTCTATATTTTGATGTTAGTGGGATTTTTCTTACTTGCTTTATTATTGTATATGTTTGCTGGGATGAAACCCTAGCTAAAAAGCGTTCGATCCTCAGTATGTTTTCAATATTTAAAATGTTGAAATTAAATATTAAATAAACCATTTGATTCAGTTTGCTTAAGCTTTATTACTTGAATTAGGCGAGAAGCAATCAAAAAGTATAGGTTTCTACAGTGAAGTTGAGCATCTGTGTTTAAGGTGGATTACAACGTGATCTACTTCAATAAAACCTGATCACTCATGTTATGAGTATATGATTTAAGTCTCTAATATACATAATTTTTAAATCCAAGACCCAGCCCATGTGCTGGGTCTTTTGCAATGCTCTGTGCTCTTTTGTTGTAGTTATGCATTTAACTATTGTTTAGAAAGTGAACAAATCTTAATGTTTAAAGGTTATATAAAAAGATAACTGTGTCACAGATATAAAGACCTCGTACAACAAGTATTAAAGCGTGTTACGACATGATTTCTAGCAATAAAGAGGGCCAAACAAAATGAATCAATATCTTAATCGCCCAAATGGGCAGTTCGATGCAATGTATTACTGGGATCAGTTCCATCCAATTTTAAGTGCAGTGGCTATTTTATTAATTGGTTGGATTGTTGCTTTATTGGTTGCAGGGGCAATTAAAAAGCTTTTGCAAAAAATTGGCACCAATGACAAATTGTCCAATGCAACAGGTCATCGCTCAAATATCGAAAGTATTGTGTCTCGGATTGTATTTTGGATTATCTTGGTAATTGCTGTCATTGGCGCATTAAATGTGCTGAATTTGAACAGTATTAGTGGTCCATTTAGTAATATGATTCAGCAGTTCCTGCTTTTTGTTCCTCAGCTTTTAGCGACATTGGCTGTTGGATTTATTGGCTGGATTGTGGCCAATTTGGTCAAAGTCGGTTCCCAAAAACTATTAGATAAAACACAACTAGATGAAAAACTCAGCTCCGATGTTGGTGTGAGCCCACTGAGTGAAAATATCAGTAATATCGTATATTGGCTGATTTTATTGCTATTTTTACCGATTGTGCTGTCGATTTTAGGTCTGAATGGCTTGCTGTATCCTGTACAAAATATGGTGAATGAAGCCGTTTCATATTTACCAAATCTGTTTATTGCCGGCGTGATTATCTTCGTAGGTTACATCTTGGCAAAAATTGTGCGTGGAATTGTCGAAGGTCTGGTCAGCAGTTTGAGCATACAACAACAAGCTGAAAAACTGGGCTTGTTTAAAAATGGCAATGTGGCACGTTTACTGGGCTCATTTGTATTTGCCATTATTATCTTCACTGCATTAATTGTGGCATTTGAAGCTTTAGGCATTGATGCGATTTCGCAACCAGCGACTGCAATGTTGCACGAAGTGATGTATGCCATTCCCAATATTATTGCAGCAGGCCTAATTTTAATTTTGGCTTATGTCGTATCACGTTTGGTGGCACGTTTAGTTTCTGAAGTTCTAGCGGGTACAGGTGTAGATAACGTACCAGCAAAAGTGGACTTACAGCGCTTTTTAGGAAACACGAAACTGTCTGATATTGTGGGTTATCTGATTGTATTCTTTACCATGCTGTTTGCAGTATCCGAAGCGGCTAACCGTTTGGGCTTTGCACAAATCAGTGACTTAATTGCCATGTTTATTCACTTTGGTGCCAATATCTTGCTCGGTGCTGTAATCTTAGTGATTGGTTTTTGGCTGGCAAATGTTGTGGCAAATGTCGTACAACGTGGGGAGTACAATAGTTCGCGTTGGTTAGCTAATCTAGTCCGTGTATTGATTATGGGCTTGGTTGTCGCGATGGGTCTACGTGCGATGGGCATTGCAGATTCGATTGTGAATTTGGCTTTTGGCCTAACATTGGGCGCCGTTGCCGTTGCATTTGCTTTGGCCTTTGGTTTAGGTGGACGTCAACCTGCAGAGCGCTTATTGTCTGATTTGTTAGATAAAGCCAAAAAAGAAGCTGAAAAACCGACGGATGTGAAAGCGCAATTAGTCGCACCACAAAAGCCAATTATTACGCCACCTCCAACGGATACACCAGAATGACCTAAAATAACCTGTACAAATAGACTGAAAATAACCACTTTAGAGTGGTTATTTTCATGAAATCAAGTTAAATTTATATACGAAAAAAGGTAAAAAGAATGTCTAAGAAAGCCCCAAATAAATTTTTTGCGCCTATTGTGATTGCTGGCATTACTATTGGGTTTCTTGCTAGTGCATATCAATTTATATTTGCACAAAAAAAGCGCAAAGAAAAACAACAACCAGTGACAGAACAAGTTGAAAATGAACAAGAAGTAAAAAATAATGATTGAAATTTAATCTTATTTTGATATTTTAGTGAATACATTGAAGCATAAATAATAAAAGAGACGCCGTCGTTTTCATCGGATTGAAACAGGCATGAATTATGCTTTCAATTATATAAACGGAGTTAAAATAATGGGGGTATTCCAAATGATGCATAAAGTATTCAATTTCATCACGTCAAACACAGTTGCAACACCAAGTCATATTCAACATGCTGTGGCTAAAATGGATCGTACGATTGATCGTATGGACAACAGTCAACATGTACAATTGTTTAAAACGGATTACTTAGAATAAGTACTCGCAATATTTAAAATGCATATATAAAAAGAGGCTGTTGATATCAACAGCCTCTTTTATTTTAAGCTTGAAATGAGCTGAGCATTAAACATACTCTGAGGCTGCATGTGCTGATGACCATGCCCATTGGAAATTAAAGCCACCCAAGTGACCAGTAACATCTAAAATTTCACCCACAAAATACAGGCCTTTCTGTTTTTTACTTTCCATGGTTTTGGATGAAACTTCAGTGGTATCTACACCACCTAGTGTTACCTCTGCGGTACGGTAGCCCTCAGTTCCTGATGGTTTTACCTCAAATGCAGATAAGCGCTGTGCGATTTGTTCCAGCTTATCATCACTGATATTGCCAATTGCCGTGTCGGCTTGTTCTAACCAAATCAAGTTTTGTAATTCAGTCACCACGCTTTTAGGTAAATGCTCAACCAATAAAGTACGCAGTAGAACTTTGGCTTGGTTTTGCTTTTTCGACTTTAAAAAATCAAGTAAATCTAGGCTAGGTAAAAAATCGATTTTAAAGCTTTGACCTGCATCCCAATAATTTGACAGTTGTAGCGAGCTTGGTCCACTCAAACCGCGATGGGTAAAGAGCAGGGCTTCAGTAAAGCTATTTAAATCGTTAGACAACGTTGCTTCAACGGCATTACCACTTAAGCGCGTGGTGACTTCTTTAAAGCTGTCCGAAAACATAAACGGAACCAAGCCTGCGCGTGTAGGATAAACATGATGACCAAATTGCTTGGCAATGTCATAACCAATGCCAGAGCCACCTAAGGTAGGAATAGACAAACCACCAGAGGCCACTACCACAGATTCGACTTCAAAGTAGCCCAGTGAAGTTGCAACTTGGAAGCCCTGTGATTCTAAAGCGTTGACTGCTTTTACTTCACAGTTGGTTTTAATGTCGACCAAGCCTGTTTTTTCGCATTCTGCCAATAGCATTGCCAAAATTTCTTTAGCGCCATTTAAGGTAAAAAGCTGGCCATGTTTGCGCTCTTCATATTCGATGCCGTATTCGCACACCATGCCAATGAAGTCCCAATTGGTATAACGCGTTAAAGCAGAAATCACAAAATGTGGATTGTGTGAAATAAAGTTTTCAGGCTCGACATACAGGTTGGTAAAGTTACATTTACCACCGCCCGACATGAGAATTTTTTTGCCGACTTTATTGGCTTTTTCGACCACCACCACTTTACGGCCACGTTGAGCTGCCATATATGCTGTCATTAAACCCGATGCACCTGCACCTAAAACTAAAACATCATAGTGATTTGAAGACATGGCAAACTCAATGGAACAGAAAAGCACAGCATTATAGACAATTTTAGGCAGAAGCCGAATGTTGTTTAGCGTTTTAAGGGCAGATTCAAATGGCTGCAATGCAATATGCTAAAGCAGAAGGTGGCTAAGTGATTTAAATTTAGTAGATATTGGACAGTCCAAGACCATCGGATCTATCTAGAAAATTTTAAATCACAAACTTTGTATGGGATTGCAGGGGGGGAGGATCGCCTTATTAAGGTGCCACAGATGTCTTGCCTGAATCTGTTTTGATTTTTCCCTGTAAGCCACCTGTATGGAGCGCAAGAACCCGTTGCTCAGGGCTAATTTCGCCTTGCAAAATCATGTGCTCTATACCCAGCATCATTTTCGCTGTATAGACCTGCTCTAAAGGAATGTCGTGCATGGCTTCAAAGTCTTGCATAAATTGCAAGAGTTCAGGCGTAGTTTTGGCATAACCACCACAGCAGTAGGTGTCGATAATCTTCCAATTTCGTTTACGGGTAAGTTGGGCGACATCATCATTTAAAAACAGGCCTTTTAAGGCTGAAAAGCCCAAAATCTGCTGCTGTGAAAGGCTGGCTTCAATGAGCCCTGTCATCGTGCCACCTGTACCCACAGCACAGCAGATCAGGTCAAACTGTTGATCGCTTGGTTTTAATATCTCTGTGCAGCCCCGAATGGCCAAATCATTTGTGCCTCCTTCGGGGATGATATAACAGTCTGGAAATTGTTGTTGTAGCTGTGCCAAATAGTCTGGGTTTTGTTTACGTCGATAGTCTTCACGACTGACAAAATGTAATTGCATACCAAATTGTGTAGCACTCGCTAAGGTAGGATTAAGCGCTTTGGTTTTAAGCTCTTCCCCTCGAATGATGCCAATACTTTGGAAGCCAAATTGCTGGGCAGCATAGCTCGTGGCTGCAATATGGTTGGAATAGGCGCCACCAAAGGTCAAAATTTTGCGATAGCCTTGCTGCTGTGCTTCTAGAAAATTGTATTTGAGTTTAAAAAACTTATTGCCTGAGATTTGTGGATGTACCAAATCTAATCGTCTTAAGCTGACTTGTACGCCATGCAAATTCAGCATTTGATCTTGTATGGTATGGGCAATGGCATCAAACATAGCAAAGGTGGACTGAACAAAAATCATGACTATTGTAATAGATTCTGTGTAGTCCGACGATTGCTAACATCGGCACTCACCTCTTAATGAGTGCCTTCAGATGCGGTGTCGACAGAGGTGACAACCGACATACCTGGGCGTAAACGGGCAAAGTCTGTTTGATTGGGATCAATTTCAATACGCACTGCAATCCGTTGGACCACCTTGGTAAAATTGCCCGTGGTATTGTCGGGTTTTAATACGCTAAATTCAGAACCTGTTGCTGGTGAAATGCGTGAGACTTTGCCTGTGAAGTGTTGATGATTCAGTGCATCGACGCTAAACCAAGCCTTTTGACCAATTTTCATGTGCGCAATTTGTGTTTCTTTAAAGTTAGCCGTAACCCAGCGCTGCTCAGGAATGAGATACATCAACTGTGTGCCTGCAGCAACATATTGGCCAACACGTGGGCTGACTTCACCGAGCTGACCATCCATTGGGGCAGAAATGATGCTGTAGTCTTTGGTGGTCACGGCTTGATCAAACTGCGCTTGAGCACTGCTCACTTGGGCTTTTAAACCTGTTTGCGCAACTTGTGCTGTTTTTAGGGCTTCTTCTGCAACCAATACATTGGCTTCAGCTTGATGTAGTAGCGCAAGGTTATTTTTGACATCAGCATTGGCTTTGTCTTGTTCTGTTTTAGAGGTGGCACCTGAGTCACCTAATTGTTGATAGCGTTTTAATTGGTTGAGTGACAGCATATAGCTGGCTTCAGCCTGATCTGCTTTGGCTTGTGCGGCGATAATATCCGCCTTACGTTGTTGAATGGTTTGGCTTTGATTGGCCAAACTATTTTCGGCCTGATCAATGCCTGATTGTGCTTGAGTGACTTTTTGATTATAGGTTGTGGCATCAATATGCATTAAAGGTTGACCCTTTTTGACCACTTCAAAGTCAGTGACTAATACATCTTTCACATAACCATTAATCTGTGAAGAGAGCACTGTGGTTTTACCTTTGACATAGCTATTTTCAGTCGACTCAATACTGCTATGAAAAGGCCCAAGCTTCCATGCCCATAAAATTAAGCTGATCCCGACTAACAATACAAAAAACATCAGTACCAACACACGTTTATCGGTTGGTATTAATTTACTACTGGGTGTAGCCACAGGTGCAGGTGTGGTCGTTGGAGTAGGTGTAGTCGGCTTTTCTTGTTCTGACATGAAAATTCTCTATATGCGCTAAATTTCAATCGGTATCGTGATTTTTAATGAGGGTACGTATTTGCTGTGCTTTAGCTGGTATTGTTTTGCACATGTTTAAGCGCACGATAATTACGGTAACGGTTGATGCCAATCGTATATAGCCCCCAAAAAAACAGCATCACTGCAAAAATTTGATTGAGAAAAATGACATCATTATAAGCACGTACTTGGGCTTCCTTGGTGACCGCTTGATTAAGCGTACGTAAGGCTTGATTTTGCTGTAATTGCGGGTCAAGGGTGTAAATATGTGCACTACGATTATAAGTTTCTAGCCGTTGTTCAACTTGTGGGCTGGTGAGGGGTAAATCATTCATAATTTCCGCTTGATAATGCTGTGTACGCATTTGCTGGTAGCTAGAATAAAATGACGATCCAACTAAGCCACCAAAAGTTTGACTGGCAGAAAATAAAACAATAAAGGTTACCATGTGGCTAGGGCCTTTTTGCAAAGCACTAATAATGCCTGTGAGCAATAAGGGACCAATAAACATGCCACTGGCAAAACCGACCAAAAACTGACTACGGTAAAAATTTTCTGGACGGACATCTACGGTTAAATGATGGTCTAAAGCACTGGCAATTAGAATGAGAAATACAGCAGCCAATAAATGGAGCACCATTTTTTCACGAGAAAAGGTAAGGGCGCTAAATAAGGTACCCAATACAATGCCCGCCATAATGACGGCATAAAAAGTCACAAATTGGTCTGGGCCCATGCCCATCGTTTTTAAGAAATTAACAGCAGCATAGCTTTGTTCGGACATTAAAAAACGAATGGCAAATGCGCCAATAATAAAACGCACTGTAGCCGAGGTACTCAGCCAGCGCGTAATAATCAGAGGGTTGACGCGATAATGTTCATAGCACAAGCCGACACAGATCAGCACCAAGGCGGTGATGAGTAAATAGGCCAGCCATTCGGCATTTTGCCACCACAAAATAGGCCCTTGGGTTAGCACGACACATAAGCATGCAAAGCCAGTTGCCAAAAGCACAAAGGTAAAGATGTCTTGAAATTCAAAGACGGCAATACGTAGGCTACGTGGGAGTTTGAGCGAAACGACCATGGCCAAACAGCACAGTGCTAAGCCCAACTCGAAGGTATATAACAGCGCCCAATCATTTACATCGACCAAATAAGGCGACATGATCCATGCCAAAGGGATGCCCAATTGCTGAAAGCCCAGTGCTAAATACAGACCACGACCAAAATTGACTCGCGAAAAGGCCTGCATAATGTAATACATGCCTAATGAGCTAAGCGGGGCTGCCACCAAACCACTGACAATGCGTACAAATACAGCCATTTCAAAGGTATGAACAAACAAATGTAAAATTAAAACTGCAATAAAGGCCACCAGACCAATTTCCGAAAATAGCCTTAGTCCGTATTGTTGGCGGGCTTTAAATAAAATCAGGTTTGAGCTGACATTGGCCATGACATAGGCTGCGGGAATCCATGCCACTTCAGAAGGTGTTAGGCCATATTCACCTTGGATTAGAGGCAAATTCGCGGTAATAAAACCATTACTTAAGCTGCCCGAAAGAGCAACAAAAAGCCCAATGCAGAAGTATAAATAGCGCTTATAAGTGGGGTGTGCAATGGCCGCGGGAGACCCAGGTAGAGTGGGTTTCTCTTCGGCAGTCCAATCGGGAGCAGGTTCTAAAAGACGCGGTGGCTGGCTCATAGTGAAGTGACCTAAGCACGTATACCATTGAGTAATAATTCAACTGCACGGGTGGCTAATTGTTCTTGTTCGGCATGGGTGTAGCCTTGTAGTGCAGAGCGAAGGATCGACGTTACCATGGCATAATCTTGGGTACTAAAGTCAGTACGACAAAGTCCATGTTGAATTGCTGTATCAATCAGCGGTTGTAAAATGCTGTCACGACGTTGGTAAATTTGTACCATTGCAGGGTCATGGCGGTCGATGACACGCCAGTATTCCATTAGCGCGGTAAGATAAGGAATATTATGAATATGGTCGTAAATGAGTCGAATAAAGCCATCTTGATATTGCGCATGCTGACGCGCTCGATACTCTAAACGATTGAGGGCTTGCTCCATCAATGCCAAGACCAACTCACGACGATCTGAAAAATTACGATAAAACGTTGCCCGTCCCACTTGAGCATCATCAATGATCAGTTGTAATGGAGCATTGATGCCATGCATACGAAAAATACGAATGGCTGCTGCCAAAAGCTCTTCACGGTTTTGGGTGGCACGTTCTTGGCGTAAAGACATAATAAGTTCTAAAGTAAATGTATATTTATAGTGTTATTTAACGGACAAAAATGTCCGTTGTAAATATTCTAAATTGTTGCAAATTGTAAGAGTAAATCATGTGGCCACAGCGAAAGATCGGCTGTGTACTGCTTATAACCAGATGAAAATTTTTAAGGAACGTGTTGTTTAGCGAGTAATTTTTTATAAAAAATAAATAAAATTATATATTTAAGATAAATCAGTTTATTGTATTCATTCAGCATGGGATTGGATTGTCGCGTGTAGTTTTCAGATGCTCTAAGCACATTGATCTCCCCAAAACAGCCTGAATATATACGATAAAAAGGGGATGCATCTTTGAATAATAATGCTATGCTGAAAATAACAACAATAATGATAGAGGGGATAACATGACAAAATTATCCGTGGCGATGTGCCAGAAATTCAGCACAGTCATACTGGTCGGCATAGTGATGAACCTCACTGCCTGCGAGTCCAAAGAGGATTTGAGTAAACCTCAAACTGAAGCGCGAACCATGATTATTGGCGGAGTTCCTGTCAATGAACGTGATTATAGAAGTCCAAAAGATGAACTCGCGTTAAATGAAGCAAGTGCACAAGATGATGATCGTTATTAAATAGATGTTCAAACACTACAAAGCAGAATAAGCGATTAAAAAAAGCCATACATCAACGTAGGGCTTTTTTTATATGTGCCGTTTAATCCATCTACTGAAGGCTTAAAACTGATGAATGATTCGCTGTTTTTTTCATCTTCTAGTGATTTATACGGTCAATTTGCGTATGTAGCGAAATAAATAGTGAGAAATTCAGTGATGATCCCGCTAAAATTAGGACGAATTTTTTAGACGAGAAGTGCTGTGGAATCATTGTGGATTTTAGGTTCAATTGCTGCTGCTTTATTATTAGGAGCAATGAGCCCAGGGCCAACCTCGATCTATGTGGCTAAAAACTCAATTGCGATTTCACGTCAGCATGGCTTATTTACAGCACTTGGCACAGGACTAGGCGCCGCTATTTTTGCTTTATTGGCCGTGCTTGGTTTACAAGCCTTTTTATTGGCAGTGCCGTCTGCATATTTGGCCTTAAAAATTTGTGGTGGTTTATATTTGCTTTGGATGGCATTTAAAATTATTAAACATGCCAAAGAACCGATTGATGCAGGGCAAGATGTTACAGCACAAATGTCTTTACGCAGAGCTTTTACCACGGGCTTAATTACCCAGCTGTCAAACCCTAAAATTGCCATTGTTTTGGCCAGTATTTTTACAGCACTTTTACCCAAAGAAATTCCAACCTATTTTTATTTTGTGTTGCCTCTGCTGTGCTTTTTTATTGATGCAGGTTGGTGCTCTTTGGTGGCAGTTGCGCTTTCTGCAGAAAAGCCACGCCGTATCTATCTGAAATTTAAAGCAGGCTTTGACCGCGCAGCTGGTGCTATAATGACTGTACTTGGTTTAAAGCTAATTTTTGGTATGAAATAAGTCTATTTTTACGCTAAAAAATTGTCTGACAATTTATGCTGTGTGACCTCAAAACACATTTGTCAGGCCTTATTGGCTATGAACAAGTCTAGATTTAGCCCGTAATTTGGAAGCATCTTATTCTCCCTAGAGCGATATATGCTTTCATTATTAAAAAGTAAACCGCAACAAAATACGCTCCGTCAGTTATTCAATTATCAGCTTGGGCAAGGCCTCACACCAATTTTAGGTGCTGTCCGTCCTGAACAGCAAGCAAGCCTCCCGCGTGACTTTAATTTTGATGCACATTTATTTCATGCTCAGTTTGGCAGTAGTCATTATGGCGTGATGATTCCTGACTTGCCTGAACCATATCGTTATCTTTCCTTTGCCTCGGTCATTGCTGAGCCAGGTGCGCAGATCACGCAAGCCTCAGCCAAATTGTCGGCCTATTCGCCTACAGACACAGCAACTTTGGTACATAGCACAGCGCTGTCGACTCAAGCTGAAGCATTTCGAATGTATTCAGTTTCACAAGATTTAAAATTTCAGCAATCGCCATTTCGAGTTGATTTTGCTAAGGATGCATCACTTTATGAAGAGGCGGGCATTTACCGTTTGGTGTCGGCCTTAGATGATTTAAAAGTGGATTTAAGCTTAACGCCTACAACAGCGTTGACATGGTTTGCACATAGTCGTTGGTATCAACATTTTAGTTTGCTTATGCGCTATGACGGCACGATTAGCCAACAGGGACATAGCGTGGAAGTCAGTGGTTTATGCACGTTAGAACATTTTAAATCGGCATCGGTTTCGATGTTGCCCAAGGCTTTAGGCTTACAGGATATAAGTTTGCCTTTAACGTCGTTTTCTTATCAGGTGATTAACTTAAATGCCGAAGAACAGTTGGTCTTGGCCTTTGTCGGATTTGCTGGTCAGCCTGCCTATACTTCGGTGAATTACCGTCATATCGACGGAACTTCTATTCAATATGATCATGCGTATTTTGAAGTAATTGCATCTAAAACAGAGCCTATGATTACACCCGATGGCCATGCGATGGAAGTACCACAGTCGTTCTGCTGGACGGCACATCATGAAGGTGTAAAAGTGTTGGATATTGTGGCGGTTATGGATACGCCTATGTGTTATGGCTTGGCCGCAGGATATGTGAGCTCTTATCAGTGGACGGGGGAGTTCCAACAGTTAAAAGCGCAGGGGCGTGGTTATGTTGAGTTTATTGATCGGCGTTAAGATTGCCACTTATGACTCATCTGTATATATAAAATATTGCAAATCTGTATATTGATTTTTGGGCATTAAACTGAAATTTATTTTTTAATAAAGTTTTATAAATTAATATCTTACATATATTTCCAATTTGTTGCTATTGCCTTTATGATGGTGTGTATCTGTATAGCTTTGGATGATGGTATGAGCTTTTGGAGAAAGAAAAATAACGCAAGTTTTGTGTTTTTTATTCTGGTGACGTATTCACTGCTTGGCTTTGGTCTAGGTTATATTATTTGGGATGTAATTCTGAACTAAGTATGTTGTGTTGTTTTAAAGCCTCTAGTGATAGGGGCTTTTTATTGCTTCATACAACCGCATTTTTAAAAAACAAGAAGCGCAAATACAAACAAAAATTTAAATGACATATCCAATTTTATGGCTGTTTTGCTCAATGAAATAAATCAACACTCAGAAAAACAACAACATTTTAGGTAATGAACAGTACAGCTTAAGTCATCTGCAGAAATACAGAAATACTGTTATTTTTACGTAATATTGCTATGATCTATTCGCGTTTTATAAAAAAATCAGAGGGATATAATGTCATATAAGTTTTTAGCAAGCATAGTTTTCATGGGTTTAACATTAAGTGCATGTTCGACCACTGAAACATCAAGAACGCTTCAAGCACCACAAGTAACTGCAGCTACGGCAACGGTAAAATATACAGGTGTTAAAACACCAGTATCTATTGGTAAATTTGATAACCGTTCGAGCTATATGCGTGGTATCTTTTCAGACAATGTTGACCGTTTAGGTGGTCAAGCAAAAACGATTTTAGAAACGCATCTTCAGCAAACAGGTTATTTCTCTGTTTTAAACCGCGATAACTTATCTGAACTTCAGCAAGAATCAGGTTTTAGCAAATCAGCGCAATCAATTAAGGGGGCGCGATTTGTATTAACTGGTGACGTGTCTGAGTTTGGTCGTAAAGAAGTTGGTGATCACCAACTCTTTGGTGTGCTCGGTCGAGGGAAAACTCAAATTGCTTATGCAAAAGTTAACTTAAATGTCGTTGATGTAAAAACGGCTGAAATTGTGCACTCTGTACAAGGTGCAGGTGAGTATGCATTAAGTGAGAGAGAAGTCCTTGGCTTTGGTTCTACTGCATCTTATGACTCAACTTTAAATGGTAAAGTTTTAGATTTAGCCGTACGTGAAGCAGTGAATAATCTTGTGCTTGATTTACAGACTGGCAAGTGGTCTAACAAGTAATAGGATGTTTCCGTGCGACATATTTTTTTATTGATGAGCGGTCTTATTTCGCTAAGTTTAGTTGGGTGCGCAACAGCGCCAAAGTCATTGTACAGCTGGGGTGAATTTCCGCAGCAAACTTATTTATCTTTAAGTTTGCCTGAGAAAGCGATGCCACAAGATCAAGTATTAAAACTTGAAAAAGACGTTGAAAAAGCTAAGGCGAAAAATTTAGCTGTTCCACCTGGACTATATGCACATTTGGGACTGCAATACCTAAATATGAATGATGCGCCGCGTGCGATTCAATATTTTGAGCTTGAGCGTCAGATTTATCCTGAGTCGACTGTGTTAATGGATCGTTTATTGAAAAAAATGACGGGTCAAACTTCAGCAGGAGCAAAAAAATGAAGAATTTAAAAACTTTATTTACAGTTACTGCTGTTGTTGGCTTATTAACAGGTTGTGCAACTGCACCTAAAAATACACGTGATTTAAGTACTTATACTGCGAATATGCCAAAATCTATTTTGGTGATGCCGCCTGTGAATGAGTCACCTGATACGCGTGCAAGCAATAGTTATTGGTCGACTGTGACCGTACCTGTTGCAGAAGCGGGCTATTATGTTTATCCAATTAGTGTTGTTGACACCATGTTTAAAGAAAACGGTGTGTATAACGGCGCGGATGCAGCAACGATTAGTCCTCAAAAACTTCAAGAAATTTTTGGTGCCGATGCTGCGCTTTATGTGAAAGTGAAAGAATACGGTTCTAAGTATCAAGTTATTCAAACTGTTGCAACGGTTGCTGTTGAAGCGAAGTTGGTTGACCTTAAAACGGGTGAGCTACTTTGGGAAGGAACGGAAAAGCAAGTAATGTCTAACAGCAATAATAATGCTGGTTTAGTGGGTATGCTTGTGGGTGCTTTGGTTGATCAAATTTCGAATCATTTAAGCGATAAAGCTTATGTGTTGTCGGGTACGGTGAGTCATTTACTTTATTCACCTCGTTTAAGTGAGCAGAAGGGCTTGTTGTATGGGCCTCGTTCGCCGAACTTTGCACAGAATGGATTAAGTCCTCAGAAATAATTAAAAGCCCCTCTAGTTAGGGGCTTTTTAGTTTTTATATTTTCTCAGATATTTTTTGAGTTTTCATAGATTTCTAAAAATTTAGTTCCGTAACTACGTTGCGATTCTTTGCTTCTAAACGGAAAGGAAATATAACGAAATTATTTATAGTAATAGTTTCTCCCTCTCCCTATGGGAGAGGGTTGGGGTGAGGGTGTTTTAATAATTGGGAATACGAGCCTTACTTTTGACGGATCAAAAGTAACAAAAATCCTTTGTTCGTTAGAGGGTGCGTCCGTATGCTCCTAACGAACGGGCGACATCCATGTCGCTAGTCACGTTATTAGATTTATAGTGAATTCTAAGATTTTGCTCGACGTTCCAATCTTCTTCTACTTGATTCTTTAATTTGTTCAGGCACTGTATAAATTTCAGTTAATAGTGCTTCTGTGAAATCTAAACAATCTAACGCTTCATTCTCACCAGTATTTCCATCATGTGCCGAATCATTGCCATCATGACGAATACAATGAGCAAGCTCCTCTAATCGTTTAGGTATTTTTTGTTTTTCAATTAGGAAATCAATTCGATTAGCTAATTTATTTCTTTGGTCTTTATTTAGTTGGTGCTCAGAGGTTTGATTTTCTTCTAAAAATTTGTTTAATAAATCTTTTGTGACAAGGTCGAGGCATAATCTAAACATAGAGCCACTCGCAACAAAACAACTCATCGAAAGACATTTTGTAGCTTCATCAAAAATATCTTTGATAGTTTCCGGTACAGAATGAGGGCACAACCTCTGATTTTTAGTTGGTGGAATAAGTAGTCTATTAACTTCAAAATGGTCATTTATATTTGTTTTTTCATTTAGACATAGGTTCGAGTCAAAAGAAGAATATTCGTTCGGGTAAAGATCTCTAAAGTTGTTTCCTTTTTGAATGATTAAAATACATCCTTTTTTACAATGACTACATTGAGAAAAAGCTTCCCAATGGATTTGGTGCTGATAATAGCTATTTTTATGAATAGTTGTAATAAATACATCAAAGCGAATATTGTTAGATCCGCAAAAATTACAATTATGAACGAGGAAATACTTCATTTTTTATCAGTTTATACAGATTTTAATCATAGAAATAATACACTGAATTATTCTTTAATCTAGAAGAAATCGAATGATCAGGAAGCGACATGGATGTCGCCGTTCACTTGTGGTACATGGACGTATCATCAAGTGGACAAAAGATTTTTGTTACTTTTGATCTTTCAAAAGTAAGGTACTGCCTACGCAAAGCAATTAATTTTTCATAAAGCCAACATGGGGGAGTGATTCAATAAATCCTCTCCCTAACCCTCTCCTAAAAAGAGAGGGAACTTAAAGGCATAAAAAAAGCCCCTACATCGTAGAGGCTTTTTATCTAAGACTTTAAATCTTAAGACACTTTATCACCAGCTTTAGCACCAGTTTCAGGTGAAATCACCCAAACACCTTCGCCATTACCCGCAGCGAGTACCATACCGTTAGAAATACCAAAACGCATCTTACGCGGTGCAAGGTTAGCCACCATCACCACCAATTTGCCTTTAAGGTCCTCAGGTTGGTAGAACTCACGAATACCGCTAAATACATTACGTGGCTCAGCTTCACCGACATTTAACGTCAATTGAAGTAGCTTGTCAGAACCTTCAACCGTTGCAGCTTCTAAAACTTCAGCTACACGTAGGTCAACTTTCATAAAGTCTTCGATGCCAATAATTTCAGCTTCACCGACTTTAGGCTCTGGTTTCTTTTCAGCTTTCTTCTCTTTTTTCTTTTCCGCTTTTGGCACTTCCGCAGGGGCAGCTAAAGAATCTTTAGATGCATCGACCATCGCAGCAACTGCTTTCGGGTCTACACGTTGCATCAATGGTTGGAATTGAGCAATTTCATGATCAACCAAAATCGTTTGTACAGAAGCAAAGTCGAAAGATTCTAATTTTAAGAAGCTCTGAACTTCTGCTGCCAATGTAGGCAATACAGGTGCAAGATACACCGCCAATTGACGGAATAAGTTAATACCGACAGAACATACATCATGAACTTGTTGTTCTTCGCCTTCAATTTTCGCTAAAGCCCAAGGCTTTTTCTCGTCGATATATTGGTTGGCTTTGTCAGCAAGCGCCATGATTTCACGGATTGCCGCAGAGAATTCACGCGCTTCGTATTGAGCAGCGATTGACGCACCTGCATCAATAAAGCTTTGAACCAATTCAGGCTCTGCACAAGTCGCAGAAAGTTTGTTATCAAATTTTGTATTAATGAATTTCGCACAACGGCTTGCGATGTTGACCACTTTACCAACAAGGTCTGAATTCACTTTCTGAACGAAATCATCAAGGTTCAAATCAGAATCTTCAACTTTGTCAGAAAGTTTAGACGCGAAGTAGTAACGTAAGTATTCAGGGTTTAAATGCTCAAGATACGTTTCCGCTTTAATGAACGTACCGCGAGATTTAGACATCTTCTGACCGTTTACAGTCAAGAAACCGTTTACGAATAAGCTTGTTGGGGTACGGTAGTTTGCACCTTCAAGCATTGCAGGCCAGAACAACGCATGGAAGTAAACGATGTCTTTACCAATGAAGTGATAAACTTCATTTTTCGAATCTTTTTTCCAGTAGTCGTCAAAGCTTAGGTCAGGACGTTTAGTTTTGATGTAGTTTTCAAAGCTCGACATATAGCCGATTGGCGCATCTACCCAAACGTAGAAGTATTTGTTTGGCGCATCTGGAATTTCAAAACCGAAGTAAGGCGCATCACGCGAGATATCCCAATCAGATAAACCTGCTTCAAACCATTCATCCAACTTGTTGGCAATCGACACAGGCAGACGACCTTCGTCACGTGTCCATTTTTGCAGGTATTCACCAAAGTTCGGCAGTTTAAAGAAGTAGTGATCTGAAGATTTTTCTACAGGTGTCGCACCGCTTAACGTCGATTTTGGATTCAACAATTCAGTTGCGTTGTATGTTGTACCGCAAACTTCACATGAATCGCCGTATTGGTCTTCTGCTTTACATTTCGGGCATGTGCCTTTAATGAAACGGTCCGACAAGAACATTGCTTTTTCAGGATCAAACAATTGCGTTACAGGACGTACTGCAATGTTGTTTGCTTCGCGGTTTTTAATATAAATCTCAGAAGCACGTGCTTGGTTTTCAGCACTGTTGGTTGAGTCGTAATGGTCAAAATCAACTTTAAAGCCAGCAAAGTCACGCTCATGTTCTTTTTGTACATTGGCAATTTGCTGTTCAGGTGTAATGCCGTTGGCTTCTGCACGTAGCATGATTGCTGTGCCGTGAGCATCGTCCGCACATACATAAGTCACGTTATGACCCATTGCACGCATGGCACGAACCCAAATATCTGCTTGGATATAACCGAGTAAATGACCCATGTGAATTGGGCCATTCGCGTATGGAAGGGCATTAGTAACTAAAATATTACGCACGGATTAACTCTCTCAGTCGTATTCATTATGCAATGGGCAATAATTTTACCTGATCAAAGAAGGAATACAAAGCAAAGCTTTATCTGAATGTCGGTCACGCAGACCGTGTAGACGCATATCGAAAGGGTGAGCATCGCAAGAGTTATCTATAAAATGAATAGGCTTTTGTGCTCATGCTTTGATCGGACTGGACTGAAGGCGGATGTGCTGAAGAAAGTTAGATTAGAAAATGTATGGGAATTTTAAGCGAGCGAATAAAAAAGGATCGATCATACTTTACATCATCGATCCTTGGTATTGCGCAGTGCTAGATGGCTAATTCAAATGCAACAGTGGCTATCTGCTGATATTAAAAATCCATACGGAATTTAATTTCTAATAAATGCCAGCCAAATTGGCTTTTGATTGGGCCATGTAATTCACGTTCTGGCAAAGTAAACACCGCTTTGTCGATTGGGCCAACCAGCTGACCTTTTTTAATGTCGCCGAGTTCACCGCCTTTTTTGCTTGAAGGGCAAGTCGAATGTTGCTTTGCAATTTTGGCAAAGTCTGCGCCGTCTTTAATTTTCTTTTTAAGCTGTTCAGCAAGTTCTTTATCTTTCACTAAAATGTGGCGGACAATGGCAGATTTCATTTTTTACCTCGTTGAACTGTTTTTACTTGCTTAAAGGGTTGGCATTCTGGACAAAACACGGATGCGCGTTGACCTAGTTTAATATTTTCCAAAGTCGTTTCACAGTTAATGCACATTTCACCCGCACGGCCATAAGCCAATAGGGTTTGCTGGAAATAGCCATTTTCGCCCATGGCATTGGTGTAGTCACGTAATGTCGAACCGCCTAGATCAATGGCTTGCTTTAAGATGCGTTTGATTTCAATAACTAATTTTTCAACCTGTTGCTGGCTTAAATCCTTTGCAGGTTGTGCGGGATGAATCCCCAAATTAAATAAACTTTCCGTGGCGTAAATATTGCCCACACCTACGACCACATGGTTGTCCATAATGGCCACTTTAATGGCGGTATTTTTATTTTTAAGCTTGTCGGCCAAATAGGGCGCATCAAAGTGATCACTTAAAGGTTCAGGCCCTAAGGTGTCAATGAGCTTGGTTTGTGAGTCTTCATTTAGCCATAAAATACAGCCAAAACGACGCGGGTCGTGGTAGCGCAGTTGCATATCTTCAAATTGAATAATCAGATGATCGTGCTTACGGTATTCCTCATGTGATTCACAGATCCGAAAACTGCCTGACATGCCCAAATGCCACAGCATGCTGTCTTGTTCAAAGCTGGCCAAAATATATTTTGAACGGCGTGAAAGTTGTTGCAAGCATTGGCCAACCAGTTTGTTTAGGTCATTTGGAATAGGCCAGCGCAAGCTACTTTGACGGACTTCAACGGATTGCACACGTTGACCGAGCAACGGTAAAAGACTGGTCTTGGTAGTTTCAACTTCTGGTAATTCAGGCATTGTGTCAGGTGTACTTTAAGGTTGTAGCTAATATTGGGATGTTTACGATGGTTTACAAGGCATAGCGCATAAAGCTTCGAACAGAATAAACATACCTTTTATTGGCTAATAGATGAAATAACAGATGCAAAATAACATCCGAACTATATAGATTAAATTTGAGTGATTTAGCACAATTTTTAACTGTTCTATATTTGATAAGACATTGAAATAATAAGACTTCAGTCTAAATAGGGAGGATTTTTTGTTGTGGAATTTTAAACACGATCAACTTAGTTAGATGTTTTTAAATAAATTTATATAACAATAAATATTTCATAAATTAAAGTTTGTTAAATAATAAAAATAATGCTGAGATTTAATCGTAAATATTATGTAACTATTACACCAAAATGGTGTAACCCTTTGTGTGGGGGCATCTTGTAACTCTCTCAAAATTTAGGTTTTTCCGATGAAAAATTTTACTCTAGCGATCATACCCCTTTGTCTTATGGCGAGTATGAGCAATGTCTTTGCTGCTGAACAGGCATTTGATAGCAAAGGTCAATATATGCTGGGTGATTGGAATGGTAAGCGTACCGAATTGGCTCAACAAGGTGTGAAATTTGAAGCCAATATTGCAGCCGATGTGGCTTATTTGGCTGAAGGTGGGCGCAATGAAGATCACGCTGCTACAGTAGCCAGCCAACTTTGGTTGGGAACAGCTTTAGATATGGAAAAACTTGCGGGTTGGGATGGGGTTACAGTTCGTGCTGTGGTTACAGCTCGCCAAGGCCAAAGTACAACATTAGATGACTTACAAGACCGCAGTGCACCACAACTGGCCAATGTACAAGCAAACTTTGGCCGTGGTAACCAAAAGACGCGTTTGTCTGAGCTTTCGATTGAAAAGAAATTTAAAGAGCAAGGTTTAAGTATTAAAGCTGGCCGTTTAGGTTTAGGCATGGACTTTAACGTGATGGCTTGTGATTTCCAAAGTACTGCATTTTGTGCTGCGCAAATGGGTAAATGGCAGGGCAATATGTGGATGAACACGCCTGTTTCTCAATGGGGCGCACGTGTAAAACAGCAGTTGAATCCTGAGTGGGCAGTACAAGTTGGTGTATATGAATTTAACCCTGAAAATGCATTAGAACGTCATGGTTGGAATTTAGATACAGACAATGCAGATGGTGTCACCATTCCTGCAGAAGTGATTTGGACACCAAAAACATTGGTGAATGGCTTGGCTGGTAGTTACCGCTTAGGGGCTTTGTATAACACTGCCAATGAAGTGAAAAACCAAAAAGATATTGCCAATACCACAGATGCGAAAAACCGTACTTTTGCAGGCTGGTTGGCGATAGAACAACAGCTCACTTCAACAGGTGAAGGCAAGCGCGGTTTACATAGCTTTGCAAACTTTACATGGCATGATCGTGTGACCAATAAAGTAGATAACTCACAGCAAGTCGGCTTGAAATATATTGGATTGGCAGATCGCTTACCTAACGACATGATTGGTTTAGGCTTAAACCGCGTGCACGTGAATGACCGTCTTTCACAAACCACTTACGATGCAAGTGCAGAATACAATATCGAGCTGAACTATAGCCATAACCCAACCAAATGGTTAACGCTACGTCCAAACTTACAATATGTCATTAACCCAGGTTCTACCAACCGTGTTGATAATGCATTGGTACTTGGCTTAAGTTCAAAAGTGACTTTCTAAGCACTTTACATCTTGTATAGCATATAAAAAACAGGCGATTTAAAGCCTGTTTTTTTATGCACGAGCATTGCTCAGACTTGGGTATAGACACTTAAGTTTAGAAGGGTAATTGAGAATGTAGTTTATGGAAATTTGTTGTGAGACCTCTGATGGGGAAGATAAAAGTGTGGCCATGATTGACGTTTAAGCTATGAATGTATACGCGTACGAAACGAAAACAGTCATCTTGAAAAAGTCATGATGATAGGGAATGATTTGCAAAAAAAAGTATGCATCAAAGCAATCATTATTCCTTTAAAATTGATGAAAAATATACAAATATTATGGTTGTCAATCCGCCTGATGAACGCTATTTTGAAGTGGCCAAAGGTTTAAACTAGACTGCTGGTGAAAGTATAAACAATCATTGAAAAATAAAACCGAGGATGAACGTGACTTTATTGTTTAAGCCTTTGCAGTTCGGACAGTTAATGCTGTCAAATCGAATTTTGATTGCACCCATGTGCCAATATTCTGCCAATGAGCAAGGGGAGCTCAGTTTTTGGCATGAACAGCAGTGGGCAAATTATGCGTTGTCTGGGGCGGGTCTGTGTATTGTTGAAGCAACAGCAGTACAGCCTGAAGGCCGAATTAGCTATGCAGATTTAGGTCTGTGGAATGATCAGCAAGCGGCACAGATGAAAGCATTGCTGACGAAAGTGAAAACACTGTCACCTATGCCATTTGCAATACAGTTGGCGCATGCAGGGCGTAAAGCTTCGACGGATAAACCGTGGCAAGGCCGAGGTCAAATTGCACCAGCGCATGCGCAGGGCTGGCAAACGGTTTCCGCCAGTGACATTCCATTTACGGAACAAGATCATGCACCGCATGCTTTAAGCCAAGTCGAAATTCAGCAGATCATTGCGGACTTTGCCGCTTCTGCTAAGCGTGCGGTCGATGCGGGCTTTGAACTGATTGAATTACACGCAGCACATGGCTATTTGTTGCATCAATTTATGTCGCCACTGTCGAATCACCGAGAGGATGAATATGGAGGTAGTTTTGCCAATCGTATTCGTTTAACTTTAGAAGTATTGCAAGCCATGAAGGATGCTGTACCTGAAGGCTATCCGATTGGCGTACGTATTTCTGCCAGTGATTGGATGGATCATGTAGACAGTTGGACACTTGAACAGAGTGTAGAATTGGCGCAATCTTTAGAACAGCTTGGCGCGGCCTATATTCATGTATCTTCGGCAGGTTTACATCAGGCGCAACAAATTGATATACATGCCAATTATCAAGTTCCTTTTGCGGCAGCTGTAAAGCAAGCTGTAAACATTCCTGTGATTGCCGTGGGTTTGATTACTGAAGCCATGCAGGCCGAAGGAATTTTACAGTATGAACAGGCCGATGCGATTGCCATTGCACGTGCCGTACTTTATGACCCACGTTGGCCTTGGCATGCAGCTGCGGAATTGGGTGAAGTGATTGCCATTGCACCGCAGTATTTACGCTGTCAGCCACATGCTTTAAACAGTCAATTTGAACCCTTTTCACTCAAGAATTGAGTTTAAGTGCATAGCATTACGCTAAAATGAAGCTATTGAGCTAAGAATTTTTAAACTGCAACTTCGGTTGCAGTTTATTTTTTTTGCACGTTTTTGGCTCAACGTATAATCGAAAACAGGAGTGTAAGGAATGGTTTTTGAAGTCATTATTCCCATATTTATACTATTGGCTTTGGGGTATTTAGCGGTCAAATTGCATGTGCTGGCTAAAGCTCAGGTCGAAGTGATTGGTAGTTTTGTCATCAAAATTGCTTTGCCTGCACTGATGTTTCAGTCCTTGGCCAGTAAAGACTTTTCCGAAATTTGGCTTCCAGATTTTTTTTTGGTGTTCGCAGTCGCGGCCTATTTCTGTTATGGCTTAGGGTTTTATCTTAGTATTCGGCATTTTAAACAGCGTATGAGCCACGCTTCTATCTTGGCCTTAGGCGCCAGTATGTCTAATACAGGCCTACTGGGGACTGCGGTGCTCAGTCTTTTGCTGGGTAGTAAAGCCATGACCTACATTATGCCAATTTTAATTTTTGAAAGTGTGTTGCTCATTCCAACGGTGTTAATTTTAATAGAATTGGGCAGTCAAAAGGGCGCGAGCGTGGTTGCTGTTTTTCGAAACACCTTTTTGATGCTTTTTAAAAATCCGCTTTTTGTTAGCGTCATTGCGGGTATTGTATTTGCGGTATTGCATATACCAATGCCAACGCAGTTGAATGCTGTATTGGATATGTTGGGGCATACCGCATCACCATTGGCTTTGTTTGCGATTGGTGGGGGTATTGTGGGTATGAGTTTGAAATATATGAACCTGCAAACCATTTATTTGGTCTTGAGCAATAATATTTTAATGCCTGTATTGGTATATGCGGGTTTACGTTATGGTGTAAATGCCAGCCAAGAAATGGTCTATGCTGGAACTATTATTGCAGCCCTACCCATGCCAACCATTTTTGCCATATTGGGCCAATTGAATGGCTTAAAGGATGAAGCGCTTACACCATTACTCATGAGCACCATTATTGGCTTTGCTGGGGTAAGCTGTTTAATTGCGCTGTGGTATGGCTAAGGATGTAAGTGATCCTCGCAAATGACGTTAATGTTGAGTAGCTATGTTTTTAAGTTTTAAAACTATAGTCTGAAATATATCGACACCTTACAATGGCATCTCATAATGCAAAAAAAACCCTGAAGAGTCAGGGCTTTTTTATCGCTTGCATAGCAATCAGATTAGCTCTTTTTCGCTGGTGCTTTGCTTCCACCTTTGGCTTGTTCAGCCATAAGTTTATCTACAACAGCTAAAGATTCTTTCGCTTGTGGAATGTTCTCTTTAGCTAAAGCTGCAAAGATTTTTTTCGCTTCAGGTAAGTTTTGCGGAATGATGTTGCCATTTACAAACATATTACCTACAGCCATTAGCGCAGGGATATAACCTTTTTTCGCAAGATCTTGAATGCTGGTTAGGCCAGTTTGTACAGATTTTTCGTCTTTGTTTTTAAAGCCTAAACTAATGTCATACAAGGCTTTGGCATGAATCGCTTGGTAGTTGCCTTTTTTGATTAGTGGATCAAGTTTTGCGAGGCCAGCTTTGTCAGATTCAGGTTTGTTTTCTGAAAATAACAACACCGCTAAATCGATAGACGCATCGTCAAAGCCTTGAGATGATGCTTTACCTAGGTATTGTTTGGCTTTGTTGATGTCTGTTGGTAAGCCCAAAGAGCCAGTCATGTAGTTTTTACCCAACACATAGTTGGCCACAGGGTAGCCTTTATCAGCAGATTGTTGATAAAGCTCGATCGCTTTTTTCTCATTCTTGGCCGTACCTTGGCCAGTTTGAGTTAAATAAGCAAGATTATACAGCGCCTGAGCATTGCCTTGTTTTGCCAATTTATCTAATGCTTGATAAGCACCTGTCATATTGTTGGCTTTCACCATGCTTTCAATTTTTGCAAACTCAGGATCAATGCTTTGAGTATTTGTTTCTGCCGCCGCAAATTGAGAAGAAAGTGCAATAAGGCCTGCTAAGAGTAGTTTTTTCATTTTTAAACCTTTTAAAAAACAGTCACATAATTCCATCTATGTGTATAGGAATAAGATTAACAGATTCATCATAAATAGAAATATTTGAAAGTAAAGAGTGCTTCTGTGAAATATTTTAAGCGTTTAAAAATATCTCAGTTACTTTATATTGCATCGACAAACTTAAAATATCTTTTGCATTTGTTACTCAGTTTGTTTTAATCGCTTTTGTAATATACGAGTGAGTTCTTAAATGTTTATTAAAAGCATTAAGCGAAATTATGACAAAGTGAATCAAGATGAAAGCATTGCACATGAAGATAAAATAGATGCGCTACTAATGAAGCTTGGCGCTGAGTTTTTAGTGAGTCAAGAAGATCGGGTTTATATCTTTGAAAAAGGGGAACTTAGAGTTAAGTTTGATGCTAAACATGCACGTGATTTTTCCTTTAAAGATTATCTTTGTAAAGATATGAATAAGTTGTTTCATGGTTTTTGAAGCCGAAGTTTCAAACTGCTTGATTATATAGATTAACTTGCAAATATTGTTTTTGAGATAATTAAAAAATCCAGTCAAGGGTGCTTGGCTGGATTTTAATTTTCGCTCATCCGCTTTGTATCGAAGTATTTGTAAAGCAGATGACTTTACTGTTTTATTTAGAGCTTTGACGGAATTTGAGGTATTTTTACTTTAATTTTTGATTTTGATTCACGTGCAAGGAAGTAATAAAAGCTAGCACCTAGAAATGCACCAATGAACCAGTTAAATGGTGCAAGGTGTTGTAGGGCAGGTACAAGAGTAAAGATTAAACCTATAACGACAGCGGGTGCTAGTGAGGCAATGGCTTTTGGGTTGAAACCACCTTTGTACCAGTATGCACCGCTAGAATTATCATTAAATAAATCATCAACGACAACATTTTGTTTTTTAATAAAATAGAAGTCCGCAATTAAAATACCAAACAATGGTCCGATAAAAGCAGCCAAAACATCCAAGGTGTAATGGATGAGTTCTGGTGAGTTGAATAAATTCCAAGGGGTGATGAGAACAGAGCCAACTGCAGCAATCATGCCCCCAGTTCTAAAACTAAGTTTTTGCGGTAAAATATTTGAAAAGTCAAAGCCTGCAGAGACGAAATTTGCCACGATGTTAATACCAATCGTTGCTGTTAAAACGGTTAATAGTCCAAGTACAACTGCAAAGGTATTATCAATCATTGCTACTGTTTCTAACGGATCTGTCACCATTTTTCCAAATAAGCTATATGTGCCAGAGACGGTGACAACAGTAATAAGCGAGAAAAAAATAAAGTTAAAAGGGAGTCCCCAAAAGTTTCCTTTTTTCACTTGTTGCATGGATTTTCCATAACGTGAAAAGTCGCCAAAATTTAATAATGGACCAGAAAAATACGATACAACTAGCGCAATTGCGACCATAGTTTGGGCAAATTGTTCTGAGGCACTGAGTTGTTTAGTACCTAAATTGAATGAAATATTAGACCAGCCGACTTTTGCAACTAGCCATGCTGCTAAAGCAAACATTACTACATAGACTAATGGGCCTGCCCAATCAATAAAAACTTTGATGGTACTCATCCCTTTCCAAAATACGAGTGCTTGAAGTAACCACATCAGGCCAAAGCAGATCCAGCCGATTGCACTTAAGCCTGCAAAGCTGAGCTGAGTTAATGGGCTAAGGCTTGGGAAAAATTTCAGTAAAATCAGCATTAGAGCATTTGACGCTAACCATGTTTGAATGCCATACCAAGACACAGCAATTAAACCGCGGATTAAAGCAGGAATATTTGCGCCATATACACCAAAGGACTGTCGTGCAATGACCGCATAAGGCACACCTGAAACTTGACTCGGTTTTGCCACAAGATTAGCTGCGACTTGCACAATTAAAATACCGACGATGAGTGCGACAAAAACCTGCCAACTGGCTAAGCCTAAGGCAAATAAACTGGCCGCAACGATATAACCGCCCATACTGTGAACATCAGACATCCAAAAAGAAAAAATGTTATACCAAGACCAATTTTGCTTTGCCGGTGCTAAATCATCATTGCTTAATTTAGGGCTATATTCTGGTTTATTCATGCTACACCTTCTATTTTTTCGTTCTAAGAGGGTATGAGCAGAAACTATGCCAAATTGTTTAAATTGAATTAAGATATTGAAAAATAATAATTATTTTATAAATAAAGCTGGATTGATTTTTGCATTAGGTATTAAGTTCGATCGTTATTTTGATTTTTGGGTATAAAAATGAAGCAAAAAAAAGAGTGTGTATATCAATGAGTATAAAAATACAGGTTATTAATCCAAATACATGCATAGAAATGACGCATGCAATTGGAGAAGCTACACAAAAAGTTGCATTGCAAGAAACTGAGATCATTGCAGTTTCACCAAGTCATGGCCCGAAATCGATTGAAGGGCATTTTGATGAAGCTATGTCTGCAGTAGGCATACTTGAATTGGTACAACAAGGTAAAGCTCAAGAGGTACATGGTCATGTGATTGCATGTTTTGGTGATCCAGCTTTACATGCAGCAAGAGAAGTTGCGAGTGCGCCAGTCATTGGTATTGCAGAAGCTGCATTTCATGCTGCGACTTTAATTTCGACTAAATTTAGTATCGTCACAACGTTGCCACGTACTAAAATTATTGCAGAGCATTTATTGCATCAGTATGGCTTTGCGGGACACTGTGCACAAATTCGCTGTATAGATTTACCAGTTTTGGCTTTGGAATATGACAAAAAAACTGCTTATCAGAAACTGTTGGAAAGTTGCCGAGAAGCTAAAGCACAGGATGGTATTGGTTCGATTGTTTTGGGTTGTGGTGGTATGGCAGAAATGGCAGAACAGGTGAGTGCAGTGTTAGATATTCCCGTGATTGATGGTGTGCGAGCAGCTGTAAAATTAATTGAAGCACTTCACGGCATGGGATTGAAAACGAGTAAATGGGGGGATTATGACTACCCAAATCAAAAGTAAACTGTTGATGTGATCAATATCTTTTTTCTGTTGCTAAGTCTAGTTGAGGAATAAAAAAGCCAAAATCAGAATTGATTTTGGCTTTTTTATTTTTTGTGTATTTGTACTTCGAAATGGCACTTAAAAAAAACTATGCGTATATCGTACTCATTTCATTAAATACACAATCATTATAGGGCTTAAGCAGGACGCGCTACATCACCATTCAATGCATCAGGCAAATCTAAAACGGTTATAGCTAATTCAGCCAGTGCGTCTGGACGTGCCACAACCAAAGCCACATAGCCATTTTCAGTCGCAGCACTATTCACCACTTGTACTTGCGCATGGAGCTGTTCAGCTTGTGCAGGTACAGTTCCTGTACCTTGAATTGCATGTAGCCAAGCTTTCGGTTTCGCTTTAAACCAAAGTCGCGCGATGACTTCTTGGCCCAAATAACAGCCTTTGTCATAGTGTACGCCTTCACGCTGATGTAAACGTAGCTCTTGAGGTTGAAAAACATGCTCAATGGCTTGGTCAATATAGGCTTGGCCTGCTTGAATGGCTTGAATTTCCCAAGCGCTAATATCTGTTGCTTCAGTTGCGAAGGTGGTTGTGTTTTCAGTTAAAGTTGGGAAAACGGCACCAACTTCTTCCAGTTTCATTTTAGAAAAAGCACCGAATTTTTTAATATGTTTGGCAAATTCTTCTGCTTGATCGGCAGTAGTCACAATCTCAAAACTTTCAGCATTCAATTTAGTGAGCCACAAACCAAAATGAATACGGCCTTTTAGGTCACAAATAGCGGTATAACGTGTTTGATTTTCTTCGAGACGTTCGACGTGTAAGGTTACTTGGCCTTGTAAAAATTTTTGTGCATCTACACCATTTAAGGTGAATTTTTGGAAGCTGAGGGAAGCGCCAGTCATAAGATCGCCTATGCAAAATACTAAAAATATATGGACTGAAATATAGCACATACTCAGACCGAGCTGATTGCCTCAGCTAGGGAAAATGCATGCAGTAAAAGAAGAAAACGCTACCTCAAAACTGTGGCAGCGTGTGATGGCAAAACGAGCAAGGCCGACATCAAAATGATGGATTGAACTGTATGTCACAATTCGAATTAGGCGGAAAAAGCAAGATACCTAAAGGGAGAGGAGAATATTCAGCAGTTTAAGTCGCTTTCTGCGATGGCTTAATCCCTAAATAAGGAGGTCAAGCGAAAAAAAGACAATAGCAGCAACTGAGATTGATCATTAAAAATGGATATTTCCAGTAAAATTGAAGTATGAACGTCTGCTTTAGCGTGGATATAAGACTAAAGAATGGGTTTGAAATTGCCTGATTTTTGGGCGAAAACATGATTTAGAGTAAATATACAAAAACAAATGTAACCAAATGTTTCTAAAACACCTGTTTTTTATGTTAAGTTTATGAAAAATATAAGATTTGGGAAATGGGGTTTTGACAGTGTAGTATGCCTAGCGACATAAGACGAAAACGTCAAAAAATAAGCTGCAAAAAAATGTATGAGGGCAGGAAGGCATGAACAACAACTACCGTAAACCGCTGCAAGGTACCCAGCTAGAATACTTCGATGTGCGTCAAGCCGTGGAAGACATTCAGCCAGGCGCATACGCAAAATTACCATATACATCAAAGGTACTGGCAGAGCAGCTGGTACGTAAATGTGATCCTGCGATTTTAGAGCAGTCTTTAAAAGAGTTGATTTTCCGCAAACAAGACCATGATTTTCCTTGGTATCCAGCACGTGTGGTGTGTCATGACATTTTAGGTCAAACGGCACTGGTTGACCTTGCAGGCTTACGTGATGCCATTGCTGACCAAGGCGGCGACCCATCTAAAGTGAACCCAGTTGTGCCAACACAGCTGATTGTCGATCACTCTTTAGCTGTAGAGTTTGGCGGTTTTGACCCAGACGCATTTGAGAAAAACCGTGCGATTGAAGACCGCCGTAACGAAGACCGTTTCCATTTCATTGAATGGACGAAAACAGCGTTTGAAAATGTGGATGTGATCCCTGCGGGCAACGGCATTATGCACCAAATCAACTTGGAGAAAATGTCTCCAGTGATTCAAAACCGTGGTGGTTTGGCCTTCCCTGATACTTGCGTAGGTACAGATTCACATACACCACATACCGATGCGCTTGGCGTAATTTCGATTGGTGTGGGCGGTTTAGAAGCTGAAAACGTAATGCTCGGCCGTGCATCTTGGATGCGTCTGCCAGACATCATTGGTGTTGAGTTTGTCGGTCAGCGTCAAGCGGGCATTACCGCAACCGATATCGTTTTAGCATTGACTGAATTCTTGCGTAAAGAGCGTGTAGTTGGTGCGTATTTAGAATTCTTCGGTGAAGGCGCGGACAGCATGTCTGTAGGCGATCGTGCGACGATCTCGAACATGACACCTGAATATGGCGCAACGGCCGCCATGTTCTACATTGACCAAAACACCATTGATTATTTAACGCTGACAGGCCGTGAAGCAGAGCAAGTTCAGCTTGTAGAAAAATATGCCAAAGAAATTGGTCTTTGGGCGTCGGATATGACAGCAGCGGAATACCCGCGTGTACTTCGTTTTGATCTTTCAACTGTAACGCGTAACATTGCTGGCCCATCAAACCCGCATGCTCGTGTTTCAACGGCTGACTTAAAAGCTAAAGGCATTGCAGGCAATTTAGACGCAGCACGTGCGCAAGAAGCGGAAGGTTTAATTCCAGATGGCGCTGTGATTATTGCAGCCATTACTTCATGTACCAATACTTCAAACCCGCGTAATACGGTGGCAGCAGGCTTGCTTGCACGTAAGGCGAATGAGCTTGGCTTAGTGCGTAAACCTTGGGTGAAATCATCATTTGCACCGGGCTCTAAAGCGGCTGCTTTATACCTTGAAGAAGCAGGTGTATTGGGTGATTTAGAAAAACTCGGTTTTGGTATCGTAGCCTATGCATGTACTACGTGTAACGGTATGTCGGGTGCGCTAGACCCTGTGATTCAGCAAGAAATTATCGAACGTGACTTGTATGCAACTGCGGTACTTTCGGGTAACCGTAACTTCGATGGCCGTATCCATCCATACGCAAAACAAGCTTTCTTGGCTTCACCTCCTTTAGTTGTAGCGTATGCGATTGCAGGGACGATTCGTTTTGACATCGAAACAGATTCTTTAGGCAATGACAAAGACGGTAACCCAATTTACTTAAAAGACATTTGGCCGTCTGATGCTGAAATTGATGCATTGGTAAAAGAAGCTGTTAAGCCTGAGCAATTCAAAAAAATCTACATTCCAATGTTTGATTTGGGTGTGAATGAAAAAGCGGCTAGCCCACTGTATGACTGGCGTCCGCAAAGTACCTATATCCGCCGTCCGCCGTATTGGGAAGGGGCGCTTGCTGCACCACGTACCTTAGCCAATATGCGTCCGCTTGCAATCTTGGGTGATAACATCACCACAGACCATTTATCACCATCGAATGCGATTGTTTTAGATTCGGCTTCAGGTGAATACTTGAAGAAAATGGGCGTGCCTGAGGAAGACTTTAACTCGTACGCAACGCACCGTGGCGATCACTTAACCACGCAACGTGCAACATTTGCCAACCCGAAACTGTTCAATGAAATGGTGGTTCGCTCTGACGGTACGATCAAGCAGGGTTCTAAGGCGCGTGTAGAGCCTGAAGGCGAAGTGATGCGTATGTGGGAAGCGATTGAAACTTATATGAATCGTAAGCAACCGCTGATCATTATTGCAGGTAAAGACTATGGTCAGGGTTCTAGCCGTGACTGGGCTGCTAAAGGTGTACGTCTTGCCGGTGTAGAAGTGATTGTTGCTGAAGGTTTTGAGCGTATTCATCGTACGAATCTTGTGGGTATGGGCGTGTTACCGCTTGAGTTTAAAGCGGGTACTGACCGTAAAACGTTGAAGTTAGATGGTACGGAGTTGTATAGCGTGATTGGTAATATTGCGCCTCGTTCGACTTTAACTTTGGTGGTTGAGCGTTCGACTGCTGACGGTAAAGAAGAGATTGTTAAAGTGCCTGTAACTTGCCGTTTGGATACTGAAGAAGAAGTATCTGTGTATGAAGCGGGTGGTGTGTTGCAACGCTTTGCACAGGATTTCTTGGAAGGGAATGTAGCTTGATGATCTGATCTAAAAGTATTTGATATTGTTGTAAAAAGACCCTACATTTATGTGGGGTTTTTAGATTTATATGAATTATGCAAGTTATTTATACTGAAAGTATTAGTACAAATTATCATGGTATCTTTTTAACAAAAGATAATTATCGTACAGGGCATGATGAGCCTTGGGATGATTTTGATTATAAGGTTAAATTTAAGATTTATTATAAAAATAGCAAGCAGGATAGTGAGCAACTTTTAGGTTTCGTGAGAATACTGAAATTAGACATAAAAAATACTTTTGAGTATTTTAAAAAATTCGGTATTCAACTTGATGAAAAAAATTTTGATGTTAGTAATTTACTTGATGAGACTACGATTAGTTTACCTTTGGAAGTAAATTTTTATAAAAAAGTAAGAGTTCTTTTTGAAAGTGATGATGAGAGAATTAATATTTTTTTTAATGCTATTAGAGATGCTAGTTACTTTATTGATGAGAAAGAGAAATTTTCAAAATTTGGAGGCTATTCTAGTACATTAATGAGAGAGGGTTCTACCTCAGAGGCTATCATTGAAAAAGGGTATCAAATATCACTAGGTAAGTCTTTAAATACCTCAAAATTTAGAGTTGATATTGCATTTGATGAGGATAAGTTTGATGATCTTGTTTTAGATTTTAATATTGAAAAAGAATATGGTGAGAGAAATATAAATTTATTAATTGGAAGAAACGGTTCGGGGAAAACCTATATTATTGATAATTTAATTAGAACTATCTTGGGGATGAGTGCGAAAAAAATTGATTACCCATATTTTAATAAAGTTTTAGTTTCTGCTTTTTCTCCATTTGAAAATTTTCTAACAGTCAATGATTTAAGTGATTTCTATAAATTAAAAAATACTGAAGGAACTCAAAAAAAGGTAAATAGAAATAAAAGAATACCTGTAAATAAATACAACTATATTGGTTTTAGAAATGAAGAGAATAAGTTTGATAAAAACCATCCGAAAAAAAGAAGTGTTGAAGCTATTTTAAGTATTATTAAATATGATAAAGATAATTTGTGGTGGGGTGAAATAAATAAAAAGAAATTACTGGAAGATACGTTGGGTTTAAGTATTGATTTTGATGATATTTTTATTTCAAGCAAGAAGGGTGAATTCATATCAATAGATGAAATAAGTTTTTCTGACTCTACGCATTTAGATAAAAATAAGGGGCTTTTTTTTAAAAAGAAAAATGATGTTGTAGCTTTAAGCTCAGGTCAGGAAATATATTCTTATTTAATCCCAACCTTAATTAGTGAAATAGAAAGTGAGACATTATTACTGGTTGATGAGCCTGAATTGTATTTACATCCAGGGCTTGAACTTGGGTTGATGAAAATGCTTAAAAAATTATTAAAAGCTTTTAAATCATTTGCTGTAATCGCAACACATTCAAGCATTATTACCCGTGAAGTTGATAGGGAAGCTGTTAATATATTAAAAAGAGAAGGGGGTTACACAACTATTACCTTGCCAAGTATTCAAACTTATGGTTCAGATATCGAGAGTATTATTGCAGAAGTATTCGAGGATGATCTTGAAAGTAAAATTTATGAAGATGTAATTGATGAGTTGATAGATGAAGATGCTAAATTAAGTATTGGAACCATAAATCAAGAGTTTGGTGATGCAGGATTAGTTTATTTTATAAGCAAAAATAGTGATGAAAATATAGAGTTTGAAGATTAGTATGGATTTTTTGAATAGTTTTATTGATGATGGTACTGACTGGTGGGATAGTGCAACTCATATTGACTCAAAAAAGGGGAATAAGGGAGCATTAATCTCATTAAAAGGAGATATTTTTTCTCAGTATCTACTTTATGAGAGAGTTATTTCACTTCATCGTGATAATCCAAAGATGCCAAGTTTTATAAATGATGATAACAAAAAATTATTATTAGACTATTATAATAATCCTCCGGTTATGCTTAAAAGTAAACTTCAAAGTAGAAGGAATAATACACTTAATATTTGTCCGTATTGTGGTGATTTGGTGAGACCAAATACACTAGATCACTTTATCCCCAAAGAAAATTTTTCTCACTATGCTATTTTTCAAAATAATCTAGTTCCTCAGTGCAGAAAGTGTGCAAGTATAAAGAGTAGTAAATATTTTGAACCCACGCAGGGGTGTCTTTTTGTCCATCCATTTTATAGTGATATTTTATCTAGAATAAAATATAAGATAACTTTATCTTTTGATTCATCTATTAATTCTATCCAAGTTGAAGATGTAAAGCTTAATACATCTAATCTAACAGCTATAGACAAAGAAAGGATTAGATGCCATTTGAAAGAACTACATGTCAAATCTAGAATTAATGAATATTGCATGAGAGAATTTAAGGAGTTAAGAAGAAAAGCGAAAAAGAATAGCTTTTCATTAGATGTATTTATCTCTGGAAAACTTAGTATTACTAATGAAAATGGTCTCGATTGGTGTACTGCTTTCTATGAATCTTTAAATTCATGTAATGAGGCAAAGGAATTTTTGAATATATTGATAGCACAAACTTCGACTAGGAGAGGTTCATTAACCTGTAGAGATATTGAAGTATTCGATTTTGAATAAAATTTATGAATAATTATTATTTGAAAAAAACTGAAAATGCCCAAAAAATCCCCCGAACAAAAAGCCGAAGAAGAACGTCTCTATATTTTGGCATGTGGTGCATCCAATTCAGCCGAGCTTGAACCATTTTTAACAGACCCAAATCAAGCGATTCGTGTCACGGTAGCCATGAATCCCGATGCCGATGCAGAAATACTAGACCGCTTTGCCAATGATAAATTCTGGGGGGTACGCATCGAAGTTGTAGGTCATCCAAATGTCAGTGAAGCAACTTTGCGTAGATTATTTGAATCCAAAGTCAGTAAACGTGGCGTAGTGCATCACGTAGCGCATGAAAAATTGTTAGAGTGCGGAATATTTTTTGGCGAGGATGGAATGCCTTTAGATGATACCAACAAATAGAAAAACACTTTAAAACGGTTATCACAAATAAGAATAGATGAACCCTATAAAAACGTGATGAATTTAAAACAAAATTATTTCTTGCAAAAATGACACCATCATTTTACAAAATAGATAATAGACATCGCACAAAAAAAGACTATACTTTGTCCACCATTTCTAAAAACACATGGAGAACAAAAATGGTAATTGCAGGCTCTAAACCAGGAACTGGCTTCTATTTTTGTGTTCAATGCGGCCACCGCACCTACTTAGAAATTGGTACTGATCGTCTACCACCTTGTACCAAATGTCTGGGCACCGAATACAACGATAAGGTTGCCTAAGCACAGCACATTAAAACAGCCAATCCTGTTTTAAAATAAAAGCCCTATTACAGCATAGGGCTTTTTTGTTCGCTCAAAAAAAGTAAAAATAAAAAACAGACCGCCAAAACAGGACACATAGCATGGAAACACTACTTGGCCTTTGCATAGGCATAGGACTTAGCGCAGCCTGCGGATTTCGCGTATTTGTACCATTACTGGTCATGAGCCTAGCTGCCATTATGGGCTGGTTTGAGCCCATGAAAGGCTTCGAATGGCTGGCCATGCCATCGGTATGTATTGCCTTAGGTTTTGCCACACTCTGTGAAATAGGTGCGTATTACATTCCGTGGGTAGACAACATGCTCGACACGATTGCCACACCAGCAGCCATGGTCGCAGGCACACTTACCACAATGGCAGTCAGCTCAGGTGAAATGTCCCAATTTGCCAGCTGGGCAGCAGCCATTATTGTTGGAGGCGGTACAGCCACAGCCGTGCAGATGAGTACAGTTGCCGCACGGGGCGTATCCACAGCCACCACAGGTGGTATAGCCAACCCAGTATTGTCTACAGGCGAGTGGATAGGTGCATTTGTACTGTCGATCTTGGCCTTTTTAGTGCCTGTATTGGTGGTGGTCTTGGGCATTGTGGCTATGATTTGGTTTGTACGTTGGATTAAAGCCAAAAAAAATGTAGTTAGATCCGACATGGTGTAACTGTTGTGCATCAGCCTTAAAAATAAAAGTAGAGTTTAAATCTAGCAACTTAATTGATTTTTATCATTTAAAAACGATTGATTTTTACTCATAAAAGGCATAATTTTATTATGGAATTAAAACCATAAAGTTTTTATGGTTTTATTCGAGCTTGAACGATTAAAACAAAATGAAGGGGGAGCTGTGAATGATAAAATTTATTGTAGATGAGCAACCTACAGAAAAAGGTGTGCACTTAATACATAATGGGGATATTGGCTGTGAGGCATTACCAAAATACGATGACCAAATATTAATCGGCTATTTTGCCGATTTTGAGCTGGCTTATAAACGTGCCAGAATGAACTGGCCCAGAGAAAAAGTAGAAGGCTGTGCCTGCTGTAAGCCTTAACTGATCAAAGCTTTTTTGGCTGTTTCATCGCGTGTATGTTGCTACACTGCGTAGCCTAAATATAAAACTCTACCTTCGGGTGGAGTTTTTTTTCGCGCCTAAAAAGTAATTTGAGTTTGGATGATCACGTGAGGCGCAGATCAGCCAAAGTAGGGTCGTAAAAGGCTTGTGATTATCATTATGCAGTAGTGTAAATGGTGTTAAACGTTGGAGCGCACACAAGCATCTATGTATATGGCCTAAATATTGCTAAATCAACCTGAGCATCACATGAATGTGTAATGCAGATACTGTGCTTGCCATAAATGCACAAGCACCATGCAAAATTTTCATATCAACCCGTTCAATGTAAGGAAAGCGTGCATGCATACTCTAGCAGCAACAGATGTTGGCCATAAACTACCTAAAAAAGCGCATGCGTATGCGGCGTGGCCTTTGGTCCTCATTATATTTGGTGGGGCGATTGGCTTGTTATATGGCGCTTTGGCTTATGTAATCAACATTAAAGTATATGGATCTGAATTAAGTAAATTAAATAAAATCTTAGCCAATTTGCTCTGTGGCATGTCGGCATTAAGTGCGTGGTGGTTTACAGCACAGTGGGTGCAAAGCTATTTTTAAATATGATCTCTTTTAAAAATTATATCGCGGGGCTGGATTGTGAAAATTCTTCGCTCAGATGACATAAAGAACGATGAAAATATCTCTAAAAAGCGTGTCTATGGGAAAATATTTTATAAATTTTAAAAATATGAAAAATATTTCTGAAATCAACTCAAATGAGTAAAACTTCGGAAATTAATCCCTAAGTCATTTCGCTACTATAGATCGCAAGGGTGTGATAGAGATCGAAAAGAGCAGCATGCTGTGAGGGCGCACGACGCGAGAGCAGTACTTACCCAAAAGGTCTCGATTCGGCTTAGGACGCTATAGACCAAGAGTTTATAGGCTATAAGATTATGACTTACAAAGTGATAATAGTTGAAGTAAACCAACCGTTTTCTCTGACACCACCCTAAAAAATTCTGACAAATAATGCATACATTAAATAAAAAGAACTAAAAATCAAAACAGATAAAAACTAAAATAGATAAACCCCAGATTAAAAGCCGAACATCCTCCCCACAAGCAAAATTGCACGTATCTATTCAGCTCAAGCTATATCAAGATTATTCCAGAATTCATTCTATACATACATGGAGTGGCTGTATGGAATTGAAAATGCTGAATAGCCAATAGCATTGATATATTTGTTAAAGATTGAACTATTTTTTAGAATTTTATAGTTTCGTTCCATACATTGCGTCAAAATAATCGACGGGTAAAAATATAAAAAACATTGGCATGAATGTGCTTATGGACGATTGATGCGTACTAGGGGCGTGTATATGAACGCAAAAAATGAAACCTTTCCTTGTTTAGTGTGCCAAAAAAAATTCAGTTCGCATTTTTTAGTTCCAATGGGTACGGTCAGAGAAAGCATTACGCAAGAAATTAGCCAAGACTTTCCAGAGTGGAAACCACAGGACTACATTTGCTTAAGTGACTTAACGCGCTACCGTGTGCAGTATGTACAATCGCTTTTACAGTCCGAGCAAGGTGAAGTCTCGGACTTAGAAGTTGAAGTGTTGCATAGCATGCAACAACATGAGCTGATTAGTAAAAATGTAGAAACCACCTTAGAACAGCAGTGGACTTTGGGCGACCGACTCGCAGACAAAATTGCGACTTTTGGTGGTAGTTGGACTTTTTTAATCTGCTTTACGCTGTTTTTAATTGTTTGGATTGCGGTCAATAGCATCATTATGGTGAAACACCCGATCGACCCTTATCCTTTTATCTTGTTAAATTTACTCTTGTCCTGCGTGGCCGCCATGCAAGCGCCAATTATTATGATGAGCCAGAACCGACAAGAAGCCAAAGACCGACAGCGCTCAGAAAATGATTATCAAGTGAACTTAAAGGCAGAACTTGAAATCCGACATTTGCATGAAAAAGTTGACCATTTGCTTTTACATCAGTGGGATCGACTTACTAAAATTCAGCAGGTACAACTTGATTTACTCGAAGAGATGAATAAGCAGCGCCATCAATAAGGTGCTTTATCTTGTGTCGTCAATTGCGATTCAATCTTCATAGGAAAATTGCGTAGCTTTGGTTTTCCATTCATCGCCTTAAAATATACGATGAATGGAAACAAGGGTTTAGCCGTTGGTCGGCATAAAATTTAAGCTTTAACATGCTTTAAATTAAAACTGTGAGATAGATCATTATTTAATCAAAATTTAACTTTAAGCTTTTAACTTTTGATTTAAAAACATGATCATCCAGTCGATATTTAATCCCTTAAAATAATTATAGGTTTCTTGCTAGGGGGATTATTGCAATGGCTCAGTTTGATATTGAAATAAGGCATCCACACCATGCTTCAGACAACGAATTAGAATTGGTACATGTCAAAAGTATTGCGGAAGCATCAACAGCATTTGATGCGATGCATTGGTTTAATTTGCAATTATTGCTACTTCAGCTACAGGGGCGACAGGCTTATTTTATGGTGACCAATCCCGAGTCGAGCCAGTCCATTAAAATTAGCTTAAATGAATTATCGACGTCAGATTCCTTAGAGTTTGTCTTACAAAGCGACATCGAAGTCATTTCAGAACAACGTGAAGTCTTTGGTTTATTTAAGCGTAAAACCAAAGATTATGTTGAGTTTAAACAGCTCAATTTAAGAAAAGCACATGAATATTTGGATCGTTTTTTAAATGGCCAGTTGGATGCACTCAAACAACAGTATTTAAAGGGGGATACTGAAGTGGCGTGTAGCTCATAAAGTGGTTTAGCCTGTTGTATTGAAACCCTCTAGCGAAGAGATCGTGAAATAAAAATAGATTTTTTAATGCTTATTTGCGATCTTGAATGCCTATTTTTACTAGGTTTGAAAAGTATTTTAATATTTTTACGAATGGGTGAAAAAAAATTCCAAAATAGATAAAAATGAGTCTGTAGTAGGGAAACAATCCCGCCTGCTTTTTTCTAAACTTTATCTCAAGGGTGTGATAGAGATCGAAAAGAGCAGTATGCTGTGAGGGCGCACGACGCGAGAGCAGTACTTACCCACAAGGTCTCGATTCGGCTTAGGACGCTATAGACCAAGAGTTTATAGGCTATAAGATTATGACTTACAAAGTGATAATAGTTGAAGTAAACCAACCGTTTTCTCTGACACCACCCTCAAAGTTCAAGTGATCACCCAATAAAAATGAACAATTAAAAAAAACTACGCCAAATACAACCAGCAAAAAAGCATTTCAATAGAAAATAAATTTCAAAGCAACCCAATCCACTCGAAAATATCTTCCAATTTGTGTGTTAATAGACATGACTTACACGTGGCTAAGAACGTTTAATGTCAGATGTATAATTCATTCCTGAGCTATATTTTTGTACACAGCAATCGCAAGTCTGGCAAATGTGTTTTGCGAGCTGAACCGTTGGCAGATGATTGACACACCGCAGTGCAGTTGATATTTTTCGCCCGAACCTGCTCCAAATGCTGTAGCCTCATGCCTGCTGACGAAAAATTTGTATATATGCCTCCCCAAGGACCACTTCAGATTGTTTATGAAGATGATGATTTGGTGATTATTGATAAACCTGCGGAATTATTGTCTGTGCCAGGTCGTCTACCTGAGCATCATGACAGCGCTTATTTGCGCGTACTGGCTTTATACCCAAATGCCAAAATTACCCACCGTTTAGATATGGCGACATCAGGCATTTTAATGTTTGCCAAACATCGCGATGCAGAAGTTGCGGTAAGTAAAATGTTTCAAGCACGCACGGTAAAGAAAAACTATATCGCTTTGGTGCAGGGCGAGCTCAAAGGTGAGGGTAGTATTAATGAGCCATTAATTACTGACTGGGAAAATCGACCGCGTCAAATGGTGCATTATGAACTGGGTAAGCCTGCACAAACCTTATATAAAGCTTTAGATTATGATGCCAGCCAAGATATCAGCCGTGTACTGCTCACACCGATTACAGGGCGTTCCCATCAGTTACGTGTGCATTTAATGAGTATTGGGCATCCTATTACGGGCGATCGACTGTATCATCCTAATCCAGATTGGAGTCCACTCAATCGCATGGCTTTACATGCGAGTTATTTGGCTTTTAAGCAACCTTTGAGTGGCGAACATTTGGAAATTCAAGGTGTTGTGCCTTTTTAAATGCGGGTCTAGCCATCACAATATTTTTGTAAAAGTAAGTATTGGTACAAAGCGTGCATTAAATATTAGCCTAAGTAAGCAGTTGTGGCTGAGAATATGTTGTCAAGGCAAAGGTGAGGCATTGTTTTGTAAATAAATCGCCAAATTGCAATAAAAATCGGCTACTTTATATCGAGAACCAATGACAATCATAAAAGGATTCGAATATGTCACGCGATTACGAACAATATCCAGATGATGACAATGGCAATGTGCTATGGCAAATGCATGAAGATGGTGATGACTTGACGGAAGCGCATGAAATTGAATATTCAATTGCGTTTACCAGTGAAGAAAAAGCTGATCAGTGTGCGATTTATTTGCTAAAAGAAGAACAAAAAATCAGTTTATTTGAGGATGAAGATACCAATGAATGGGTAATTACCATTTATGTGTATATGGAACCTGAATATGCCGACATTGTCGATTTGGAAGAATGGTTTAGCAAAATTGCTGTGCAATTTGAGGGGGAGTATGACGGCTGGGGCTGTATGGCCTATATTTATGATGATGAAGACTTTGATCCAGAAGAAGAACTCAACAGCCAATAACCGTGCAAAATTTACAAAAAGCCTAGTCTTATTCGATTAGGCTTTTTTTATTTGGCTGTAGAAGCATTTGAACACTGTCAAATATTGTTCGTGTATTTAAATTAACATCATGAATATCGGTCTATGTTATGGACCTCGTAAAGCTCCTAAAGGAGGCTACACTCGAAGCGGACTTGATTTGATCTATTGAACGCGTTATATGTGTCAATCAGAAAAAAAGCGAAACAATAAATACAGATCGCAGAGTATTGGAACAATACAAAAACTATAAGGAGTATGCACATGAGTCATAAAGTTCACCTACAACGTATATTTACAGCACCACCTGAGCGCGTATTTCGTGCATTTACCGATCCTAATGCCTTAGTAAAGTGGATGGCCCCTCATGGTTTTATTGCAAAGGTTGAACATGCAGAGGTGCGCACGGGGGGCAGTTACCGCATGTCATTTACCAACTTTTCAACGGGAACCAGCCATGCTTTTCATGGTCGTTATCATGAGGTGATTGAAAACCAGTTGCTACGTTATAGCGATATATTTGATGCGGAAGAACTGGCGGGTGAAATTGAAGTGATTGTGCAATTAAAAGAAGTGTCTGTGGGTACAGAAGTTACGATAGTGCAACAGGGACTTCCAGATGTGATTCCACCCGATGCATGCCATTTAGGCTGGCAGGAGTCTTTACAGTTACTGTCTTTTTTAGTGAATCCATCTATTCCAGACCAATAATTTTGACCTGCTTTGCGACGCTGTTAAATAGGTGATTTGCTTCGCCAAGCGTATTGATAGATCAGATCTAGCGAATGAAATTTTGTACTGAGTTCTCGTATTTTTAAATGAGCTAAATAACCATAGTTTTTGTATGTCTTTCTAGCTTCCTGTTATAGTGGCTTTTTTTTGGCATGTATTGTGCCGTTTTTTTGTGTTTGATCTACATTTGAGGTTGTTATGACTTTACCCCATTGCCCAAAATGCCAATCTGAATATACCTATGAAGATGGTGACTTATTGATTTGCCCAGAGTGCTCACATGAATGGCGTGCAGGTGAACAAGACCTGAGCGAACAAGAGGTCGTTATTAAAGATGCTAATGGCAATGTTTTAGCCGATGGCGATGCTGTAACCGTGATTAAAGATCTTAAAATTAAAGGCTCATCATCTGTAGTTAAAGTGGGCACGAAAGTAAAAAGTATTCGCCTTGTACCAGAAGCATCAGATGGCCATGACATTGACTGTAAAGTGGATGGAATTGGTGCGATTAAACTGAAATCTGAATATGTCAAAAAAGTTTAAATACCTTAGGGTTTGATATTGACCAGATATTAATCAGTTATTCCCAATACGTTGCAACTTGTAGCTTTTTAAGAGGGTGAAAGCATGCGTCGTATTGGGGGATCAGGCATAATTTGTTTTTACTTCGTTGGGAAACCACACCATGCCTCATATTCATGTTGAATATTCTAACAATATTAAAAATATTGATGCCAAGCAGGTACTCAAAACCTTAAACCATACTCTTTTTGCAACGGGTCATGTGAGCTCGGCTTTAGACATTAAAAGCCGTGCAGTATGTCAACAGGATTGGTTGATTGGATTAGAGCCAGATGAGACGCAGGCTTATGTGCATATTAAATTGTCATTACTGAGTGGCAGAAGTTTAGAAACCCAAGCTGAAATTTCTGAGCAACTCTTACAAGCCTTGCAACAGGTTCTACCTGCTCAGTCAGGTATGACGGTACAAATGTGCGTTGAAGTGTTAGAAATGACGAAAACCACCTACAGTAAGCAACTGGTTCAAGCCTAAATTCAAATAGCGCTTTTCAGCGCTATTTTTAATGATGTCATACGCACTTCTATTTTTAAAAAAATCAGCAATTTTTTTAGTTTATGGCATTTATTTAGCGTTTTAAATAAGGTATGTTGATTAAAATATGTTCTAAAAATAGTTAAGAATAACAAGAGGTGTGGTATGGCTGGTTGGTATGAAATATCGCTTGCAAGTGATGGTCAATTTCGCTTTGTACTGAAAGCAGGAAATGGCGAACCCATTTTGACGAGTGAATTGTATAAAGCAAAAGCATCGGCACACAACGGCATTGAGTCTGTGCAAAAAAACTGTACCGATGATCAGCGTTATGATCGATTAGAAGCTAAAAATGGGAAACCATATTTCAATTTAAAAGCCGCCAATCATCAAATTATTGGTACGAGTCAATTTTATGCCAGTGAGCAATCGCGTGAAAAGGGCATTGAATCGGTCAAAACCAATGGAGTTTCAACCGTCATTAAAGATATAACGACCTAAAGCTATACGCTGTCATCAGAGTCTGAAATCTTTCATCATGATGAATTGATGCACAGCGTAATGGCATCGAATGATGATGAGTTGAAAATGATGTAAAGCAAAAAATATAAAAGTACCTAGGTGAACTAACCTAGGTCTTTTTTGTATGGAATGAATATAGGCACGATGAAGGTATTGAAATACAGTTTTTTTGTGGGGCTAGGCTTAGCCATACTGACTTATGTGATTTCGCCCTATTGGGTGTTGCATCGTATTCAGCAAGCCTATGAACAAAATCAGGCAAATAAAATTTCCCAATACATTGATTACGATGCAGTTAAAATTAGTTTAAAACCCCAGTTAGAACAACGTTTTCAGCACTATACAGGAGGTGAGTCATTGCCCCCAAGCCTACAAAAATGGCAAGTTAAACTGAGTCAGAAGTTTTCAGACTATGCAGTCGATATGGTGCTTAATCCACAGACATTGATGCTGTTAATGCAAGGGAAAACCTTATCCGAGTTGATTCAAAAAGAGGATTTATTGGGTGCAAAATCTGTGTTAGGTTCTGTGCAAAATGTATGGCAGGAAGCACAGCCCATAAGTGATACAGAGACACAAGGTCTACAGCTGACAGCCGATGACGATCTTGTGCAAGCTTCTCATGCTGTTGAGCAAGCGCGCAGTCGACCACAGGCACACTATACGAGTTGGAATCGCTTTGAAGTGATCGTGCCACACGAGGCAAAATCAAATACGCATGTAGAACAAAACACTCGATTTATGATGCAACGCCGTGGGCTTAGCTGGAAAATAACCGCAGTACAACTGCCTTAAATTTAAATTGAGAGCCTTAGGGTAAAAGCCAAAGGGTAGCGCAATTCACAGGACAATAAAGAATGAGTTATCCAGTCAAAATTCATGGAGAGCAACAGGCTGGGTTAGAAATACAAGAATTTTTATCCGCTTGGGATAATGTGGTGTGTCAGTTGGATATTCAGAAAATCGTGGGCTATTGCGTTGCAGATGTTTGTTTCTTTGATACCAGTAGCCAGACATCTGGAATATTAGCCTATCAGGCTTTATGGCAACGTTATAGCAGTGTGTTCCAAGCCAATGTTCGGGTTTATCGTCGAGATGTACTCATTCACGCCACTGAAAGTATGGGTTTTATTAGTTGTTATTCTAAAGTTGACCGAGATGATGGTGTTGAAACGCCTAAAATTCCTTGGTGTCGTTCTACATTGGCTGTACGAAAAACTGCGCAAGGCTGGAAAATTCAGCATCAACATATTTCCTTGCCTGTGGATTTTGCTACTCAGCAGGCCATCCCTTTGTATTTCTAATATATATCTGCTTATTTTTCTAATGGCATCATGGGATTAAAGCCAGCATGATGAGCAAGCCATAAAAAGCTTTAAATCACATTAACTTGTGCCTTAACGTTGCAAATCATTACATGATTATCATACGCAGTGTTTGATGTTCAGCCTAAATTAACAATAAGAATTCATGGTTCAGGATGAAGACAATGGATCATAACAACAAAAATAGCACCAACGCACCGTATCAGCCACTGCCGAAAAATGACAAGACTGTGGATGGGATAAATTCCCCCGTTGCAACAGTTCCTGCCAGCTTGCAAAAAATCATCAGCATCACAGCAGGTTTTATTATTAGTGCTTTGGTCATTGCTGCCTTGTACTGGGGGAAGGATATTCTTATTCCTTTGGCCTTGGCGATTTTGCTGGCATTTTTAGTGGATCCCTTAGTCATGCGACTAAGAAAAAGAGGCCTGCCTCAATGGTTATCGATTGCATTGGTGGTGACTTTGGTTTTGGGTGTGCTGTCAGGTGCCGCGACATATTTGGGGTATCAACTGGGGCAATTAAGTCAGGAATTGCCACAATATCATGGCACTATACAAAAAAAACTAAACTCAGTACGGCAGTATTCTCAAGGTCCGAGCGTGTGGGATGGGGCTAAAAATACTTTAGATACCATTGAAGGCTCTATTGATAAAACCATTCCTGAAGAGCCTGATCCAAGTGTGCAAAAAGTCAAAGTGGTTGGGCAGGAGCAAAGTACAGCAGAAGCCGCGCTGGAGTGGAGCGATCGGGTACTGAATCCATTGGCAACCGCGGGTATTGTGTTTTTATTCGTAATTCTAATTTTAATTAATCGTAAAGATTTACATGACCGTTTTTTAAAAATGTTGGGTGGTAATTTAAATATAGGAACCGATGCGCTTGATGAAACAGCGAATAGAATCGGAACTTATTTAAGGATGCAGCTCACGGTCAATTTAACCTACGGCATTCCAATGGCGGCAGGGCTATGGTTTATTGGGGTGCCTGCGGCCATTATGTGGGGCATGGTGGCTGTGGTCATGCGCTTTGTTCCTTATGTTGGTCCAATGATTTCTGCAGTTTTCCCCATTACCTTAGCCTTTGCTGTAGATCCAGGCTGGAATATGGTGCTATGGACGATCGGCTTAATTTTGCTGTTAGAACTGATCAGTAATAATATTATTGAGCCATGGCTATATGGTGAAAGTACTGGGCTATCGACGCTGGCAATTATTTTGGCAGCCACCTTTTGGACCACCTTATGGGGGCCAATTGGTTTAATTTTATCTACACCATTGACGGCCTGTTTGTTGGTTTTGTCTAACTACGTACCTGCATTAAGTTTTTTAAAAATTTTGTTGGGCAGTGAGCCAGCTTTGGCCCCCTATGAACGTTTTTATCAACGCTTGGTGGCAGATGATGTGCAAGATGCTATGGATGTGGCTAATGGTTATATTAAAGATCAATTACCCAAAAAGGCGACGCCAGAACAGCGCGTACGTCGGATATATCAATTTTATGATCAAGTGGCGATTCCAGCGATTCGAATTTTTTCGAGAGGCCATAATACAGAGGCCAGTGCAGAGCATCGTTTACGCTTACATTTAGGCTTAAAACGTTTTAATCATCATTTTCAACAAACTTATAGCCTTGCAAATGTCAATGCAAATGCGTTGGCTGAGGTCTGGTGTGCTGGGGCGCGCTGGGAAGTGGATGTACAAGTGTCAGAGATGCTGGCGCATAGTTTGAATTTAAGAGAAATTCCTGCTCAGGCATATACTGAGGTTCTCATTCAGGGGCAATCAGAAGCATTGCTCGCATTAAATAGCACCGTGCAGATTATCTGTATTTCAATTTTTCATACCGCGCCAGAAGCACAAGTGCGACTATTGAGCCATCGTATTCGAGAGTATTACCCAGATACAAAGCTCATTTTCGCTTTGTGGAGTTGTGATGATGTACAGCAATTAGATCAGATCAAAGCTCAGTTTGATGCAGATGCTGTGGTCAATAACATGAATGATTTATTGCTCAGTATTGATGCTTTAAGGTTACGCCAAGGTGAAAAATGGCTAGATGAGTCTGACCTAGAACTTGAGGAAAAACGTGTAAAAGCTTTGGATGAGCTGGGTGTTTTTGATGCGCAGAATCTGAGTATTTATACCCAGTATATAGAGGAGGCAAGACAAGCCTTTGATGTGAAATATGCCCAAATTTCATGGGTTAAACAGGACTGGGTGTATACGCCTGCTAGTCCACTGGCTCAGGATGTAGATGACCCAATGAAAGCACGGCAATCTAAACATGATTCAATTTGCAGTCATTTGGTCTATCAAAATGAAAGTTTGATTATTGAAGATTTACAGCGGGATCCGCGTTTTGCACATTTGCCTGAACTATTGCATAACCGGATTCGATTTTATGCAGGTGTGGTCTTACGTAACCGTGAAGGCATTGCTTTGGGGAGTTTTTGTATATTGGATCGTCTACCGAAAAAACTTAGTGAAGATGATATGAGCTTATTAAAAGGTTTGGCCAATGATTTAATTAAAGTATTGAGTGATGAACGTACACGGGTCAAAAAATACAGGAATTAGATAACTTAACGGATGCGCATTAAGCTTAGCTGTGCTGTGTAGTCAATGCTTTGGGCTGGTATTTCATCAAAAACGGTTTTAACATGCAATTTGGATAAATTTAGAGCCAAAGGAATGGAAAAAAATAAATTTATCATCCAATGCGGGATTGGCTTAAGTCTGGTGATGTGTAGTGCCTTGGGGCATGCGCAAATTGAAGGCCAATATTTTGCGCATAAAGATTGGGAAGTTGCATGTGACAATACTGGTACTTGCCGTGTTGCGGGTTATCAAGCAGAGCAACAAAGTTCCATTATTTCAGTATTGCTACAACGCGTAGCAGGTGCACAAAGCAAATTGAGTGCACGCGTGAAAATTGATGCGACAGCATTGGATGGTGTGCAAAGCGCATTGCAGTTTTATAAAGATGGTAAACCGCAAGGCTGGATTAATATCAATCCTAAAACGGGTGAAGGCGTATTGGATGCGAGTCAAACAGAGCAATTGTTGACTGCACTACAAGGCACTAAGCCCGTGTTATGGGGAAGTGGAAAACAGCGTTGGCAATTGTCTGTAGATGGGGCAAGTGCCGTGCTATTGCGTATGGATGATTTCCAGCGCCGTATTGGTACAAACTCTGCAACATTACGTAAGGGCAAGACCGCTTCTGATCAGGTGTTAAAAGCACAAGAAATGCCGAAGGTGAATATTCAGCATTATCAAAAAGGTATGCAAAGCCGTTATAGTGTGCATTCAAAAACAGCCAAGCAGTTGTATGTACAACTCAAAAAACAGGTGAAAGCATCTGATTGTCCTTTAATATTTGAACAGAATTTTATGGAGGGCGATCGTGTGATTGCGTATCCAATTAATGAGCAAAATCTGTTGCTGGAAATTCCTTGTTGGCGCGCAGCTTATAATTATGGCAATGGCTATTGGCTGATGGATCGGCAGTTAAAACAAGTGAAGCAATTGGTGACGGTTTCGGGTAATAGTTTTAGTGAAGGGCAGATTTTTGCCAACCAACGTGGGCGTGGTATTGCTGATTGTAATAGCACAACTGAGTGGGCGTGGAATGGAAGCCGATTTGTACTGAGCTATCGAGCACGAACCGTACAATGTAAAGGATTTATTGGTGGCGCTTGGGCGCTACCTACGTGGGTAACGACAGTGCAACAGGGGGTGTAATCGTCAGTTCATATTAAAAAAGCCCTGAATGATTCAGGGCTTTTTGTTTAAAATCGCTTAGGAATTTTTTGGCCACCCTCAACAGGGGACTCGGCATTTTTTAACACACCAAATAGCCATGTTTCGGCATATTGTACTGCAGTTTTAAGTACATCGCCTTGAGCTAAACGACCTGCAATAAAGCTGGCCAGTGAACAACCAGAACCATGGTATTCACCTGCTAAACGTGGGCAACGGGTTTCTGAAATTAATTCACCCTGTATATATAAGGCATTACGAATATATTCAGGTGTATCTTCATGTCCACCTTTGACAAGGACTGCTTTTGCACCCATCGCAAATAATTTTTGCGTCGCCAGATCTAAATCATTTTCACCTGTAAGCGCACGTAGCTCAACTGTATTTGGCGTAATGATGCTAGCCAATGGAATGAGTTCGGCAAAAGCTTTAACCAAAGTCGCTTGATTGCCCAAAGAACCACCACTATTGGCCACCAATACAGGGTCCAATACATATTGATAATCTGGGTGTTGCTGTAAAAATTCAGCCAGCGCTGCAATGTTATCGGTCGTGCCTAACATACCCGATTTTACACAGCGAATAGGAAGGTCATTTACGACAGCATTGGCCTGCGCAAGAAGCAATGCTTTAGGCGTGGCTTCAAAACCAAATACCTGCTGCGAGTTTTGAATGGTCAGCGCAGTACAGGCAATGGCTGCATGTGCACCACTTTGGCCAATGGCTTCAATATCGGCTTGAAGCCCAGCACCACCAGAAGGGTCGAGGCCTGAAAAACACAGCACTGTAGGGCGCACAAGGATATCCTTCATTGAATAAATATGCGTTAGTATAGGCAACTTTGAAAGAACACTCGAGTGCATTTTTGCTCTGCGTAAATCAAGCCAAGGAACACGTGTGATTAAAAATATTTTGATAGATTTGGATGGAACACTGACTGACCCAAAAGTAGGGATTACGACATGTGCGCGTTATGGTTTGGCTAAAGTTGGGCATCCGATTGCTGATGATTTGAATATTGATTGGATTATTGGCCCACCACTGAAAGCATCATTGGCTCGAATTTTACAAGTCAGTGTAGAGGATGACTTAGCCGAGCAGGCTCTATTGCGCTATCGTGAACGATTTTCTAGCATTGGTTTATTTGAAAATATGGTCTATGCACAAGTAGCAGAGACCTTAAAGCACTTACAGCAAAAGGGATATGCTTTATATGTAGCGACTGCAAAGCCCACCATTTATGCAAAGCAAATTTTAGAGCACTTTCATTTGGCCGAGTATTTTAAAGTTATTTATGGCAGTGAGCTGAGTGGTGAACGTACAAATAAGGGTGATTTAATTGCCTATATTTTGCAACAAGAGCAGCTAGACCCAAGTGAGTGCATTATGGTTGGTGATCGTGAATATGACATATTGGGCGCGCGTCGAAATGGAATTGAAACAATTGCAGTGACCTATGGTTATGGCACGTCGGAAGAAATAGAACATGCACAGCCACGTTATAAAATAGACAGTTTTAATGCATTAATAAATTTGGTTTAATCAGTATTTTTATTCCTTCTATATATTTAAGAGAAGTTTAATTTCTTATTAAATATATAGAGGGTTTTTAATATCTTTGTTTTAAATAAAATATTTATTCGTGTTTATTAAATCGTTTTATATTTTTGTACTACATAAATGGGATTTTCATTCCTATAGAGCTGATTGTGTCATTAAGTATTTCATCATGTAGCGTTATGTAAGTTTTTAGGTTGTTTATGTATTTTGGTAACAAAAAATAATAATTACAAAATCATGTCGTTTGCTTCGCTAATCGTTGCTTTTCTTGTGATGTTAATCTCATAGGTTTGCGCAAATGAGATTTTTTATCAAATAAAAAATACAATTAAAATCATTGATCTAAACTTAATTTGAGCGGAGGTGATATATCGCACTGATCTAACGATGCATTGCACTTTTTTTGGGCGATAAATGGCATTTTTTTGAGGCATCACTACTGCTATTAACAATGATGGAAGTAAATCAAGTTAGAACCATCATAAAGTATTTGTGGAGTTTCAAAATGACTATAAAAATAGAAGTTCTCTCAAAAGATAATGGATCAATTATTGATGTAACTCAATCAAATAATATTCATTTGGTTAAAGAATCAATTGTGAAGATTGATATTGATTATAATGATGTTGCAAGTATAACTCGACAAGGTGATGCAGCAATCATTACTTTGAAGAGCGGTGAAATAATTACAGTTGATAATTTTTTTACAATGCCAGTGAATTCAAATTATTTCGTATTTGAGCATGATAATAAATTATATTGGGCTGAGTTTACGGATGCTCAAGGCAATGTTTTTACCGATCTTATCCGTTATCATCCATTAGATTCGAGCTTGGTTGGAGCAACAGGTGGTGGAGGTGTTTTTGCTGGAATATGGCCTTGGGCTTTAGGGGCTGTAGCTATTGGAGGTGGTGTTGCAATTGCCAGTAATAACTCAAACTCAAAAGATTCAGCACCTACAACCAGTGATACGACAGCACCTGATAAACCTCAAATTACCGCCTTCGACGGTAAGGTGCTACAAGGCAAAACTGAGCCAAATGCTGTTGTTAATGTGAAGGATACTGCGGGGAATTTGCTCGGTTCTGCAATTGCAGATAGTAATGGTAATGTCTCTATCAATTTTCAGCCACCTTTGACTGAAGGTAAAATTGTAGATGTCACTGCTGTAGATCAGTCTGGTAATATTTCAGATAAAATTCAAACATCTGTGCCAGATAGTACAAGTCCGCAGATGACCAGCGCGGTGGTAAATGCTGCAGGCGACATTATTTTAGGTTTTAACGAAGCACTAGATCCAAATGCCAATATAAATCCAGCAAAATTTATTGTTGTTGTGGATGGAAAAGTTGTTTTACCTGCCGAATATTCAGTCAGCATCAATGGTCAGCAAATAGAAATAAAATTAGATAATAAAATTTATGCAGGTCAGGATGTTCAAGTTATTTATACAGATACAAACCCAAATGTGAATGACAGCACTGGCGTCATCCAAGACATCGCAGGCAATGATGCCAATGGCTTTAGCACCAACAACTTAATTGGTGGTCTGGTCAACGGCTCGACCCAAACCCCGCCAGTGACACCAGACACAACAGCACCGTACTTAAGCAGTGCAAGCGTTGCGACGGATGGTAAGAGCATCAGCCTAAGCTTCAGTGAAACATTAGACTTTGGGGTAAAACCAGCAGGGGCACAATTCAATGTCTTGGTGAATGGCCAATTACAGACCATTAGCGATATAGATGTCAGCATCAACGGCAACACCGTGACCCTCATACTGCCACAAACCATCTACAGCACCGATGTGGTGAACGTGGTCTATGCAGACAAAACACCAATCCTGAATGACAGCACTGGCGTTATCCAAGACCTTGCAGGCAATGATGCCAATGGCTTTAGCACCAACAACTTAATTGGTGGTCTGGTCAACGGCTCGACCCAAACCACGCCGGCGACACCAGACACCACAGCACCGTACTTAAGCAGTGCAAGCGTTGCGACGGATGGTAAGAGCATCAGCCTAAGCTTCAGTGAAACATTAGACTCTGGGGTAAAACCAGCAGGGGCACAATTCAATGTCTTGGTGAATGGCCAATTACAGACCATTAGCGATACAGATGTCAGCATCAACGGCAACACCGTGACTCTCATACTGCCACAAACCATCTACGGCACCGATGTGGTGAACGTGGTCTATGCAGACAAAACACCAATCCTGAATGACAGCACTGGCGTCATCCAAGACATCGCAGGCAATGATGCCAATGGCTTTAGCACCAACAACTTAATCGGTGGTCTGGTCAACGGCTCGACCCAAACTCCGCCAGCGACACCAGACACCACAGCACCGTACTTAAGCAGTGCAAGCGTTGCGACGGATGGTAAGAGCATCAGCCTAAGCTTCAGTGAAACATTAGACTCTGGGGTAAAACCAGCAGGGGCACAATTCAATGTCTTGGTGAATGGCCAATTACAGACCATTAGCGATACAGATGTCAGCATCAACGGCAACACCGTGACCCTCATACTGCCACAAACCATCTACAGCACCGATGTGGTGAACGTGGTCTATGCAGACAAAACACCAATCCTGAATGACAGCACTGGCGTCATCCAAGACATTGCAGGCAATGATGCCAATGGCTTTAGCACCAACAACTTAATTGGTGGTCTGGTCAACGGCTCGACCCAAACCAAGCTTATTGCTACAGATGATACGCTTATACTTGATATTATTTCTAAAACAACAGTAGCCCATGCAGCACAAACCAGTAGCAATTTAGATGTGATTGGTCTTTTGGATTCAAACTACAACGCTGGCAATAGTGCATCCGTTACCGTTGCAGCAAATAGTGCAGGTACGCTTTCGATCCAAATTAAGCAGACAGCGTTAGTATCTGTTGCCAATGCTTTTAGATTGGATGTTATTGATGCGACAGGTAAGGTGGTTTATTCAGCAGTAACATCGAATTCTTTACTTGGTAACGTCGCTGGCTTGCCTGTTTTAGGTTTACTTGGAAATGATACTTTAGCTGCCACAATTAATGGACTTGAACCGGGTACTTATAATGTTGTGGTACGTAGCGACTCAAGTCAGTTAAATCAATTGGTACAAGGCTTAACGATTGCCGATTTGGGTGCCAATGGTATGGTTTTAGGTGCTGATAATCAGGTATTGATCGTAAATGCTGTTAAAAGCGCACTCGGTGGCGGTGCAATTGCAGATAGTATAGGTGTGCTATTAAATGGCATATTAACACCATTGAATGGCTCGGGTTTGGGTGTTGTTGTTGGTGAAATTACAACATTGCTAAATGCTCAAAGTGGATTGTTAGCACCGTTATTTGTTACAGGTGGGTTATTAACATTAACGGATAAAGTCTTGGATGCTGTATCGCAGGCTTTGTTAAACAATACTTTGACTATACTGCAAGATACGAACATTACTACGCAGTTAACCGAAACTGTATTTGGTGATTTTGATCAAGTGGGTAACGTGATTACAGGTGTTGGCGGTGCTTCAGCAGATACGCCAGCTATAGGCTCTGAGCTTATAAAAGTTACCTTCAATGGCAAAGATTATTTCCCAGATAGTCTTACAAATAAAATTACGGTTTATGGTGTGTATGGCAAGCTCGTTATTGATAAAACAGGGGATTATACCTATATAGTCACTAATGCAAATTCTGTTGGTCAGTCAGATAGTTTTAGCTATACCATCAAAAACGGTACAGATCAGGCCAGTGCAGTCCTTAAAATCAATATTGTTGATCATACAGTGGGACAATTAACTGCTGTACTTGCTCAGGATACGGGATCTCTCGCGACGGATCATATTACTTCAAATGGTAAAATCAATATCGATGGGCTTGAACAAGGGGCTACATGGTATTACAGCAAAGATGGTACGACATGGGTTCAAGGTTCTGGCAAAAGCTTCACTTTGACAGATGGAACTTATAATAATCTGCAAGTTAAACAGGTTGATACAGCTGGAAATAGTTCAGTTACAAACTTACCTGTGATTACGGTTGATACGACAGCACCTAAGCTTGCCATTTTAAGCGCGCAGGATGACACAGGTTCAAGTCAAGGAAGCTTATACAGTGGTGGCTCAACCGATGATACGCAGCCGACTTTATATGGTACTGCTGATCCTGGTGCAAGTATTAGTCTTACATTGCCAGATGGTACGTTAACATCTGTAATAGCTGATGCAATTACAGGAAAGTGGTCTTATACACAACCTACAGCTTTGGCGATAGGCACACATACTTGGTCGGCAACTACGACAGATGTAGCTGGAAATCAATCAACATCTACTTTTGATTTATCAGTAAAAGGTGCTGACCCAGTGATTGCCAATACACTACCTGTGGCGATTATTCAAACAGGTTCTTTACTTGGCTTGGTTGGCGCAGATTTACTTGGTGTTCTGAAATTGGAAGATCGACCATTTGCTGCCTATGATGTAAATAATGATTTGAAACAAGTAGAAATATCTCTTGTTTCAGTAATGACTTTAGCTGGAGGCTGGAAATATTCAACAGTACTTGCAGATCAGTTAGGTCTTCAAGTTGTTCAAACTTATGATGCAGGTGTATTAGGAGCTATCGCTGCAACTTATGGATTAAGAATTTCGGCGTCGGATGGGGGATTGGTTTCTAATGCTGCTATTTTAGAATTCTTAAGCACAGTCCATCAGTCAGCCTTACTTGGATTAAATGTGGCAAGTACATTAATAGTAGATGTGTGGGATGCGACACAATCAGGCATACCTAGTCCTACTTCTACAATACCTACATTTATTGCAAATGCATCCCCAATATTACCGCTCGTACCGATAATTCCGACGCCTCAGTCTCCAACAGGTCAATCCACTACAACCTTAGCCGATGTGAAACTGTTGGGTGCATCGCCGACTTACTTTGATCAAGCCGCTGATTATGATCAGCACGCTAATAGTACAGATGTCCGAATTTATGGATCAACTGGAAATGACACGTTAACAGGCGGTTCAGGTCATGACTTGTTAAGAGGTGGTGACGGCACAGATACATTAAATGGTGGTGCTGGTAATGACACACTCTTTGGGGGAGCAGGCGATGACGAATTGATTGGTGGTACAGGCAAAGATCTTCTGATTGGTGGTGCTGGGAATGATCTGTTAAGTGGTGGCGCTGGTTCAGACACCGTAATCTTTGAATTGCTGAACGCGGCGGATAATGATGGTGGCAATGGCCTGGACACATGGAATGATTTTCATCTTGGCAATGTAAATACTGATACAGAGGCAGATAAAATAGATATTTCTGCGCTACTGGATAGTAATGTGAATGCAGGTAATTTGGATCAGTTTGTGAAGTTGACTTATGACAGTGGCAATAAAACAATGACTGTTTCAGTCGATCGGGATGGTTCGGCAGGAGCACACGCTGCTGTTGATTTATTAATTTTAAACAATCAAAACACAGATTTTTCACTGGAAGATTTACTGAAAAACCAACAAATTTTATTTTAATTCATGAGATAGAAAATCCCGCCTTGCGCGGGATTTTTTTATTTTGTAATTCAACTTGTATGAAAGGAGTGAATTTGAAAAAATTTGTTTAAATAACTTTAAATAACTTTAAATAAAAAGCGTATTGAATGCCAAATACTCCTCCTACAATTGCACAGTGGTTAAAGCCACTATCAGCACGTGATCCCCACGAAAAGCACCGTGTTGCGACCTCGCTCGAATTACTTTTTGATTTAATTTTTGTGGTTGCCATTGCAACAGCAGGGCAACAGCTACACCATGCAATTGTTGAAAATCATTTAGCTCATGGCTTAATGCTCTATGGCATGGTGTTTTTTGCGCTTTGGTGGGCATGGATGAACTTTAGCTGGTTCGCTTCTGCTTATGACAATGACGATGCTTTTTATCGCATAGTGACTTTTGTACAGATTATTGGTTCATTGGTCATTGCCGCGGGCATTCCTAGCGCATTTCAACAGCAAGACTTCGATGTGATTATTATTGGTTATGCCATTATGCGTTTGGGGCTAGTCACACAGTGGTTTAGGGTGGCCAAGCATGATCCCGAACGGCGTAAAACTGCATTACGTTATGCAAGCGGTATTATTTTAGTGCAATTGGGCTGGTTGTTTTTTCATTTTTCCCCTGTCAATTTTACTGGTTATTTGTTCATTTTACTGGTCATTGCGGAACTATGTGTGCCTATGTTTGCAGAATCAGCTAGCCGTACGCCATGGCATGCCCATCATATTGCTGAGCGGTATTCGTTACTGACCATTATTGTATTGGGTGAATCTATTGTGGGATGTTCGATTGCCATGACAGATGCATTATCCAATCAGCGCTTTAGTACTGAGCTTATTTTTCTCATGATTGGTGGCTTGGTCATGATGTTTACCATGTGGTGGGCATATTTCGACAGTGAAATCGCGGAGCGATTAAATAGCAGAAAAATGGCCTTTGCATGGGGTTATGGGCATTTCTTTGTGTTCATTAGTATTGCGGCCTTAGGTGCCAGCTTGGCTGCGGCCGTAGATGTAGTTTCACATGAGGCCTTAATTAGCTCAATGCGTGAAAGCTATTTTGTGGCAACTTGTTTGGTTTTATACACCACCAGTTTATATGTATTACATGAGGCACATCATCAGGTAGGTTTTAAAAAGCTGTTGTATCCACTGACTGTCGTGATTGTGCTAGCTATTCCACAATTTATTGAGCCTGCTGGCTATGCCATATTTGCCATGGCCGTAGCGTATGCTTTACGCTTGATTTTAGCGAAAAGCTTTATTGCACAGCCGAAGAATCAAGTTTGATTGAGTGAATTTTTCACATCTTCCACAAAAAAAATCCTGTCTCGGCAGGATTTTTTACATAAACAGAATTGAAAGTTTGACTAAGATTTTATTTATCTTTTTTTGTTTATTGGTTTTAATTTGACTATTTATTAATAATCAAGTATTTAGTTCTAGGTTTTTAAATTATTAAAAATATGTATTTTACAAAAAATCACCAAAACTAATACTTTTTAAATATTATTTACATTAAAAAAATATAAAGGGAGTACCATAAATATACATAAATTGTGATCTAGGCACTATTTAAATGAACCTCTCTTCATTAAATAAGGCTGTATATGCAACTTTAGTGGTTTTTTTATTTTCTAATTCAGTTGTTTATGCGGCAGATGCATTTAATCCAGAAAGCCAATGGATGTTGGGTGACTGGAATGGACAACGTACCGATCTGCAAAACAAGGGTTATGACTTTAGTTTTGGTTATACCGGTGAAATGGCAACATTGCTTGATGCTAAAAATTCATCCAATCATGGCACGGAATACGCCGACCAATTTGCAATTGGAACACATCTTGATTTAGAAAAAATTGCAGGTTGGAAAGACACCGAAGCACAAATTACCGTGACACAGCGTAATGGGCGCAATCTTTCAAATACTTCTGAAGCTTTAGCAGGGCATTTGAGTTCCGTTCAAGAGGTGTGGGGCCGCGGTCAAACATGGCGCCTAACAGACTTTTGGATTAAGAAACAATTCTTAGATCAGAAATTAGATGTGAAAGTGGGCCGTTTTGGTGAAGGTGAAGATTTCAACAGCTTCGACTGTGATTTTCAAAACCTTGCGCTTTGCGGTTCGCAAGTTGGGAACTGGGTAGGCGACCAATGGTACAACTGGCCCGTCAGTCAGTGGGCTGCCCGTGTGAAATATAGTATTCGTCCAGATGTGTTTGCCCAAGTCGGGGTGTATGAATACAACCCAGAAAACTTAGAACGTGGCAAAGGCTGGAATTTAAGTACAGACGGTTCACATGGCGCGATTATTCCTGCAGAAGTGGTTTGGTCACCTAAAGTAGGTGCAGCCAAATTACCGGGTGAATACCGTGCGGGTTACTACTACAGCACAGCAGATGCGAATGTCATCAACAGCCCTGTCAATGAAAAAGATCATCATCAGGGCGGCTGGGTCGTTGCTAAGCAACAACTGACTGCACATAAAGATGATGCATCACGCGGTTTAAGCGGTTTCGTTAACCTCACAGTGCATGATTCTGACACCAATAATGTCAGCAATATGCAAAATGTCGGCTTGGTGTACAAGGGTGCATTTGATGCCCGTCCGAAGGATGAAATTGCAATTGGTGTAGGCCGAATCAGCATTAATGATGATGTGAATGACGCCAAAATTGCCAATGGCACCGTGGATGCCCGTGGTCTGCAAAGCGAAGAGTATGACGCAGAAATTTATTACGGTTTTCATGCCGCAAACTGGTTAACCATTCGCCCGAATGTCCAATATGTACGCCACGTGGGTGCATATAAAAATGGCGAAAATGCTTGGATAGGCGGTATTAAATTTAATACTGCATTTTAAGTGAATGTTCTTAGTTGCAAATGCACTCTTGATTCTTCTAGCACTTTGATGCATTCATAATTCATGCATGTTGATGGTATCACTGCATTTGGAACTAAGAATAATAAGGTGCCCGTGGATTCCCCATCCATCGGCTTTCTATAGAATCTTTTAAAGGTGTTCAACATGAATACTTCGACATCAGGTTCAGTGCTTAAAACGATATTGGCAGTAGTTGCTGCAATCTTCGGTTTAGGCCTACTGATTGGAGGGATTTATCTTGCAGTACTTGGTGGGTCTTGGTACTACATCATTGCAGGTATTCTCTTCATCGCAACTGCAGTTCTATTACAAAAGCTAAAAAGTTCTGCACTTATTGTCTATGCCGTACTTGTACTCGGTACTGTGGTGTGGGGGCTTTGGGAGGTTGGTTCAGACTTCTTTGCGCTTGCACCGCGTTTAGATATTTTAGGTGTTTTTGGTTTATTGCTACTTATTCCAGCAGTAACCCGTGGTTTTGATGCATCGAAAACCGCACAAATGGTGCTGGGCGGTTCATTGCTAATTACGATTTTAGTGATGATCTATGCCATTTTTAATGACCCGCAAGAAATCCGCGGTGAGTTGAAAACCCAGCAGCCAGAGCAGCACGCAGCAATTCCGGGTGTAGCGGATGAAGATTGGCCTGCTTATGGCCGTACACAATCAGGTTTGCGTTATTCTCCGTTAAAGCAAATTAACTCAGACAACGTCAAAGATCTGAAAGTGGCTTGGGAATATCACACAGGTGAGTTTAAAACTGAGAATGACTCAGGTGAAACCACGAACCAAGTCACACCAATTAAAGTGGGCGACAACATGTACATCTGTACAACCCACCAAAAATTGACAGCGTTGGACCCTGCTACGGGTAAGGCGAAATGGACTTTTGATCCGAAGTTAGTCGCAGACAATACATTCCAGCATTTAACCTGCCGTGGCGTATCTTATTTTGATGCAAATAATACCGTTGGTTTTGAAGCAAGCTTAGCTGCCAAAAAAACTACGTCTGCTGAATGTCCACAAAAAGTGATTCTTCCTGTGAACGATGGCCGACTTGTTGCGGTAAACCCAACTACAGGTAAACCATGTTCTGACTTTGGTCATAATGGTGAAGTTGATCTGCAAAAAGATATGCCATTCCCTTATCCAGGCGGTTATGTGCCAACATCACCTCCAGTGGTCACAGGTACAACCATTATTATTGCTGGTTCAACCACAGATAACTTCTCTACAGAAGAACCATCTGGTGTGATCCGTGGTTATGACGTAAATACCGGTGAGCTGCTTTGGGTATTTGATACAGGCGCGGAAGATCCAAACAAAATTCCAGCACCGGGTCAAAAATATGTTCAAAACTCACCAAATGCGTGGGCACCTTTAGCATACGATGCAAAACTTGATATTGTTTATGTTCCAACAGGCGTAGGTACTCCAGATATTTGGGGCGGTAACCGTACCAAGTTACATGAGCGTTATGCAAACTCAATGCTTGCACTTAATGCCACTACAGGTAAATTGATTTGGAACTTCCAAACCACACACCATGATTTGTGGGATATGGACGTACCATCTCAACCATCATTGGCGGATATTAAAGACAAAGATGGCAATATTGTTCCTGCAATCTATGTTTTAACCAAAACTGGTAATGCCTTTGTGCTTGACCGTCGTAACGGGAAAGCGATTGTGCCAATCACAGAAAAACCAGTTCCTCAAACAGTGAAACGTGGTCCGCAAACCAAAGGTGAGTTCTATTCTAAAACGCAGCCGTTCTCTGACTTTGATATGGCGCCTAAAGACAAACTGACTGACAAACAAATGTGGGGTGCCACGATGTTTGACCAATTGGTGTGCCGTGTTGCGTTCCATAAATTGAATTACGATGGCATATATACACCGCCATCTGAAAATGGCACTTTGGTCTTCCCAGGTAACTTGGGTGTGTTCGAGTGGGGTGGTATGTCGGTGAATCCTGACCGTCAAATCGCGGTAATGAACCCTATTGGATTGCCATTTGTCACCAAGTTGATCCCTCAAGATCCGAACCGTAAACAAACTGCAAAAGGTGCGGGTACAGAAGCAGGTGTTCAGCCAATGTATGGCGTGCCATACGGTGTTGAAATCAGTGCGTTCTTATCGCCATTTGGTCTGCCATGTAAACAGCCTTCTTGGGGCTTTGTGGCGGGTGTGGATTTGAATACACATGAAACAGTTTGGAAACGCCGCATTGGTACCATTCGTGACAGTATGCCGGGCATTCCATTGCCACCATTTAAAATGGGTGTGCCAATGTTGGGTGGTTCAATCTCAACTGCGGGTAACGTGATGTTTGTGGGTGGTACACAAGATAACTATATCCGTGCCATTAACGTAACCAATGGTGATGAGCTTTGGAAAGGTCGTCTTCCTGCGGGTGGTCAAGCAACGCCAATGACTTATGAAATAAACGGTAAGCAATACGTTGTGATTATGGCCGGTGGTCACGGATCATTTGGTACCAAAATGGGTGACTCACTGGTTGCCTATGCACTGCCTGATCAAAAATAAGTAAGCCGATGACTCATATTAAAAAAGCCTGATTCGTCAGGCTTTTTTTATCCAGATTTCTAGAGAGCATCGAAAGTGATTGACGCATAAACGTGATGTTGATTTGTTGCTTAAAAAACCAATAAGCTGAATATCACTTTAAAATGTTCAGAAAATACAGATTTTAAAAAAACAGATGATGTGCTCATGTTGCACCATTTTTATTGAGTGACTTAAATATAAGGTTTGTCATTTATGTATGATCAGCAGAATTTCCCATTTTTAAAGACGACGCTATCTTTATTGATTGCATGTGCCGCACAAAGTATTTATGCATTAGATGACACAAGCCAAGTGCAAAAACTAGATACTATTGTGATAGAAGCCACTCGAACTGATCGAGATGTCATGGCGACACCTGCATCTGCGTATTACATCCAGCAAGAGCCACAAAAAGGCATGAACGTTAACCTGTCCGAAGCCTTAAAAGGTGTGCCGGGTTTACAGCTGAATAACCGTGAAAACTATGCACAAGATTTGCAAATTTCCATGCGGGGTTTTGGCGCTCGTTCAAGTTTTGGTGTACGTGGAGTGCGTTTATATGTCGATGGCATTCCTGCAACTATGCCAGATGGGCAAGGCCAAACGTCGAATATTGATTTAAATAGTCTGGATCATATTGAGGTTTTGGGTGGCGGACTGTCTTCACTATATGGCAACTCATCAGGGGGAACCATTCTAACCACAAGCCGTGAAGGGCAAGGGCAGGACTCCATTACGTTGGGTTACTCAGGTGGTAGCGAAAATAAAGGTCAGGCCAGTGTTGTACTGCAAGGCGGTGCAAAAAATGCCAACGAACCGAGCTATATATTAAGTTCATCTTATTTTGATACAGATGGTTTTAGAGATCACAGCGCGGCTAATAAAGTTTTAAGCAATGCAAAACTGACTTGGAATTTAGATGATGGTTCTAAAATTAATTGGATAACTAATTACGTTAAAATTGATGCAGATGATCCGGGTGGTTTAGAGAAAAAAGATTGGAAAGAAAATCCTAAGCAAGTCGCAAAAAATGTATTGCTATACAACGCTCGCAAAGATATTGAGCAGTTGCAAACGGGTTTAACCTGGAATAAACCGATTAATGATCAGCATGAAATTTATGCCATGGCCTATGCAGGTCAGCGCTCTGTAACGCAATATCAATCGATTCCGCAAACAGCGCAGGGCGGTGCCAATCACGCAGGCGGTGTGATTGATTTTGATCGTAATTTTTATGGTACAGATCTGCGCTGGACAGGCAAAGAGCTTTTACCCAATTTAAAACTCATTGCGGGTGTTGCCATAGATGCCATGACGGAAGAACGCCGTGGTTATGAAAACTTTGCTGGAAGTGTATTGGGTGTAAAAGGCGATTTACGGCGCAATGAAGACAATAGCTTATGGAATATTGACCCTTATGCCCAAGCTTCTTATGCCTTAACTGATGCCGTAAATGTAGATGCAGGTTTGCGTTATAGCAATGTGCATTTTAAAACCGAGGATCATTTTTTAAGTAATGGTGATAACTCAGGTAAAACGGATTATCAAAAACTGTTGCCCTCACTAGCTTTGAGCTGGCAGATAGCTCCTGAACTGATGGCTTATGCGAGCTATGCGCAAGGTTTTGAAACGCCTACATTTACTGAAATGGCTTATCCAGCAGTCACAACAAACACGCCTTTTAGTTTAAAAGCGGCCGAAAGTGAAACCTATGAGCTGGGTTTAAAGTCGGATAATGCACTGGGGAAATTTACCGCTGCTGCGTTTTATACCCTGACTCAAGATGACATTGTGCCTCTTAAAAATGAAGGCGGTAAGGCAACCTTTCGTAATGCCGACCAAACTTTAAGACAAGGCATTGAATTGTCATGGCAAAAAGATGTATGGCGTGATTTGACCGCACAAGCCAGCTATAGCTATATAGATGCAACTTTTGATAAAGACACGGTAGATATTGCAGGGATTAGCCCAATTCCAAACGGCAACAATATTCCGGGGATTGCCAAAAATCAGGCATTTTTGGCTTTAGGATGGAAACCTGAAACTGGTTTACGCGCAGGTGTAGATGTTCGTTATAGCGATAAAGTTTATGTGGATGATATTAACTCGGACACAGCACCGAGTTATGTGGTTGCTGCTGCAAATATTGGCTACAAATGGACAGTGAATGACTGGGCATTTAATACCTTTACACGTGTGGATAATTTATTTGATAAAGATTATTCGGGTTCTGTGATTGTGAATGAAAGCAATAAGCGCTTTTTTGAGCCAGCAGAAGGGCGTAATTGGAGTGCGGGCTTGAGTGTGACGAAGAGTTTTTAATAGAAATATCATTGTTGCAGCTTTTACTTTTATTTATGTTGAAAAGATCATTCGATGGCTAACTGCGGAGAGTCTTCGATACTCGATTCAGGGGGATTACGAAAATAATCAATCTGTAAAAGCATTGGCCCTAAATAAAGAGGTAACAGTATTAAGAATAGATAAATAAAAATAGTATTTTTCTGCTCTTGATAGGTATGGATCATCGCACTTTTTGGGATAGATAGATCAGTACTGCTAAGTGATAGCAAAAGTACATGGTGAGTCGTATATTGATTTATATTTTTTGCATAACCAATGCGGACAGGTTTTTCTGAAAGTGAACTGAGACGATCACAGGAGTCGTAAGTATCTATGAAATCGCAGTAAATCGTGAAAATATCCCCTTGCGCAGTATGTAGTTCGGTATCTGTCCACGACCTGCGACTTTTACCTGAACCGACGGATTTATATTCATTATGGATGATCCCTTCAACAAAGTTTTCCCGAGTAGATAAGAGTTCTTGGCTTTGAAACTTTAGTGTTTCTGGGTATTTATGTAATTCATAGAGTGTTAATTGAAAGAATAATAATGTAAAAACAAAACTATGCCAGATCAATCCAGTACGGGTTAATTTATTATCTTGTATAAAGATGATCATAAAAATGATTGCAATGATAAGTAGATAACAAATGTGAAATTTTAAGCCTAGAAAACGATCTGAATTACACACCCACAATGCAATACAGGAGTAATACATACTACAACTATAAAAGATGAGTTTTTGGCGTTTGTTGAGAACTTGAATACGTTTAATTTTGTCTTTTAAAGAAGTTTCCTTTTTGTCACATTTTTCTGTACTAGAACTTTCAACTTCTATCAGTTTGTTATGGTCTTGGTCGATTTGTTGTACATACGAGACTAGCTGATTTTTATCAGAAGAAAGGGCAGTAACTTTTTTACTATCTGCTTGATAGTAGAAATAGACCGAAGCATTTTTATATAAAGTTGTGTCTTCAATTAAAATGGTGTCAGCATCAAAAATATAATGCTGTTTTTCAGATTGAATGATGCCTGAACGATTATTTCCAGAATAATAGTGAATAATGCCTTGCTGAATCAGCGGAGCTTCTGTCATATTTTATTTTAAGTTTTTGATTTTAATGAATTCTAACATTATTTATTGAAATAAAAAATCCCGCCATTAGGACGGGATTTTTTGAATCTTTCGATTACCAGCTTAACGCACCACCAGTTTGGTAGTCAGTTACGCGAGTTTCAAAGAAGTTCTTCTCTTTACGCAAGTCCATCATTTCTGACATCCACTGGAATGGGTTATTCACACCAGCAAATTGCTCAGGTAAACCAAGCTGACTTAAACGACGGTTACAGATGAATTTCAAATATTCTTCCATCATGCCAGCGTTCATACCCAATACACCACGTGGCATCGTGTCACGCGCATATTCGATTTCAAGCATTGTACCTTCAAGAATCATTTGAACAACTTCTTCTTGGAATTCAGCAGTCCAAAGGTGCGGGTTCTCAATCTTGATTTGGTTAATCATGTCGATACCAAAGTTCAAGTGCATAGATTCATCACGTAAGATGTATTGGAATTGCTCAGCAACACCGTTCATCTTGTTACGACGGCCCATAGACAAAATTTGACTGAAACCACAGTAGAAGAAGATACCTTCAAGTACACAGTAGAATGCGATCAAATTGCGAAGCAAGATTTGGTCAGTTTCAGCTGTACCTGTTTGGAAAGTAGGATCACTTAACTGTTGAGTATATTTTAAGCCCCACGCAGCTTTACGTGCTACAGATGGAACTTCGCGGTACATGTTGAAGACTTCGCCTTCATCCATACCCAAAGATTCGATACAGTATTGGTAAGCATGAGTGTGAATCGCTTCTTCAAACGATTGACGTAAAATGTACTGACGGCATTCAGGGTTGGTAATGTGACGGTAAATCGCTAATACCAAGTTGTTTGCAACCAATGAGTCAGCAGTCGAGAAGAAACCAAGTGAACGCATTACAATCGTACGCTCATCTTCAGTTAAGCCATTTTCAGACTTCCATAACGCGATGTCCGCAGTCATGTTAACTTCTTGAGGCATCCAGTGGTTTGCACAACCGTCTAGGTATTTTTGCCAAGCCCATTCGTATTTGAACGGTACAAGTTGGTTCAAGTCAGCACGACAGTTAATCATCGCTTTGTCGTCAACTTGAACACGTTGCGCACCCATTTCCAACTCTTCTAAGCCTGGTGCTACATCTAAATTACTTAGGGCAGCAGATGCTCTTTCCAACGAATTGGTTGAATGTGCTGTTGCTCCTCGGGCTGGATTGGTTCCAGCGGGTTGTGCAACTGCCAAATTCGTCTGTGGTTGCTGTGCATGAGATACCACTTGCGAATCAGCCGCTTTTTGCGGTTCGACGGGCGCAGGCTGCTGTGCTGGTGCAGCTTGTTTCGGTTCATCATCTTCGAAATCGTCCCAACTTAGGATAGACATATCAATTCTCACAAATTATACGCTTCACTTATTTACAAAACATGGATGAATGTCTTAAAAACAAACAAACATTTTGTAAAGTTAGGCGATTTAGTTATTTAATAAATTTGGGAGGTATTGTAGTTTTTATTGGCTAAATTTGATAGATGAGTCGGATGCTAAATTAACCATTGAAGTTATAATTGTCATATAATTTTTTGATTTTTATAGCATTAGTTGTTGTTTATGTTTTATTGAAAAAATCAATAAAAATCATTGACTTATATTTTTAATCCACGTCGAAAATCCCCGATAGAATCGAGGTCTTTAAGAAAAACTAGTCGGTGTTGGTATGATCGAATTCACGCGGTGACTAGGAAATAAATAAGTTTTAAGTCTAGATAAACACGCAGTATTATTTATGTTGATTACGCGATTTATGGGCTTTGAACCAGAAATAAGCAATTGGAACGTAAAAGGTCAAAATAAAGGAAACTACCAAAGCAATTAGCCCTATTTGATAGTTATGAGTCATGTGCATCATGGTTCCCCCTTTACAGTTAAAGTTGAGAGGCTAAAGAGCCTCTCTAGTCATCTCAATTACTTGGGTTGACTACGATAGTGTGCACATACATTTTCGAATCGATTAAATCGACGTCGAATATATGAGCGAACATGTACACTTTTGATATGTCCCATGGCTCGTTCCTTTACAAATCAAAATGACTTGTACTGGCTCGAATAATAATTCAATGGTAGAATTATCACCGCATTGATATATGCCAGCCTCTTCGTGACCATTTTGGTATCACTTCGAGATTGTAAGCCTTCTAGTTAGTTTTGACGGACGCTAGAGGGCTTTTTTATTGCTTAAATTTTGAATCCCCCTAAATCCCCCTTTTGCAAAGGGGGACTTGCATCCCGCCATTTGCTTCAAGGAATCTCCCTCCTTTGAAAAAGGAGGGTCGGGGAGGATTATTTACTGACAAGCCTCACAATCAGGGTTGTCAATTGAACATGCTTGCGGCACTGGCGCTGCATTTGCAAAGCCGTCTTCCTCTGCAGGAGCTTCTGGTTTTGCTTCTGGAGCTGCAACCGCGGCTACTGGCGCTGCTACAGTTGCAGGTTTAACTGCGTTTAATGCGCCTGTGTTAATTGTAGATTTCTCAGCAGATGTTGCACCCAATGCACGTAGGTAATAAGTTGTCTTAAGACCACGTAACCACGCCATTTTGTATGTCATGTCCAGTTTCTTACCATTTGCACCAGCGATGTAAAGGTTAAGAGACTGTGCTTGATCGATCCATTTTTGACGGCGTGATGCAGCATCCACAATCCAACGTGGCTCAACTTCGAACGCAGTCGCGAAGATCGCTTTAAGCTCTTCAGGAATACGAGAAATCTTTTGAACAGAACCTTCAAAGTGTTTCAGGTCGTTCACCATCACAGAATCCCAAAGACCACGGTCTTTCAACGCACGTACTAGGTACGGGTTGATTACAGTGAATTCACCAGAAAGGTTAGATTTCACATATAAGTTTTGGAATGTTGGTTCGATTGATTGAGATACGCCACAAATATTCGAAATGGTTGCAGTTGGTGCAATTGCCATCACGTTTGAGTTACGCATACCGTCTTTTTGAACTTTAGTACGTAAAGTATCCCAGTCCAAACGTGTTGTACGGTCAACTTCAAACATGCGCTCAGGGCGTGCTTTTGCAACAAGGTCAAGCGAGTCAATTGGTAAAATACCTTGATCCCACAATGAACCTTTAAATGTTTCGTAAGTACCGCGTTCAACAGCTAAGTCGCTAGATGTTGCAATTGCGTAGTAAGAAATAACTTCCATTGATTCGTCAGCAAACTCAACCGCAGCTTCTGAACCATAAGCCAATTTCATTTCGTAAAGTGCATCTTGGAAGCCCATGATGCCCATACCAACTGGACGATGTTTCAAGTTCGAGTTACGCGCTTGAGGAACAGCGTAGTAGTTGATGTCAATTACGTTGTCTAACATACGAACCGCAGTTTTCACTGTGCGCGCAAGTTTTTCACGGTCTAACACACCACCTTGAACGTGTTGTACAAGGTTAATCGAACCTAAGTTACATACTGCAATTTCGTCTTTGCTTGTATTCAGCGTAATTTCTGTACACAAGTTAGAAGAGTGAACTACACCCACGTGTTGTTGTGGTGAACGTAGGTTACATACGTCTTTGAATGTGATCCAAGGGTGACCAGTTTCAAACAACATAGACAGCATTTTGCGCCACAAATCTTTTGCACGGATTTTCTTGTGCAACATATTTGTTTCTTTCGCAATTGCTTCGTAGTAAGCATAACGCTCAGCGAATTCAGCACCTGTTAAGTCATGCAGATCAGGCGTTTCAGAAGGCGTGAATAGTGTCCATTCAGCATCTTCAAATACACGTTGCATGAATAAGTCAGGAACCCAATTTGCTGTGTTCATGTCATGCGTACGGCGGCGGTCATCACCTGTGTTCTTACGAAGCTCTAGGAATTCTTCGATGTCCAAGTGCCAAGTTTCAAGGTATGCACATACTGCACCTTTACGTTTACCACCTTGGTTTACCGCTACAGCAGTATCGTTGGCAACTTTAAGGAACGGTACAACACCTTGTGACTTACCATTCGTACCTTTAATGTATGAGTTAAGCGCACGAACTGGTGTCCAGTCGTTACCTAAACCGCCTGCCCATTTAGACAACATTGCGTTATCACGCATTGCGCCATAAATATCAAACAAGTCATCATCAATGGTTGTTAAGTAGCAGCTAGATAACTGTGGACGAAGCGTACCTGAGTTAAATAGGGTGGGTGTAGAAGCCATGTAGTCGAAGCTAGACAATAGGTCATAGAATTCGATCGCACGTTCTTCACGGTTTGCTTCATTGAGTGATAGACCCATAGAAACACGCATGAAGAACAATTGCGGTAATTCAAAACGTACGCCATCTGAGTGGATGAAGTAACGGTCAAATAAAGTTTGTAGACCTAAATATGTAAATTGGTTTGAGCGTTCAGGTTTGATTGCAGTAGCCAATTTTGCAAGGTCAAAATTAAGAAGTTCTGGAGAAAGTAAATCAAGCTCGATACCTTTCTTTAAGAAAGTCTCAAGTGCATCACCTTCAGCGGTTTCTACATCTAAACCTAAAAACTCTAAGCCAGTTGCTACAAGCTCGTTACGGAGTAAACGCGCAGTCACGTATGTATAATTTGGTTCTTGTTCAATACGTGTACGTGTTGCCATCATCATTGTTGTAGAGATGTCTGACTCTTTTACGCCGTTGTAGAGGTTTTTAACGGTTTCTTCAACAATCGCTTGAACGTCAATGCCTTCTAAGCCTTCAGCTGCTTTTACAACATTGGCTTCTAAAGCGCTCAAATCTAGAGGTTGAAGCTGGCCATTCGCACCTGTGATTTGTAGTGTAGGGTGATGGTGTGCACCTGTCGCTTTACGCGCTTCTGCACGTTGGTCACGATAAATAACGTATGCACGAGCAACTTTTTGCTCGCCAGTACGCATTAGTGCAAGTTCAACTTGGTCTTGGATTTCTTCAATGTGGATTGTGCCACCAGAAGGCAAACGGCGATTGAACGTATTTAATACCATCTCGGTAAGTTGAGAAATACGGTCGTGGATACGGCTAGAGTCAGTACTTTGTTGACCCTCAACAGCCAAGAACGCTTTCCCAATTGCTACAGAAATTTTTTCTGCATCAAAAGTAGCCACGTCTCCGGTGCGTTTAATCACCTGAATTTGGCCTGGGGTTGAAGTAATTACGCTCATGTCAGCATAGCTCCATTATCATCTATTGTTATGTTCAGGGCCGTTTGAACTGGGCAAAAAATATGCCACAGTGTTTGAGGAATAAACACAAGACTTAGTGGTTTAAAAGTGAATTGGACACAAGATACGGGAAAAATTTGGCTAGATCAATATTGACATTTATCTAAATGTTTCGATCGGTTTTGGCTTGACGCAATCGCAAAAAAATCCATTTTTTTTATGATTCTTGTATATGCCTTATTAGACAAGGCACTAGCATAACAAAGCTAGGATTAAGTGCTTATAGATAACCTTGTGGATAAGTAAAAATGTATAAAAAGTTATTTGAACATAGAGTCACCAGATGTATAAAAATGTTGCAAATCGATATTCATTTTATCGCTTAATTTTTAAATAAAAGGCAGGAATTTGTGGGTGTATAAAGAAAAAAGATAAGGAATTCAAAGTCTCCATAAGTTTTAATCAAAAGTTGCATTGATGTATCAGTTTGGTGAACGCCCCCTTGTTTACAATGTAAACGTGTGTATATTGCAAATTATATTTAGCCGTATCTATTGGATTTCAAAAGGATACCTAAGCACTACTATAAAGGGGCTTCACATGAGTCAAGAAGAAAAGTTACCAAAAATTTTAATTGTTGAAGATGACGAGCGTCTTGCACGTTTAACGCAAGAATATTTAATCCGTAATGGATTAGAGGTTGGGGTAGAGCCAGACGGTAATCGTGCGATTCGTCGTATCATTGCTGAACAACCAGATCTTGTTGTGCTTGATGTAATGCTTCCAGGCGCTGATGGTTTAACCATTTGTCGCGAAGTGCGTCCGCATTATCATCAACCTATTTTAATGTTGACTGCACGTACTGAAGATATGGACCAAGTATTGGGTCTAGAAATGGGTGCAGATGACTATGTAGCAAAACCTGTGCAACCACGCGTATTGCTTGCACGTATTCGCGCATTGTTACGTCGCACAGACAAAGCACCAGAAGAAGAAGTAGCGCAGCGCATTGAATTTGATGATCTCGTAATTGATAACGGTGGTCGTTCAGTCACTTTAAACAATGAACTTGTTGATTTTACTAGTGCGGAATATGACCTTTTATGGTTGTTGGCATCGAATGCTGGGCGTATCCTGTCGCGTGAAGATATTTTTGAACGCCTACGTGGTATTGAATACGATGGCCAAGACCGTTCAATCGACGTACGTATTTCTCGTATTCGTCCAAAAATTGGTGATGATCCAGAAAATCCAAAACGAATTAAAACAGTTCGTAGTAAGGGTTATCTTTTTGTTAAAGAAACCAACGGCATTTAAGCGATGCCGTTTCACCAGTTTGAGCTGTAGGACACCCTAATTGTTAAAACATAGTATTTTTTTGCGCATATACACAGGTTTAGTCATACTTGTGGTGCTGGTAGCGCTGTTCAGTTATTTACTGGTACAGATTATTAACTATCAGCGTGCGCAAGAATATCGCGAGACTTTAACCGATGGTATGGCGTATATCATCAGTGAAGGGGTGGCACGTCAGAACAATCCACAACAAAAAATGGATTGGATTTCAGATGCATCAGCTTTGCTGGAATTACCTATTTACTATGTGAAAGCCGAAAAAGTTGATTTAACACGTGCAGAAGCCAAGCGTTTAGAAAAGCGTAAAGCCGTGGTGCGTTGGGATGCTCAGACGAATGTTGCTTATATTATTATGGGCTTGCAGGAAGATCCTGAGCACTTGTTATATATTAAGGCAGATAAAATTACAGAACGGCAAATGAAGGCATTGCCGGTATTTGTATTGGATTATTTGGTTTACTATCCTGGACAAGAAAAGAAATATCTAGAAAAGATTCAACATTATTTTACTTATCCAATTGAAATTCAAAATGTGCAAGATTTGCCTCTAGATTCAGAGCAAATAGGACGCCTACGTTTAGATCACAGTATTATTTTATATCGCGACAGTGCTTCTGTACGTGGTACAACCATCTCTATCGTTTCTCCTATTCCAAGTTCAACGTCTGAAGTCTTGGTTATGGGGCCTGTACCGTTATTTAATTGGATGCCTTTTCAATTGGCAGCAGGCATTACTTTATTAAGCTTATTTGTCTTAAGTCTTGGTGTGTATGGCTTGCTGGTGCCGATGCAGCGCAAACTACGTGCGGTTAATTTTGCCTTAAATAAAATGAAAACAGGCGATATGACGGTTCGTTTACCTGTAGATAGTGCGGACGAAATGGGTTCCTTGGCATCCAGTTATAACAATATGTCTGATCATATTGAACGTCTCATAGAGGCGCAGCGTGAATTAATGCGAGCGGTATCGCATGAGCTTCGTACCCCAGTTGCACGTATTCGTTTTGCCATGGAAATGTTGGCCGACGAAGATGACTATGAGTACCGTTTACAACAGGTAGAAATGATTGATAAAGATATTGAGGCACTCAATACCTTAATTGATGAGATCATGACTTATGCAAAACTAGAGCAGGGCATGCCTTCTTTAGAATTTGAAAAAGTTTCATTGTTTGAGCTCTTGGATCAGGTGGTTATAGAAACTGAAGCTTTAAAAACAGGCAAAACCCTTGAGCTACAAGCACCACCTTTGCATATAGAAGTTGATGCAGAGCGACGCTATTTGCATCGCGTAGTACAAAACTTGATGGGCAATGCTGTGCGCTATTGCGATAATCGCGTGGTAGTTAGTGGTGGTTTAGATGAATTTGGCAATGCCTATGTCTGTGTAGAAGATGATGGTCCGGGTATTCCTGAAGAAGAGCGTACTCGTATTTTTGAAGCGTTTGCCCGCTTGGATGATAGTCGTACTCGTGCTTCAGGTGGCTATGGTTTAGGGCTTTCAATTGTGAGTCGTATTGCTTACTGGTTTGGTGGACAAGTGGTGATCGATGAAAGTCCGCGTTTGGGTGGGGCACGCTTTACCATGACATGGCCTGCAAATCGCTTTAAACGGACAAAGTCTGTTGAGCGCAATGAGTCAGACAATACAGATTCATAGTAAATATAATATTAAAACCATAGGTGACTGAGTTTTCATTGCAGATCACATAAAAAGCCATTCTTTCAAGAATGGCTTTTTATACGCTCTTTTAAGCTAGGTCGTACTTTATTCATAAACTGTTGCATCAGGCGGAATAATTTTCTTGCCATTTTTTAGGCTATCTAATGCGTTACTATTAAAGTCAATCAGCAGTGAGTTATTTTGAGTATCAATGTTATAGCGACTAATGAGCTTTTCATCGCCATTGAGTGTTTCCACTATATATTCATCAGCAATATTTAAAATTCCATCGAGATTTGTGGTGGCAGAGGCTTTATCTTGACGGAACAATTCATAGATATCGCGCAAATCAAAAATGGCATTGTTCGCATCTGGGTGCTTTTCAATATAATTTTCAATATGACGAACAATCAGCTGGGCAAACAAAAAATAGTTTGGTTTGTGTGTGAATTCTAAATTCATTTCTTGCTCCCTCAGGTTCTATTTAAGTTGTTTTAATTAGGAATAGCATAATTCTTTTTAAAAGCAGATAGGTCACTTGAATTTGTTGCAAAAAAATACAAATGTGCCTGCGTTTGAATATGAGCTATGTTTAAAAAAAAGAGGATTAATTCTTATCGCAAGCTAAACTATTGGTGAAAAAATAAATTGAATAATGTTTCATTGGGGGATAATTGATGTGGTAAAAATTATTAAAATTATCGTATTGTGATATTTTTATTGAAAATAATAATAAATTATTTAACATATTTTTTTATTTGATCGGTTGGTGATATTTTTTATTAAAATATGTGTTTTTGTGGTGTGTTGGCGTGAAAATGATGAAAATTTATAAAAATAATCATAACTTGGAAAATTATTTAATAAAGCGATGATTTGCTTGAAAATACAGCCAGAGCGTAGCTTATAGCTAAAAATGTCCAAAAAATCATCCAAAAGACTAAGGCTTATGAACTAGCAAGTGAAATCAGAAATCAGGTACAATTGGCGGGATTAATTTTGTGTTTGGTGTATTTGAAGGCCAATACATACATTCTTTGTTAATAAATTAGGCCTGCCAGGAGTTATCCCCGCATGAGTGCCATTACTCCATACGAATGGGCAATTATTGCCTTCGTGATCGGCGTTACGTTTCTATGCGTCTTTATGCTCACTGTCCCGTTACTCCTAGGGGGTAAATCGTGGGGCCGTGCTAAGCAAGAGCAGTTTGAGTCAGGTGTTGTTGGTGCAGGCGGTGCTCGTATCCGCTTGTCTGCAAAATTCTATTTAGTGGCTATTTTCTTTGTCGTTTTCGACTTAGAAGCACTATACCTTTATGCATGGGCTGTATCAGTGCGTGAAGTGGGCTGGATTGGTTTTGCAGCTGCTGCCGTATTTATTTTAGTTTTACTCGTTGGTTTGATTTACGAATTCTCTACTGGTGCTCTGAACTGGTCACCATCAGACAAACGTAAAGCAGCAGGGATTAAACCTAAAATTGGTTCACCAACTATGGACCTTGCTGAAATTACCCGCTTTAACTCAATTGAAGAATTGGTAATTGACCCTACTGGTCAAATTCCAGCTCAATCTTCTGGCCGTGTGAAAAAATCAGCGGCTGCGTCATCTGATAAGGAGTAAGACGGGATGAAATATACATTAACCCGTGCGAATCCGGATGCTGATCAATATCCACTTCAAGAGCGTCAAATCGTTACTGATCCGCTTGAAGAAGAAGTGAATAAAAATGTATTCATGACTCGTTTAGAGGACTTGATGCATACAGCAGTAAACTGGGGTCGTAAGAACTCAGTTTGGCCGTTTAACTTTGGTACATCATGCTGCTACGTAGAGTATGCAACGACCTTAACAGGCGTGCATGACTTATCACGTTTTGGTGCCGAAGTAATTCGTGCTTCACCGCGTCAGGCCGATGTGATGATTGTTGCTGGTACATGTTTCATGAAAATGGCCCCTGTAATTCAACGTTTGTATGAACAAATGCTTGAACCTAAGTGGGTGATTTCTATGGGTGCATGTGCAAATTCAGGTGGTATGTACGACATCTACTCAGTTGTACAAGGTGTGGATAAAATTATTCCTGTGGATGTGTACATTCCGGGTTGCCCACCACGTCCTGAAGCGTTAATTCAAGCATTAATGTTATTGCAAGACCAAATTCAACTCGAGCGCCGCCCATTGTCTGCGGTAATTGGTGATGATCTTAAGCCAGTGTATAAGCCAAAGATGCAGCCAGAACGTGACCGCAAACAAGCACAGCGTATTGCTGTGAAAAACCTGCGCTCTATGGATGAAATTAAATAATTTAAACGACAAATGTTTGATGCACCCTACATGGGTGTAATTGTCGTTTAGGTTGACTGAATTTGTATTAAATAGGAAGCCAAGCTAATGGCTGAAACTGAAATTGCTATGCCAGAATCAACGCCTGTTGATTCACGCCCAGCATTTGCAATTGTAGAAGAGCTCAAAGCCAAATTTGGTGAGAACTTCTATGTGCAAACGACTTTCGAAGACTTTCCAACAGTCTGGGTTGAGCGCGCACGTGTACAAGACGTATTAATGTTCTTGCGTACAGTGTCACGTCCTTACGTTATGCTGTTTGACTTGTCTGCGGTAGATGAGCGTTTACGTACGCACCGCGACGGTTTACCTGCGTCTGACTTCACCGTGTTCTATCACTTGTTATCGCTAGAGCGTAACAGTGACATTCGTATCAAAGTTGCGTTAAGCGAATCGGACTTAAACATCCAAACTGCAACCAACATTTGGCCGAATGCGAACTGGTATGAACGTGAAGCCTACGACATGTTTGGTATCAATTTCGAAGGGCATCCAATGCTCCGTCGTATTTTGTTGCCAACATATTGGGAGGGTCACCCACTTCGTAAAGAATATTCTGCGCGTGCAACTGAATATACACCGTATATGCAGAACCAAGCGAAGCAAGATTTCGAGCAAGAACACCTACGTTTTGTACCTGAAGATTGGGGTCTAAAACGTGGCAATGCTGACGAAGACTTCATGTTCTTGAACTTGGGTCCTAACCATCCATCTGCGCATGGTGCATTCCGTGTAATTTTGCAGTTGGACGGTGAAGAAGTTAAAGACTGCGTACCTGACATCGGCTATCACCACCGTGGTGTAGAGAAGATGGCTGAGCGTCAAACTTGGCACTCATTCATTCCGTATACAGACCGTGTGGACTACTTAGGTGGTTGTGCACAAAACATGCCTTATGTGATGGGCGTGGAGCAAATGGCGGGTATTACTGTACCTGACCGTGCGCAATGTATCCGTGTCATGATGTCTGAATTGTTCCGTATTAATAACCACTTGCTGTTTATTGGTACTGCGATTCAGGATGCCGGCGGTATGACGCCTGTATTCTATATGTTCGCCGATCGTCAAAAAATCTATGACGCAATCGAAGCGATCACAGGCTACCGTATGCACCCAGCATGGTTCCGTATTGGCGGTACTGCGCATGACTTACCAAATGGTTGGGACAAACTAATCCGTGAAATTTTGGATTGGATGCCAGGTCGTTTGAAAGAGTACTATACTGCTGCGCTTAAAAACTCAGTATTCATCGGTCGTACCCGTAATGTTGCTCAGTACGATGCAAAATCTGCATTGGCATGGGGCGTAACAGGTACAGGTTTACGTGCTACAGGTATCGATTTTGACGTACGTAAGTACCGTCCATACAGTGGCTATGAAAACTACGACTTTGATGTACCGTTAGAGTACGAAGGCGATGCTTATGCACGTGTTCTTGTTCACTTCCGTGAAATTGAAGAATCACTCAAAATCATCAAGCAATGTTTAGACAACATGCCTTCTGGTGCGTACAAAGCAGATCATCCACTGGCTGTTCCACCACCAAAAGATAAGACATTACAAGATATTGAAACGCTGATTACGCACTTCTTGAGCGTATCTTGGGGTCCTGTAATGCCTGCAGGTGAAGCATCTGTAATGGCAGAGGTGGTGAAAGGTGCGTCGAACTACTACATCACGTCTGATAAGTCGACGATGAGTTACCGTACGCGTATTCGTACACCAACCTTCACGCACTTACAGCAAATGCCTTCTGTGATTAACGGCAGTCTTGTATCTGACTTAATCATTTATTTAGCGACAATTGACGTCGTAATGGCTGACGTGGATCGCTAAGGGGTAACGCATTATGATGATTTTGACTGATAAAAAGCCACGTGTGAATGTTGAAGGGATTTTGACTGCGGACGAAATTCACGATATCCAACATCACATTGAGCATTATCCGTACCCACGTGCAGCGTGTTTGGATGCATTAAAATGCGTTCAACGTCGTAATGGCTGGGTAGATGATGCACAAATGAATGCGATTGCTCAATTGCTGAGCATGACACTTGCTGACCTTGAAGGTGTAGCAACATTCTATAACCGTATTTACCGTCAACCAGTTGGCCGTCACGTAATTTTATTATGTGATTCAATTGCGTGTTTCTTGATGGGTGCAGAAACTTTAGCGGAAGCTTTTCAACGTGAATTAGGTATTCAGTTTGGTCAAACGACTGCTGATGGCCGTTTCACTTTGCTTCCAATCTGCTGCTTAGGAAACTGTGATAAAGGTCCAACGTTGATGATTGATGAAGATACTCACGGATTAGTTGAAGTGACATCAATTAAACAGTTATTGGAGAAGTATGTATGAATACTGAACCAAAACCAATTTATGGCGACGGTAACCCAGAAACTCATCCGCTCACTTGGCGTTTAAGCAAGCAAGCGAATGTTCGTGGTGCAGACGACTATGAAGCACTTGAAGGCTATGCAGGCTTCAAAAAAGCTTTAGGTATGCAACCGAAAGAAGTACTGGACGTGATTAAAGCTGCGACTGTAAAAGGCCGTGGTGGTGCAGGTTTCCCAGCAGGTATTAAATGGTCGCTTATGGCGCCAAATGATAACTCAGGTCCTCGTTACCTCATCTGTAACGCCGATGAAATGGAACCAGGTACGTTCAAAGACCGTTTGTTGATGGAAGATCTTCCTCACCAATTGATCGAAGGGATGTTGATTGCGGGTTATACGCTTGAAGCAACTCACGGTTATATCTTTATTCGTGGCGAATACATTGAAGCTGCGAAATACCTGAACGAAGCATTAGAGCAAATTCGTGCCAAAGGTTACTTGGGTGAAAACATCCTCGGTACAGGTTGGAGCTTTGATCTACATGTGCATACAGGTGCGGGCCGTTATATCTGTGGTGAAGAAACTGCATTGATTAACTCGCTTGAAGGTCGCCGTGCGAACCCTCGTACTAAACCGCCATTCCCGCAAGTTGCAGGTGCTTGGGGTCGTCCTACAATCGTAAACAACGTAGAGACCTACAACAACTTACCAGCAATTATGCTTCGTGGTCCTGAGTGGTATGTTGGTTTATCTCAAGGTAAATCAAAAGATCCAGGCACAAAAATTTATGGTGCTTCAGGTAAAGTGAAATTCCCTGGTTTATGGGAACTTCCATTTGGTACAACTGCGCGTGAAGTGATTGAAGATCATGCCGGTGGTATGCGTGATGGCTTAACGCTAAAAGCATGGTTACCAGGTGGTGCATCAACTGACTTCTTGGCTGCTGAACACATCGACTTACCGATGGATGCAGAAAACATCATGAAAGCGGGTTCACGTTTAGGTACGTGTTTGCTCATGGTTGTAGACCAAACTCAATGTATGGTTTCAGCAACACGTAACCTCGAAGAATTCTTTGCACGTGAGTCGTGTGGTTTCTGTACGCCTTGCCGTGACGGTTTACCTTGGGCGGTTAAAGCGCTTAAAGCATTGGAAGATGGCACGGGTAAAAAAGAAGATATTGACCATTTACAAGAGCTTACTCGTAAGCTTTGGATTGGTAAAACTTTCTGTGCTCACGCTCCAGGTGCGATGGAACCATTAATGGGCGCACTCAAACATTTCCGTGGCGAATTTGAAGCAAAAGTAGTAAATGCTGCTGCTCAAGTTAGCAACGTAGAACAAGCTTAAGGAATTCGACTATGGCTACAATTCATGTCGATGGAAAATCGTATGAAGTCAACGGCTCGGAAAACTTGCTACAAGCATGTTTGAGTCTTGGTATTGACATCCCATACTTTTGTTGGCACCCATCCTTAGGTTCTGTCGGTTCTTGCCGTCAATGTGCTGTGACTCAATATGCGAACCCGGAAGATACCCGTGGTCGTTTAGTGATGTCGTGCATGACGCCTGCATCTGACAATACCTACATCTCAGTTGAAGACAAAGAAGCCAAAGATTTCCGTGCTTCGATTGTTGAATTCTTGATGACCAACCACCCACACGACTGTCCAGTGTGTGAAGAAGGTGGTCACTGTCATTTACAAGATATGACTGTGATGACACAACACGACCGCCGTCGTTACCGTTTCACAAAACGTACGCACTACAACCAAGAGCTAGGCTCTTTCATTTCACATGAAATGAACCGTTGTATCGCATGCTACCGTTGTGTTCGTTACTACAAAGACTACGCGGGTGGTACAGACTTTGGTGTGTATGCCAATGCGTCACGTGTTTACTTTGGTCGCCCAGAATCAGGTACTTTAGAGTCTGAATTCTCTGGTAACTTAACTGAAGTTTGCCCAACAGGCGTATTTACAGACAAAACTCACTCAGAACGCTACAACCGTAAATGGGACATGCAGTATGCGCCAAGCGTATGCCAAGGCTGTTCTTCTGGTTGTAACATCTCTCCGGGCGAACGTTATGGCGAATTACGTCGCGTAGAAAACCGTTTTAACGGTGAAGTTAACCAATACTTCCTATGTGACAAAGGCCGTTTTGGTACAGGTTATGTGAACCGTGCTGATCGTCCACGTCAACCGCAGTTCCGTAATGGTTCAACTGTAGAAACTGTATCTGTAGATACAGCACTTGATACTGTAATTGCTAAAGTTCAAGGCAAAAAAGTATTGGGTATTGGTTCTCCACGTGCATCACTTGAATCAAACTTCGCACTTCGCGAATTGGTTGGTCAAGACAATTACTCAACAGGTATGTCTCAAAAAGAGCAAAGCCTTGTTGAATTAGCTGCTTCTATTATGCAAACCGAGGGTGTTTACAACCCAGGTATGCGTGAAATTGAAAGCTATGATGCAGTGTTAATTTTGGGTGAAGATCTGACTCAAACTGCGCCTCGTATGGCTTTATCTGTTCGCCAAGCTGCGAAAAATAAAGGCAAAGAGATGGCTGCAGAGCGCCGTACACAAGACTGGTTGGCTGAACCTGTACAACGTATTGCTCAAGATGCTAAATCTCCAGTTTATATTCTTGCTGCGACACAAACACGTTTGTCTGATATTGCTGAAGGCGAAGTGGTTGCATCTCCAAACGACATCGCGCGTTTAGGCTTTGCAGTTGCTGCTGCGGTTAAAGGTGAAACTGTGACTGGTCTTGCTGATGATGCGAAAGCATTTGCACAAACCATTGCTGACACTTTAAAAGTAGCTAAAAAACCACTGATCATCTCAGGTACAAGCTTACAAGACGCATCAATCATGGAAGCTGCAGCACAAGTTGCACAAAACCTTGGTAATGCAGGTCTTACATTGACTGTTCCAGAAGTGAACTCAATGGGCTTAGCAATCTTTGGTGGCCAAAGCTTAGAGCAAGCATTTGCACAAGACTTTGATACTGTTGTTGTGGTTGAAAATGACCTTTACCGTCGTTTACCTGCAGCTCAAGTAGATGCTGCGCTTGCTGGCAAAGAAGTAATCGTACTTGACCACTCAGAAACTGCGACTGTTGCAAAAGCAAATATCGTACTTTCTGCAGCAAGCTTCGCTGAAGGTGATGGTACTGTTGTTTCTCAAGAAGGCCGTGCACAACGTTTCTACCAAGTGTATGACCCAAGCTATTACAAACCTGAACTTGCGATCAAAGAATCTTGGCGCTGGTTACATGCCATTGAAACTGGTGTGAAAGGTAAAGCGATTTCTTGGACACTTCTTGATGATGTCATCGAGTCAGTTGCGAAAAACGTACCTGCACTTGAAGCAATTCAAGATGTAGCACCAGATGCGGGCTTCCGTGTACATGGCCTTAAAGTGGCACGTGAACCACGTCGTTACTCTGGTCGTACAGCAATGCGCGCACCACTTTCAATTCATGAGCCTAAACAGCCAACAGACAAAGATTCTGCATTAACGTTCTCTATGGAAGGTTATGTGGGTAATCAAACGCCATCACCATTGGTGCCGTTTGCTTGGTCTGCAGGTTGGAACTCACCACAAGCTTGGAATAAATTCCAAGACAACGTGGGTGGTCACTTGAAAGGTGGTGATTCAGGCGTTCGTTTATTCGATCGTTTAGCGAAACGTCCAGTACGTACTTTTGTTGCTCCAGCAACAGTAGTAGCAAACGCTGAAAGCTTCCGTTTAGTGCCAATGCATCACATTTTTGCATCTGGCGAATTTACAGTGAAAACACCTGCAATGGAAACACGTATTCCTGAAGCAGTATTTGCTGTAGGTGAACAAGATGCGACTCGCTTAAATGTTCAAGACGGCCAAACAATTACAGTGAAAGCTGGCGAAACAGAAATCGTATTGCCAGTACAAGTAATTGAATATTTACCGACAGGTTATATTGGTTACCCAATTGGTCTAGCACCAACGGTTTCTCTTGCTGAGCCTGTTTCAGTCGCGGTAGGAGTGTAATTCATGCAACAAGAATTAATACGTCAAACGCCGCTTTGGGCTGAGAACTGGCCGATTGCCTACTCTGTAGTTCAAGCGATTGTGATCTTACTGGTTGTAGTTTTGATCGCTGCGTTAATGTCGTTTATTGAACGTCGTCTACTTGCATTGTGGCAAGACCGTTATGGTCCGAACCGTGTAGGTCCGGGCGGTATGTTCCAGATTGTTGCCGACATGCTTAAAATCATGTTTAAGGAAGACTGGACACCAAAATTTGCTGACAAATTAACATTCCGTTTAGCACCAGCAGTTGCAATGGCAACTGCGGTGTTATCGTTCATGGTTATTCCAGTATCGCCTTATTTAGGCGTATCGGACATGAGCATTGGCTTGTTGTTCTTTATGGCAATGGCAGGTATTGCGGTTTATGCAGTATTGTTTGGTGGTTGGTCTTCAAACAACAAATATGCATTACTTGGCGGTTTACGTTCTGCTGCTCAAACCATTTCGTATGAAGTGTTCTTGGGTATCTCGTTGATGGGTGTAGTGGCAATTGCTGGTTCATTCAACATGCGTGAAATTGTTGAAGCGCAAAAAGATGTTTGGTTTGTTGTTCCTCAATTCTTAGGTTTCTTAATCTTCGTGGTTGCGGGTGTTGCGGTAACTCACCGTCATCCATTTGACCAACCAGAAGCAGAACAAGAATTGGCGGAAGGTTACCATGTCGAATATGGCGGTATGAAATGGGGTATGTTCTTCGTTGCGGAATACGTAAACGTAGTATTGATCTCTGCTTTAATCGTAACTTTATTCTTCGGTGGCTGGTTAGCGCCATTCAACCTTGAAATTCCGTATGTTCCAGCAGCATTCTGGTTCATTATTAAAACAGCATTCTTTGTAATGATGTTCGTTTTAGCGCGTGGCTCTTTAATGCGTCCTCGTTATGACCAAGTAATGAACTTTGGCTGGAAAATTTGCTTGCCATTAGCGTTAGTTAACTTGCTAGTTACTGCCGCAGTTGTGTTGTGGTAAGGGCAGGGAGAACAAAATGTTTAAATTTCTAGCCGGGTTTGGATCGATTGTACGTTCGCTTTGGATGGTGTTTAGCCACGCAACGCGTAAACGTGACACGATTCTATATCCAGAAGTGCCAGCCGAAGAAATCGTGCCACCACGTTTCCGTGGTCGTATTGTATTGACGCGTGACCCAGATGGCGAAGAGCGTTGTGTTGCATGTAACCTATGTGCGGTTGCATGTCCAGTTGGCTGTATTTCACTACAAAAAGCTGAACAAGAAGACGGTCGTTGGTACCCAGAGTTTTTCCGTATCAACTTCTCACGTTGTATCTTCTGCGGTATGTGTGAAGAAGCATGTCCGACAACTGCTATTCAGTTGACGCCAGACTTCGAATTATCTGAATACGTTCGTCAAGACCTTGTATATGAGAAAGAACACTTACTTATCTCAGGTCCTGGTAAATACCCTGACTACAACTTCTACCGTGTAACCGGTATGGCAGTTGCAGGTAAAGACAAAGGTCAAGCACAACGCGAAAGTGCGCCTGTTGATGTACGGAGTCTATTACCATGATGTGGCCGTTTTATTTGATGGCACTTGTGGCCATCGTCTCTACGATTCGTGTTGTGACTAACACGAATCCAGTACATGCTTTATTAAGCTTAATTGTTTCATTACTTGCTGTTGCTGGTATGTTCATGATCGTGGGTGCGCCGTTTGCTGGCGCACTTGAAATCATCGTATACGCAGGTGCCATTATGGTTCTGTTCGTATTCGTTGTGATGATGTTGAACTTGGGTCAACAAACCATGGAACAAGAAAGCAAGTGGCTAACTTCATCTGCGTGGGCTTATCCTGCGTTGATGAGCTTCCTAATGGGCCTCGTTCTTGTATGGATGTTGGGTTCAGACTACACCAAACCTTCTTTGGTGATGGGTGCGGAAATTGTTGGTCCTAAAGCTGTAGGTACAACACTCTTTACTCAGTACTTATTATTGGTTGAAATTGCCGCGATGTTATTGCTTGGTGCACTTGTTGCAGCATTCCATCTTGGTAAACGTGAACCAAGTGCAGAAGAGGAAAAAGAATAATGGGCAACATCCCTTTAGAACATGGTTTGATCGTTGCAACCATTCTTTTTGCACTGGGTTTTTACGGTGTAATGGTACGACGCAACTTACTATTTATTTTGATGAGCCTTGAAATCATGATGAACGCTGCTGCTTTGGCGTTCGTTTTGGCAGGGAGCGCATGGGCGCAACCAGATGGCCAAATCATGTTCATCTTGATCTTAACGCTTGCTGCGGCAGAGGCTTGTATCGGTCTTGCTATCGTCCTTCAGTTCTATCATCGCTTCCATCATTTGGATGTGGATGCTGCTAGTGAGATGCGCGGATGAGCTATTTATATTTAACAGTATTATTTCCGCTCATTGGTTTTATCCTTTTAGCGGCAGGTCGTAATAACCTACCTGAAAAACTTGCAGCGGTTATTGGTGCAGGTTCTGTTGGTCTATCTGCATTATTTGCTTTGATTGCTGGCTTGGACTTTGTAAATAACGGTTCAGTTGCAACAACACAGCATTTGTGGACTTGGTTTAGCGTTGGTGGTTTAGCACCAGGCTTCTCACTACATCTTGATGGTCTGTCATTACTGATGATGGGCATGATTACAGGTGTAGGTTTCCTTATTCACATCTTCGCAACGTGGTATATGCGTGGTGAAGAAGATTTTGCACGTTTCTTCTCTTACTTCAACCTATTCGTAGCAAGCATGTTGCTTCTCGTTTTGGGCGATAACTTGGCGTTATTGTTCTTAGGTTGGGAAGGCGTAGGTCTGTGTTCTTATCTATTGATTGGTTACTACTACCAAAACCCTGCAAATGGCTTTGCTGCGATTAAAGCGTTCACTGTAACGCGTGTGGGTGACGTATTCTTACTAATTGCATTGTTCTTAATCTACCAACAGTTTGGTACTTTAAACATTGCAGAAGTGGTTGCGGCTGCACCGACTGTATTGGCACAAAGTTCATCGATCGCAATCTGGACAGCATTAATGTTGTTCTTGGGTGCGGCAGGTAAATCTGCGCAAATTCCATTACAAACATGGTTGGCAGATGCGATGGCTGGTCCTACACCAGTATCTGCATTGATCCACGCAGCAACAATGGTAACAGCAGGTGTTTACCTGTGCTGCCGTATGTTCACTGTGTTTGAACAAGCGCCTGAAGTGATGATGTTTATCTCTATCACAGGTGCGGTAACATTATTGGTTGCTGGTTTTGCAGCATTGGTACAAACCGACATCAAACGTATTCTTGCTTACTCTACGATGAGTCAGTTGGGTTATATGTTTATGGCAGTGGGTGCTGAAGCTTACCAAGCAGGCCTATTCCACATGCTTACGCATGCGTTCTTTAAAGCGTTATTGTTCCTTTCTTCTGGTGCGGTAATTCTTGCTTACCATCACGAACAAAACATTTTCAAAATGGGTGGCTTGTTCCATAAGAACAAATTCCTATTTGCATGTTTTGCAATTGGTGGTGGTGCCTTGGCAGCAATCCCATTCATCACAATCGGCTTCTTCTCTAAAGATGCGATCTTGGGTGCGGTATGGGTGAAAGGCCAAGCTGTTGCAGTATATGATTGCTTATACTGGACTGGTGTTGCAGGTGCATTCTTAACGTCTATTTATACATTCCGTTTAATTTGGGTTGTATTCTTTGGTAAAGAAAACACGCCTTACCATGAAATTAAAGGTGTAACTTACTGGGGTCCATTGGCCATCCTTGCGGTGTTGTCAACAGGTCTTGCTTATGTATTAAAAGCACCAGTAACTAATATTTTAAATGCAGCTCAAATCCCTGCGTTTAATGTTCCTGAAGCGCTTGAGCATGGTATGCACAGTGCTGAATACACAGCTGTAGGTATTGCACTTGCAGGTCTTGTGGTTGGTGTTGTGTTATTTGCCTTCGCATACAATGCAGTTAAAGCATTTGCTAAAACTTCTTTGGGTGCGGGTCTTGCGAATATCTGCCGTAATGCACTTGGTTTCGATGCGTTATACAACCTTGTATTCGTGAAACCATATTTGCTTATCGCGAAAATCTTAGGTCGTGATCCAATTGATGGCTTGTGGCTAGTATTGCCTGCACTTGTTAAAGCAGGTAACAGCTTCACAAGTTCACGTCAAACGGGTTCTTTGCGTGAATACGCATCGAGTATGGCATTCGGTACGGTTGTCCTACTGTTGATCTTGGTCGTGATTCAGGTCGTGGGGAAATAAAATGGAAGCTAATAATTTAATTTTACCCGCTCTGATCCTTATTCCGTTCATTGCAGGTTTCGCATGCTGGTTGGTCGATAAACTCGACCAACACTTGCCACGCTATATCGCCTTGATTGGTATGCTTGTGACTTTGGGTTTAACCATTGCACTTTGGCAAACAGGTACATATAGCTATGAATTAGGTAGCCAAGCACCAACTTGGGCTGCTCAATTCAATATTCCTTGGATTCAAACACTCGGAATTAACATTCACCTTGCGGTGGATGGTTTATCACTTCTTATGGTGGGTTTAACTGCACTCCTTGGTGTGTTAGCAGTAGGCTGTTCATGGGGTGAGATTCAAAAGAATGTTGGTTTCTTCCACTTAAACCTTTTATGGTCTTTGGGTGGTGTAATCGGTGTATTCCTTGCGATTGATATGTTCTTGTTCTTCTTCTTCTGGGAGATGATGCTTGTACCTATCTACTTCTTAATCGCACTTTGGGGTCACCGTGGTGCGGAAGGCAAGTCACGCGTTTACGCAGCAACTAAATTCTTCATCTATACACAAGTTGCTGGTTTAATCATGTTAATCGGTATCCTTGGCTTAGTTGCTGTAGGTTACTCATTAAATGGTCAACTTAGCTTCAACTACAACTACTTAATGGGCGTTGCTCATACAGTAGAAGCTCAAGCACCAGCACTTGCTTATGCATTTATGGTGTGTTTGTTCATTGGTTTTGCGGTAAAACTTCCAGTTTTCCCATTACACGGCTGGTTACCAGATGCGCATGCTCAAGCACCAACAGCAGGTTCTGTTGACTTAGCGGGTATCTTGATTAAAACAGCGGCATACGGCTTACTTCGTTTCGTTATTCCATTCTTCCCAATGGCTTCAGCACAATTTGCTGATATCGCGATTATTTTGGGTCTGATTGGTATTTTCTACGGCGCGTGGTGTGCATTCCAGCAAACAGATATGAAACGTCTTTTGGCGTATACGTCTATTTCGCACATGGGCTTTGTCCTTCTAGCGATCTACGCTGGTAACATCTTAACCTTCCAAGGTTTGATGATTATGATGTTGGCGCATGGTCTTTCATCTGCTGCCTTGTTCATTATGTGTGGTCAGGTTTACGAACGTCTTCATACGCGTGATATGCGTTTGATGGGTGGTATCCGTGGTCAGTTTAAATATCTTGCATTCTTCTTGATGTTCTTTGTTGCTGCGCTTGTGGGTATCCCAGGTTTAGGTAACTTCATCGGTGAATTCCTGATTTTGATGGGCTCATATGCAAAATTCCCTGTGTATACAATTCTTGCTGCAGTAAGCCTTGTATTCGCTGGTTTGTATGGTTTGATCCTGATTCACAAAGCACTTTTTGGTACGCCAAATGAAGTGCAAAAAGCACATTATTCATCTCCATTAAAAGATTTGAATGTACGTGAAGTTGTGATTTTACTGATCTGTGCGTTGGGTCTGGTGTGGTTGGGTCTATTCCCACAAACGTTCCTTGACGTTTCTAATTCAAGCATGGCGTGGTTAGCGAATAGCTACATTCCTGTTCAAGAAACAGTTGAGACAGTTCAGCAGGCTGTCGTTTCAGCTGAAAATGTGGAGATCCAATAAGTCATGAACTTCACAATGTCATTTGCAGAGCTTATGCCTCTAGCGCCAGTCATGATTGTTGCTTTAACAGCAGTAGTGGTGATGTTGCTGGTTGCGATTAAGCGTAATCATAATTTAGCAGCAACGACATCCGTTATTGGTTTGAACCTTGCTGCCTTATATATCGTATTTATTGTGCTTGCTGGTCAATATGCACCTGCAAACGTAATGAATTTGTTCATCGTAGATCCGTTTACGATGCTGTATCAGTTTGTGATTGTGGTGGCAGCGCTTGCATGCTGCACACTGTCACATGCGTACATCGAAACGTATAAAGACAACCGCGAAGAACTTTACATCCTTATGCTTGTATCTGTAACAGGTGCAATGCTTATGGTTGCAAGCACGCATTATGCGTCGTTCTTCATCAGCCTTGAGTTAATGTCGATTCCTGTATACGGTCTATTGGCGTACACACATCAACGTTCTCAATCGCTTGAAGCGGGTGTGAAATACCTTGTACTTTCTGCAACAGCTTCAGCGATGTTGTTGATGGGTATGGCGTATGTATATGCATACACAGGTTCATTAAACTTCGTTTCTGAGCCAGGTAAATTATTTACAACATTTGGTCAACCAGCTGTTGTACTTGGCTTAGCGCTTATTGTATTTGCAGTTGCATTTAAATTGTCTCTTGCGCCATTCCATAAATGGACACCAGACGTATATGCAGGTGCGCCAGCACCAATCGCTACATTCTTAGCAACTGTTGCTAAAGTGGCGATGATTGGTTTATTTGTTCGTTACTTATTGTCTTCAGGTTTAATCCTTGCAGACAGCTTCGTAACACTATTAACCATTATTGCAGTACTTTCGATTCTTGCAGGTAACTTACTTGCAGTTCGTCAAGTGAACTTGAAACGTATCCTTGCATACTCTTCAATTGCACACTTTGGTTATTTATTGGTTGCAATTATCAGTGCAAAAAATACTGATTTCTTACAACTTCAAGGTTTTGCAACTTTCGAATCTGTAAACATTTATGTGATTACTTATGTGTTAACAACAATCGGCGCGTTCGGTGTAGTAACACTTATGTCTAGTCCATATAACAATACAGACGAAGCAGGTAGCTTGGCTGAGTACCGTGGTTTGTTCTGGCGCCGTCCAGTATTAACTGCAACTTTAACCGTGATGATGCTGTCTCTTGCAGGTATTCCATTAACTGCGGGCTTCATTGGTAAGTTCATGGTTGTGAAAGCTGCTGTTGCTGGCCAAGAATGGTTCCTTGCAGCAATGGTTATCGTTGGTTCAGGTATTGGTTTGTACTACTACTTACGAGTAATGGTTGTACTTTACATGACACCACCAGAAAACCCACGTATCGACGCTGTCGATCACTGGGGTCAAAAAGTGGGTGGTATCATGGTGTTAGGCGCTGCTGCATTAGTATTGTTGATTGGTGTATATCCAGACCCAATCATTGCAATTTCTAAAGTTGCTTTCTTTGCGATTTCACCAGAATTACAACAATTCATTTTGTCTTTAGTACAAAGCGGATTTAACTAATTTAGCCATTTAGCTGAGTTATTACAAAAAAGCCTCCTGTAAAGGGGGCTTTTTTAATTTTATCGTACGGCAAAATTTACTATAATAGATAGAATTTGATCTTAACCTTTTAGGTGTTCTCCCGTGGCTATCCATGAAATCCGTCATCCATTAATCCGTCATAAACTTGGCTTATTGCGCCGTGCTGACATCAGCACTAAGAATTTCCGTGAACTTGCGCAAGAAGTCACTATGCTTTTGACTTATGAAGCAACAAAAGATTTACCTGTGTGTGACCATGAAATTGATGGCTGGGCAGGTAAAGTAACTGTAGACCGTATTGCGGGTAAAAAAATTACGGTTGTGCCAATTTTACGTGCAGGTATTGGTATGCTGGATGGTTTCTTAAACCTCATTCCAAGTGCAAAAGTATCAGTACTTGGTTTAGAGCGTGACGAAGAAACACTTGAAGCGCGTACTTACTATAAAAAATTAGTACCAGACGTACAAAACCGTATTGCGATGATTATCGATCCAATGCTTGCAACAGGTTCATCGCTAGTTGCTGCTATTGATGTATTAAAAGCAAGTGGCTGTAAAGACATCCGCGTGATGGTATTGGTTGCTGCGCCAGAAGGGATCAAACGTGTTGAAACTGCACATCCAGATGTGACCATTTTTACTGCTTCTGTAGACAACGGTATTAATGAAAATGGCTACATCGTTCCTGGTTTAGGCGATGCGGGTGACAAAATTTTTGGTTCAGTACAAAAAGACTAATTTTAGTAGCGAATGAAAAAAGAGGCTTTCATAGCCTCTTTTTTATATAATGATGAAAAGATATTTGAGCATAGGACAGTAGCATGAAAGATGAAGTGTACGTAGGTAAAGTCAAACAATATGATCCTGAAAAGGGCTATGGTTTTATCGGTTCATCTGAGGGAGATATTTTCTTCCATATTTCAGATTTTCCATCTGCAGATGGGGAACCAAAACGTCATGATCGTGTGAAATTTACCGCAGTGAAAAATGGTGATAAATTTAAAGCGGTCAAGATTGAACGTGTAGAAGACAATTCAGCCAAAGCGAAAAAAACGAAAGTTGTGCAAAATAATAAATCAATTACATCAGCTTTACTGTCTAACTTTAAACGTTAAGTCATTTTTTGCTGTTTTAGATGCTGTATAACAGATTCAATTCAGTAACATAAAAAAGGGGCAACGTGCCTCTTTTTTATTGGCTTTGTGCGGGTCTAATTTTTAAATATGCAGGGGTATTTTTTACTGAATGGTATTCAGAACAGTTAAAAATTTAGCTCAATACATTGCGTTTGTATCTGGCAGGTTTTTAGAGTTTATGCCTGAAAAACAGACAACAAGCCTATGTGTATTTTTAAAATAATTTATAGATTATCAATATTTTGCATCTTTAAGCACTCTGAGTTTTTAAATTTCAATCGCGCTAAATCATCTTTAGGGTTATACAGCGAACACTGAGATGACTATAATCGACACCGAATCAGGATGAGGAATCACTATGTCACTCGCAAGTCAGTTAAACGACAAGCAACTTGAAGCCATGAAATATACTCAAGGACCCTTGTTAGTGCTTGCAGGTGCAGGTTCAGGCAAGACCTCGGTGATTACCCGTAAAATTGCGTATTTGGTGAAGCACTGCGGTATTCCTGCGCATCGTATTACTGCGATGACCTTCACCAATAAGGCTGCACGTGAAATGAAAGAGCGTGTGACCAAATTATTAACACGTGAAGAAGCCAAGGGCTTGTCGGTGTCGACCTTCCATACCTTTGGTTTAAATTTATTACGTCTTGAACTTAAAAATACACCTTTAAAAAATAACTTTTCCATTTTAGATGCAGATGACTGCAAACGCATTTTGATGGACTTAATGCATCGTGACAATTTATCTGGTGCTGAAAGCAAAGAATTGATCGCGAAAGCCATGAAAATGATTTCGGATTGGAAAAACGACCTGATTCCACCTGAGCAAGCTCACACCACTTGTGAAACAGCAGAAGATGTTCAATTTGCACATTTATACCAATTGTATGAGCGTAATTTACGTGCGTACAACGCCGTAGATTTTGATGATCTAATTGTAATGCCAACACGATTATTACAAGAAAATGCAGAAGTACGTGATCGTTGGCAAAACCGAATTCGTTATTTGTTGGTGGATGAATATCAAGATACCAATACCGCGCAATATATTTTGGTCAAGCTCTTGGTGGGGGTGATGGGCCAATTTACTGCGGTAGGTGATGATGACCAATCCATTTATGCATGGCGTGGTGCAAAGCCTGAAAATATGGCCTTGTTAAACGAAGACTTCCGTAATTTAAAAGTAATTAAGCTCGAACAAAATTACCGTTCGACCAGTCGCATTTTAAAAGCCGCGAATACTGTGATTGGCAATAACCCGCATATTTTTGATAAAAAATTGTGGTCAGACAAAGGCCATGGTGAAGTGATTCGTGTCATTACTTGCCGTAATGATGACGATGAAGCGGAACGCGTCGTAAAGGATTTAATTACGCACAAATTAATGAATGGCAAAAACTGGAAAGATTATGCCATTTTGTACCGCGGTAATTTCCAAGCGCGAATTTTGGAAACGCAGCTTCGCCAAATGCAGATTCCGTATAAATTATCGGGTGGTCAGTCGTTCTTTGCGCGCTCAGAAATTAAAGACATGATGAGCTATTTGCGTCTGATTATTAACCCAGAGGATGACAGCGCATTCTTACGTATTATTAATACACCTAAACGTGCGATTGGCCCTGTGACCTTAGAGAAACTGGGGCTGTTTGCACAAGAAAGTAATTTGTCCTTGCTAGCAGCATCGGGTGATCAGCGTTTAACTATGGCGATTCCCAAAAAAGCCACCACGCAATTGGCCGAATTTCATGACTTCATTGAGCGTTTCACACGTAATTTAATCGAAGATGATGAACCTGTACCCATTATCCGCCAAATGATGATTGAAGCTGGCTATATCGATTATGTGAAAGAAACGGCAGCCACACCAGCACAGGAAAAAACCAAGCTCGACAATATTGAAGTGTTGTACAGCAGTATCCAAAGTTTGATTAACCGTGCTGAAGATGTCGACGAAAAAAACATTGAAAGTGTCATTCGTAAAATGGTGTTGCTGGATATGTTGGAGCAACAGCAAGAAGAGGAAGATACAGATAAGGTCAATTTATTAACCTTACATGCATCAAAAGGTTTGGAGTTTCCTTATGTCTACCTGATTGGTTTAGAAGAGGAAATTTTGCCTCATAAAAACTCAATTGCCGCCGAAACTGTTGAAGAAGAGCGCCGCTTAATGTACGTGGGTATTACCCGTGCACGCCAAGGCTTGACCATTACTTTGGCAGAACAACGTAAAGCGGGTGGGCAAATGAAACAAATGACCCCGAGTCGCTTCTTGGATGAATTGCCACAAGATGAACTTGATTGGTTAGGTCGTAAGAAAAAACTGGCGGGTAATATTGATCCAAAATTGCAAGCACAGCATTACTTAGAAAATTTACGTGCGTTGATTAAGCGCTAATAAGCAATTTGTAAAATAAGTTACATTGAAACAGGAATGAAACATGAAAGTTCAAGTTAAAGTACTCGACTCACGTCTAGGTACAGAATGGCCAATGCCTGCGTATGCTACAGCTGGTTCTGCAGGCTTAGATTTACGTGCTTGTGTTGCCGAAACGACAGTGATTGAACCAGGTCAAACTGTGTTGATTAAAACAGGTCTTGCAATTTACATTGAAGATGTCAATTTTGCAGGTATGATTTTGCCACGTTCTGGCCTTGGTCATAAGCACGGCATCGTGTTGGGCAACTTGGTAGGTTTGATTGATTCTGACTATCAAGGCGAATTAATGGTTTCTGTATGGAACCGTAGTCAGACTGCTTTTAGCCTAGAACCAGGCGAGCGCTTAGCGCAGTATGTACTGGTACCTGTGGTGCAAGCACAGTTTAATTTAGTTGAAGAATTTGAAGCAACTGAACGTGGTGCTGGCGGTTTTGGTCATACTGGCAAAAACTAAGCAGGCAATGCATGTAAGGTAGTGTTTTCATTGCTTTACATGCATATTGACGATTGATTTATAAAAATAATAGTCATAGAAATAGATTAAAAATTAAAAAGTGTGAACCAGTTTGCGTATTAATGGGTGGCTTTATCAAATATCCCTAATATTAGTGATTGTTGGTATTATGTAATTCTCATAAACTATTGGGCAGATCAAATAGCCTAATATAGAAATAGGATAGTGCGATATTTGAGGTGCATAAACTATTCTATCTGTTTGATATATTTTATCTTTTAACTTGAACCGACTGTTTTTTTGTAATTACGTATTATTTTCACGCTTAAAATTTTTATCTTTTATAATTATGGGGTTAATAATTTTTTAAGGAATTTTGGATAAAATATTTTTTACTCAATGGTCAATTGATATTAACTATTTTATATTCAAAAGCTTAAGTTTTATTAATTGATTCTTAAACTAAAATGATTTAAAAAAGGAACACTTTTTTAAAGTATTTATGTGCTTAATTGTTTAATCAAACTGATTGTTCCTCCTAAAGTAGGCCACTGTTGATACGGGCAATTAAAAGAAGAATATCTTATGGGTTTACTCTATAACAATTTTCCGTCTCATATTTTCCGCGCGTACGACATCCGTGGTAAATCTAGTTTATTAACCAGTGATATGGTGGGTTCGATCGCCCATGGTTTAGCTCAGCAATATTTAAAACGTGGCCAAACATGCTTGGCTATTGGTTATGATGCACGTATCAATAGCCCGTTATATGCTTCAATTATTCAAGACGTGTGCGAAAGCTATGGGCTTGATGTGACGATTATTGGTTGTTGTTCTAGTCCAATGTTGTATTACATTGCACGTGATTTTTCTGGCAATGGTGTAATGGTGACTGCCAGCCATAATCCAAAAACAGATAATGGTATAAAGTGGATTGTGCAAGGCGAACCACCCACACCTGAAATGATTCAGCATGTTGCAACAGATGCAAAACATCATTTTGTGCCTAAGAAATCTGTAACACCACTTGAATTACCACACCAAATATTGCCTCAATATTGCTTACAATACCAACATGCATTATTGGCTGATATTCAGCTTCAAGCACCAATAAAAATTGTATTAGATGGTATGCATGGTTCAGCAGGTCGCTGTGCAAATTTAGTTTTAAATAAGTTGGGTTGCGAAGTGAGTGCCTTGCGTTGTGTGGCGAATGGTGAGTTTCCAGACCATGCACCAGATCCATCACAAATTGCCCATTTAAGCCAGCTACGAAATGCGGTTGTTTCACAGCAAGCAGATATAGGCATTGCGCTAGATGGTGATGGCGACCGTTTGGTGTTAATTGATGCACAAGGTACGGTCATTACTGCCGATCGTTTGTTATGTTTATTTGCGGAAATGTGTTTAAAAACGCATCCGCAAGCCGAAATTGTTTATGACGTAAAATGCTCGACGATGGTGCGTAATACAGTGCAGGCACTCAATGGCCAAGCAACCATGTTACGCACGGGAAGTACCTTTTTACGCAAGTATTTGGCGCAATCAAAAGGTCACGCGGTATTTGGTGGCGAATATGCAGGGCATTATGTATTTAATGACGGGCGTGGCTGGGGCTATGACGATGGCTTATATGCAGCACTGCGTGTGATTGAATATATGCAAGCAGAGCAATTAAGTTTGGCTGAACTCTTGGCGCGTTATCCAGAACGCGTGGGTACGGAAGATCTTTATATTTCCACCCATCATGTCGACCCAAAAGCTGTTTTGGCCGAAGTAGAACGTCAATCTCAACAGATTCATGCAGAAATTAGCAAAATTGATGGGATACGGCTTGATTTTGATGATGGATTTGGCATCATTCGAGCATCGAATACAGGCGAGTATTTCACCCTTCGTTTTGATGCGGATGATATGACGCGTATGCGCCAAATACAGCGCCTGTTTGTCAATATGTTAGTTGAGCAGTATCCAGACATCGCTCAAGACATTTCAGATGCTCAATAAGGAGAGGCGAATGCCACATCAGCATACCGGCATCGACAAAGCACAGATTTTGACAGAGGCTTTGCCGTACATTCAACGTTTTTCAGGTAAAACGCTGGTTGTAAAATATGGCGGCAACGCAATGACTGATCCTGAGCTAGAAAGCTCATTTGCACGTGATATTGTTTTATTAAAAACTGTAGGTTTAAACCCTATTGTGGTTCACGGAGGTGGCCCACAAGTTGATTCGTTTTTGAAGCAATTAGGCCGTGAGTCTGACCGTATTGACGGTATGCGCGTAACTGACCCAGCTACGATGGAAGTTGTAGAAATGGTGTTGGGTGGTAGTGTGAATAAGTCCATTGTGAACCTGATTAATAAGCATGGTGGCCGTGCAATTGGTTTAACAGGTAAAGATGGTAATTTGCTTCGTGCACAGAAATTATTGATGCAGAAGACGGCAGAAGATGGTTCTATCAAAGAAATTGATTTAGGTCTAGTGGGCGAAGTCGTTGGTGTAAAAACTGATGTCTTGGAAATGTTCACGCAAGGTGATTTTATTCCAGTGATTGCACCATTGGGTGTAGATGAAGAAGGCAACACCTATAACATCAATGCAGATTTGGTTGCGGGTAAAGTGGCTGAAGCACTCGGTGCGGAAAAACTTATCTTGTTAACCAATATCAGCGGTGTATTGGATGAAAACAAAAACCTACTGACTGGTTTAAGCACACAAGAAGTTGACCGTTTAATTGAAACGGGCGTGATCTATGGTGGCATGATTCCTAAAGTGGGCTGTGCATTAGATGCAGTGAAGGGTGGTGTGGTAAGTGCACATATTGTCGATGGTCGTGTACCCCATGCAACGTTGTTAGAAATTTTTACTGATCATGGTGTGGGTACTTTAATTACCAACCGTCAAGCTGCTAAAAAAGCTTAAGCCTTCAAGATCGTCTGCTGTAAATATAAAAAGCCCCATTTCGATGGGGCTTTTTTTTGTAGGTTTGAATTGCAACAGAATGCTATGTGGTCATGAAAATGTCATCGCGTACACCTAGTGTAAAACAACGTCAAAGAGCTGAGGTTGTGCACATGTTGGATAAACTAAATCAGTACCGTCAAAATTTTGCCTTACCCTTTTATAAAAAAAACCACAAAGCAACCAGTTATAGTTTTGAGTGGGTTGAAGACTTAGCTGGCCTTCAGCAAGTACAACAATTTAGAGCAGTGCAATTTGGGGCACAGTTTAATTTGCACTTTGCAAATGGGCTAGATCAAGATTTATATGATTTTAATTGTGAACACGCCGTATTACGTGACAAAGTCACTCAAGAAATCGTAGCGTATACCAGAATTAAGCGCTTACAAGGCTATGAGTTAGTCACAAAGAGCTATAGTCAACATGAATTTGATATAGCCAGCCAACTGGGCCATTTAGAGCATATTGTGGAAATTGGACGAACCTGTGTGCATCCACGCTATCGTTCAGGCAAAGCATTGTCTGTGTTGTGGCTAAACTTACTCCCCAAGGTGTTGTGGGAAATGAAAGCCAAATATGTCATTGGTTGTGTGAGTGTGCGGCTCAAGGGCAATGAAGCGCAGGCTTATTACACCCATCAATTTATAAAAAACTTAAAGCAAGGTACGAATTCTATACGGGCACAACAGTCGTATGAACCTGCATATCCGCAATATAGCTTTAAGCAGGATGAACGTATTCCAAAATTGTTTGATGTGTATTTAAAAATGCAGGCAACTTTGTCGCAACAGGCCTATTACGATCAAGAATTTAATTGTGTGGATTATTTTGTTTTTTTAGAGGTAGCCAAAATGGCAAAAAACTTTATTTTTCAGCAAAAAATCACGCAATAGCGTTCAAAATAGCGAGCTGTGATGGATTTTGTTATTTGTAATCGTTTCAGGACTCATGCAGAATAGCGTTATCATTGACCACACTTATGATGATGACGCTTATGTGCCAGCTGTTAGGGATGAATTGTGCGACACCAACGGATATTACGTTTTCTTTCCGTGGTTTCTCTCAGCGTGCAGGTATTACATCGGATCATTGTGATGGTTTTGGTATCGCTTTTTTTGAAGATAAAGCCTGCCGTTTATTTGTAGACAATCAATCCGCCGTTGAATCACCGATTGCTGAATTGATTCGTAATTATCCAATTAAATCACGCAATGTGATTGCGCATATTCGTAAAGCGACCCAAGGTAAAATCAATTTAGAAAATTCGCATCCATTTAGTCGTGAGCTTTGGGGGCGCCAATGGATTTTTGCTCACAATGGTGATTTACATGATTTTTCACCTGAATTAGCAGGTCGTTTTACGCCTGTAGGCAATACAGATAGCGAATTGGCTTTTTGTTATTTGCTCGAACAATTGGTTAAACGTTTTGGCTATGAAGAGCCCAGCTTAGACCAAATCTTTGATGTACTCATTGAGATTTCTCCGCAAATTGCTGAACATGGCACGTTTAACTTCTGTTTATCCAATGGCCAAGCTTTGTTTAGCTATGCCATTACCAAATTACATTGGTTGGTACGTGAGTACCCATTTAAACCTGCACAGTTAATTGATTTAGATGTGGAAGTCGATTTTAGTGAAGTGACGACTGCTGATGATCGTGTGGCAGTTATTACCACAGAGCCTTTAACTCAAAATGAAGTTTGGACGGCATTTAAACCCGGTGAGATGATTCTCTTTCAACATGGTAAGCCTATTCGTCATGCTATGAGTGAAATTGCGCGTTTAGAGCGTGAGCGTTTAGATCCATCTTTGCGTCGCGTGACATTGGCAGATCATTATTGATTGCATTCAATATTCAAAATAATTGAGCTCTATATTTTAAATGACTGTTTTTTTGAAAATAGATGTAATTATTTATATGATTTATACTTGAATTGATTAAAAAATATCTGACTCTTGTGGTCAAGATTAAATATTAAAACAATAATAAACAATGATTTACATAATATTACTTTAAATACACATAATTCCGAGTAAATCACTTCATTTTTATTTAATCTATTTCGCTATATGATTAATTTTATGTGATAAATAATTCAAAAGTGGTAGGTGGTCGTAATGAAAATGAAATGGATTCCAGAATATAATACTGGCATTGATGTGATTGACGATCAGCATAAACGTATTCTTGATTATATTAATGAAATTGATAGTGTAGATGCCAATACGGATCGTGCACGTATTCAAGAAGTATTGAATAATATTATTGACTATACACAGTCTCATTTTACCTTTGAAGAGTCTCTTCAAGAAGAAGCGGGTTATAAATACCGTGTACCACACAAACGTGTACACGATTTATTTATTAAAAAGATTGAGTCATATCGCGATCGTTTTAATATGGGCCACGCGATTGAAGCAGAACTTCATGAAGTATTATCTAAATGGCTCATTAATCATATTCAACACGATGATGCAGATTATGTCGGCGCCGTGAAAGAAAATATGATGGGAATCATTAAAGAAAAAGAACAGAAAAAAGGTAAAAACTGGTTCGCTCGCTTCTTCTCATAATTCAAGATGAACGAGATAAGAAGAACTAAAATCTAATAATGATTTAGCGCAGCAAATCACCGTAAGGTGGTTTGCTTTTTGTTTTTGATTTTCCAGACAGAGCAGGGCAAAATAGCGCTAGCTTTTTTAAAGGAACGCCTCATGCAGGATAATGCTATGTCAAAATGGTTATCGCCTCTGATGGCTTTTTGTGTCTCATTTATTATTATTGCGACTCTTGCGCCAATAACGGGGATTCAAATTGACCGTCAGCTAGATTTCTGGTTGCTCTGGCTTGCAACAATGCTCATTTTAGCATTGCCATTGTGCTATTTAGAAATCGCACTTGCAAAACGCTCAAATACCACCGCTTTACAGGCATTATCTAAATTAACACGCGATGCAGATGCATCTGCGAAATGGCGTTTGGCAGGCTGGTTAGCTGCTGTTTTTATTCCATTTTTGGTGGGTGGTGTACTGTCTAATATTAGTCAGCTTTTACAAGCTACGGCAGTTCCTGCGCTAGGAACACCTATTGTATTGGCAGGTCTTGCAGTATTGGCAATTGTTTTGTCCTTTATCCCACGCCAAATTACGGTACTTCTAACAGCTGTAGGTGTATTGGCTTCTTTAGTGTTGGCCAATGTTATGGGCACACAGCTTCCAGCATGGCATGTTACACCTGTTGAATTTAGTGAATGGGGAAGTGCAACAGTATTGGCTCTAGTTGCGAGTGGTTTAGGGCTAGGCCTATATTGGCAAAGTAGTTTATTCGCAACACAAAGCCAAGAATCTGCAACTCAAACTGCACTACCTATTTGGTTCGCACAATTATTGGCAGTTGTTGCGTTTGGTTTCTTTGCTGTCAAAACAACCGTACCTGCGTATGCATTAGCATTTGCAGCAACAATGTTTGCAGCTTTAGTGCTCAATTTAGCACGTGAACAATTACAGCAGCGCCAAATTGCAATGCCTGTGCAGTGGCTCGTAATACTGGTTCCAGTATTTATTTGGGCAATTCCAAGTATTAGCCCTATTTTCAACACAGTGTTGATTCTCTGGGGCTTGGTGATTTGTTTGGTATATGCGGTTTTCGTTGGTTGGATTATGAAAATTAGCCATTTGCGTAAAGCACTGAATTTTTCAAATGAAGCGTTTTATAATATTTGGCGTATAGCGGTGCGTATTGTTATTCCACTATCGATTGTGTTGGCGATTGTGGCTGTATTAGGTCGGATGCTCTAATGGCGGTACAAAAAATTTGGGTGGCTTATGCTGGCCCGACAGCTCAATTTCATATTTCAGTCCCATTTAATGAAGGCATGACTGCATTAGATGCGATTCGTCTTAGTGGGATTGAGCAACAAACAGAACTCCCCGAAAACCTTCAATTGGGTATTTTTGGTGTGCGTTTAAAAGATCATCAGCAAATTTTACAGGCGGGTGATCGCGTTGAGATTTATCGTGCATTAACGATTAATCCAAAAGAGATACGCCGTAATCGGGCTGCAAAAAATCCGGTCAGTCGTTATTGTCGCGGAAATCGCTTTAAACAATTATGGTCATAAAAAAAACCCCTCAACAGAGGGGTTTATTTTTATATGAAACTGATTATAGTGGCGGTGCAGTTAAAATTGCTTCTTTTGAGCCAGGTAGACCTGGTTGTGATTCTGGAATAGTGTCCAAACCTTCGATTTTTTCGACGATGCCGTTTTGGTTAAAATAAATTTTTAAATGCTGACCAGATGCAGCAGGAATCTTCGCTTTTTTAGCATAGGTTCCTGGGGTATAATTGTAGATGTAGTCCCAGCGCAAAGGATTCATTGGATCTGTAATTGTTGGGCTTCCAAGCACAAAACGAACTTGTTGGAATGTCATACCCACTTGGATTTTTGATGCTTGCGCCTTAGTTAACGGCGTTCCTTGTGGAATATCAACTTTATAAACGCCCAAGGTTGAACAGCCTACGAGCAATGAAGTGACGAACAACGTCAGCATGAGTTTTTGCATTTTGCTACACTATCCCAAATTAATTATGATGCATTTGATCCAAGGATAGATCATACTGCATCTAAAGTTTGTTGCCTATTCCAACTTTAATTTTGTTGAGAGACCTTTTTTCATGCCAATATCAAACCAAGATTTACGCAAAGCTGGACTTAAAGTTACGCTTCCACGAATTAAAATATTGGAATTACTAGAAAATTCAAGACAACATCATTTAAGCGCGGAAGACATTTATAAGACTTTACTTGAACAAGGTGAAGATGTGGGTTTAGCAACTGTGTATCGCGTGTTAACACAGTTTGAAGCTGCTGGGATTATTCAGCGTCATCACTTTGAAAACAACCACTCTGTATTTGAAATTATGCAGGAAGATCATCACGACCATATCGTGTGCCAAAACTGTAACAAAGTGGTCGAGTTTACCAATGATGTGATCGAGCACGAACAGCACGAAGTGGCGAAAAAATTCGGTTTCGAACTGACAGGCCATTCATTAAATCTATATGGTTATTGTGATGCGCCAGCATGCCAAGAAGCATACCGTAAAAAATAATGCCAAACTGGATTTGATTTAGCTTTATGTAAATCAAATCCAATAAGCACAAAAAAAGGCTGAGAGATCAGCCTTTTTTTGTGCTTGAATTTCAGAATCTTAGTAAATTACCGCCTACACTTGACCATCAAAGGTAATGTTGGTGCTGGCATTCATTAAGCGATCTCCACCTTCTTCAGACAATTTGATTTGTAGGCGTAAGTCGTTTGGTGAATCGGCGTGTTTGAGTGCATCTTTGTAGCTAATTTGTTTGGCTTTATAAAGGTCAAACAGGGCTTGGTCAAAGGTTTGCATGCCTAATTCACGAGAACGTTTCATCAGGTCTTTAATTTCATGTACATCACCTTTACGGATCATGTCTGAAATTAAAGGTGAATTGATCAAAATTTCAATCGCAGCACGGCGAGAGTTACCATCAATGGTTGGAATCAACTGCTGTGCAACCACGGCTTTTAGATTTAACGATAAATCCATAAACAATTGGTTGTGACGATCTGCTTCAAAGAAGTGAATGATACGATCTAATGCTTGGTTGGCGTTGTTGGCATGTAGTGTCGCAAATACCAAGTGACCTGTTTCAGCAAAGGCAATGGCATAGTCCATTGTTTCACGTGAACGAATCTCACCAATCAAAATGACATCAGGTGCCTGACGTAAGGTATTTTTCAGTGCGATTTCAAAAGAATCGGTATCAATACCCACTTCACGCTGGGTAATAATGCAACCTTGATGCTCGTGTACAAATTCAATCGGGTCTTCAATGGTGATGATATGACCTTTTGAGTTTTGGTTACGATAACCTACGAGTGATGCTAGGGATGTTGATTTACCTGTACCTGTTGCACCCACAAAGATGATAATACCGCGCTTGGTCATCGCTAATTCTTTTAAAATTGGCGGTAACTTGAGTTGCTCCATAGTCGGAATGATCGTTTCAATACGACGGAGCACCATGCCTGGCTCATCACGTTGCTGAAATGCACTCACACGGAAACGCGCTGATTTAGATGGATTGCTGATTGCAAAGTTACATTCACGTGTTTCTGCAAACTCTTTACGCTGTTTGTCGTTCATTATGGCATTTAATAATTGGCCAACAGTTGAACCTGGCAGTTTTGTAGAGCCAATAGGTACAATTTGACCATTAATTTTCATGGACGGCTCGACATCGGCAGTAATAAAAAGGTCAGAGGCCTTTTTTTCCACCATAAAGTCGAGCAAACCGTTAAAATCCATAAGGTTTCCTCAAATAATATAATGCTAATTTTTATAAGAAAGATTCTGGCTGTTTTGCTGCAGTACGTGCAGTTTGTGGGCTAATGATGCCTTTAGACACTAAAGTTTTTAAGCTTTGGTCTAGCGTTGTCATGCCGTAGTTTGCACCCGTTTGAATGGCAGAGTACATTTGCGCGACTTTGTTTTCACGAATCAAGTTACGGATTGCAGGAATACCGATCATGATTTCATGCGCTGCCACACGGCCACCACCATTTTTCTTTAATAGTGTTTGTGAAATAACCGCTTGTAGTGATTCTGACAACATGGCACGAACCATATCTTTTTCTTCAGCAGGGAATACGTCAATCACACGGTCAATGGTTTTAGCCGCAGATGTGGTATGTAGCGTACCAAATACTAAGTGACCAGTTTCAGCTGCTGTAAGCGCCAAACGGATCGTTTCAAGGTCACGCATCTCACCGACTAAGATAATGTCAGGGTCTTCACGCAGTGCTGAACGAAGTGCTTCGTTAAAGCCGTGGGTATCGCGGTGGACTTCACGCTGGTTAATTAGGCATTTTTTTGATTGGTGTACAAATTCGATTGGATCTTCGACCGTCAAAATATGGTCATAACGGTTGTCATTGATGTAGTCCATCATGGCTGCCAATGTCGTCGATTTACCCGAACCTGTAGGCCCAGTCACCAGTACGATACCGCGTGGGTATTCACAAATCTCTTTAAAGATTTGCCCCATACCCAAATCTTCCATTGAAAGCACTTTTGATGGAATGGTACGGAATACCGCACCAGCACCGCGGTTTTGGTTAAATGCGTTCACACGGAAACGTGCCACGCCTGGAACTTCAAATGAAAAGTCTGTTTCCAATTTTTCTTCATAATCACGGCGTTGCTTGTCATTCATAATGTCGTACACCAATTTGTGTACTTCTTTATGTTCTAATGCAGGCAAGTTAATACGACGAACTTCACCATCTACACGGATCAGTGGAGGCATACCTGCTGATAAGTGTAAATCTGAAGCGCCATTTTTAGCCGAAAATGCCAATAATTCTGTGATATCCATAAAATCCCCGAGTACGTCTAAATCTTAATTATTTTGGTAGAATAATAAGGCTTTCCCTCAGCTTAACCAACTGTTAGTTAAAGGGCAAAGGAAAAAAAGATGAATGAAATGAGAACCTCGTCAATGAATACACTTCAACACGCAAAAGAGCAGGTACTAGAGCAGATTAATCAGGCATGTCTGAAGGCTGGTCGTGCTGGTGAATCTGTACAGTTACTGGCGGTATCTAAGACGCATCCGAGTGAAATGCTGCGTGAAATGTATGCGACGGGGCAGCGTGCATTTGGCGAAAATTATTTGCAGGAATCTTTAGATAAAATTGAAGCACTCAAAGATTTAGAGATTGAGTGGCATTTCATTGGTCATGTGCAGCGCAATAAAACCAAACATTTGGCTTCAAGCTTTGCTTGGGTGCATGGTGTCGACCGTTTAATTATTGCAGAGCGATTATCAAGCCAGCGGGAAGCAACTCAAGCGCCATTAAATATTTGTCTGCAAGTGAATATTGATGCACAAGATACCAAAGATGGCTGTCAGCCGAATGAAGTTGCAGATTTGGTGGCACAGATTTCTTTATTACCGAATTTACGCTTACGCGGTTTGATGGTGATTCCTGCACCCAACAATCCGCAGGCTTTTGTTGATGCCAAAGCGCTCTTTGAGCAAGTCAAAGCACAGCATGCAAAACCTGAAGACTGGGATACCTTAAGTATGGGCATGTCGGGTGATATGACAGATGCGATTGCCGCTGGCTCAACTATGGTTCGTGTGGGGACAGCATTGTTTGGCGCACGCGATTATTCGCAGCAATAATAAATTTAATCCTCCCTAACCCTCCTTTTTCTAAGGAGGGGATTTTCAACGCTTGATTTATCCCACGACTTGAATGGTACTTGCACCTGCACCGATCGGATTGACCTGAATTTGCACTGGGATTCGTTCGTGCATTTCTTGAATATGTGAAATTAATACCACTTTACGACCTTGGTTTTGTAGCTGATCTAGCGCATTCATCACCATGTGCAGACTTGAGGCATCGAGCGTACCAAAACCTTCATCAATAAACAGGCTTTCGATTTTCGTTGTTCCTGATGCCATGCTGGCAATAGCTAAGGATAAAGCGAGCGCGGTTAAGAACGACTCACCGCCTGAAAGCGAAGAAACAGATCTGGTTTCACCATCCATATCATGATCGACAATGGCTAGGCTTAAAGAGTTTTCAAGGCGCTTTAAGGTATAGCGCTGAGAAAGCATCGCCAATTGCTGGTTAGCATACTCAATTAAAATATCGAGGTTATATTGCTGCGCCAAATCACGGAATTTCTTGCCCGTTGCATCGCCCATTAAGCTCGAAATTTTATTCCAACGGTGCTCTTCAGATTGGATCTGTTTTATCTGATCGGCAAATTGCTGCTGTTTTACGACATTGCGCTGATGTACTTCGAGTTTGAGTTTCACTTCATCACGCTGTTCCATCACTTGGGTCATTTGTTCAACCAAGCTTTGCAATTGTGCAAGCAGGGCTTCAAATGTGATTTCAGGCTGCAGTGTTAAGTGCTGCTGTAATTGTTCATCCAATGTTTTTTTGGCAGATTGTGCATCGCTATATGCACGTTCAGCCGCGATCATTTGCTGTTTAAGCTGCAGTTCTTGCTCATGTGTAATTTCACCGAGCTGCTGCAACAAGGCATCATCAAACTCAATATGCAGCGATAACCACTGTTGAATACTTTGTGCAGCTGCTTCCTGTTGATTTTGCAGCTGTAGTTGCTGTGCCTGATACTTTTGCAGCGCTACTTGTGCGGCATCAAAGGTTTGGCGTCGTTGCTCAAACTGTTGACGCACCGTATTAAACTGAGTTTGCAGCTGTTGTCGGCTTTGCTCAAACTGCAATAACCACTCATGCGGTTTTTCAACGGTTACTTGGGTCATGGTAAAAATAGCTTGAATCGCAAGATCGCTATTTTGTTTACCTTCTTCTAATAGTTTCGCAATTCGTTTTTCAGTTGTAGCAATATTCTCTAGACTGAATTTAGTTTGCTGTTTCGCCTGTTCCAGTTGCTGCATTTTCTGATTCAGTTGCGTATCTAGTTCATTGCGTTGTTTTAGGGTGTTGAGGCGCTGTTGTAGTTTCTCATAAACCTGTTCAGTAGCGGTGCGGGTCGATTGCTGCCATGCATGTTTTTCAGTGTCATTGAATAAAGACAAAATAGGTTGAATATTTTGTTCTGCATGCTGTACATCGGTCAGCTGCTTTGTCGTGTGCTGAATGTATTGAGACAAAGTCTGGCTGTTTTGCTGTGCCCGTTCATGGGTTTTTAAATCAGCTTCTGTTTGCTGTAAAGACTGCTGTGTTTTTTCAATATGATGCTTTACAGCTGTTTCAAGTAAGCTCAAATCTGCACTTAAATCATAAGGGATGCTCAGTGCATGAAGTGATTGTTCAAGCTGGGTTTGGACATTGCTCTGCTGCGTGCCGATTGCAATGAGTTGCTGTGCATTGGCTTCAAAGGCAGTGGACTGCTGTGTGCATTTTTTTTGCAGTTGCTGCCACAGATCAAAGGCTGTTTTTTCCTGCGCTAGCGCTTGCTGTTCCTGCTGTTCTTGCAGTTTCAATAGTTCATGGGAAAGCACATCTTGGTTATGTGTATAAGGGTGCTCGGTGCTGCCGCAGACCAAACATGCTTCTCCTGCGACCAGATTAGCTCTGAGCTGTTCTATATTGTCTGCATGCAGTAATCGCTGCTGCTGTAACACTGTTTGCAAACTTTCTCGAGCAGTTTTTTGAGCATGAAACTCAGTTTCAGCTGTGCTGCATTGCTGCTGACTCTGTGCGAGATCAGTTTGCAGTTTTTGCTGCTCTTGCAATTTTTGCTGCTGTTCAACATGAATAGCGTGGTAACGCTGCCAATGACTCTTGGTGACATCCAACTGATTAAGACGATTTATTAGGTCTTCACGTGATGTACGTAAGCCTGTAATTTTAGAATTGAGCACTTGGTCTTGCCCAAATTGCTGAATAAGCTGTTCAAGCTGTTGCTGTTTTTGAGCGACTTGCTGCGTAGCTTGCGCGACATCACCATATTGCTGCTCAAATTGCACATAACTTTGAATAAAGCGCTGTAAAGGGCTGAGATGTGCAGACAGCGCTTCATCTAAAACTTGAAAATGTGCTGTTTGCAGCAGTAGGGTATTTTGCTGCTCTAACTGTTGTTCTAACTGCTGCTGCACTTGTTGCAATTGCTGTTCGGATTGAAGTAGCGGGGCATGCTGCTCTTGCAGTTTTTTGAGTTCATCTTTCACAGCAATGAGCTGATCGCCTAGCACTCGGCGGTCGGCAATCCGTGCACGTACTACATCAATTTGATCTTGATGATCTACTTCAAATTGATGCTGCTGTTTTTGCTGCAGATCAATTTGTTCAAATTGCGCTTTCTCATGATTAAACTGAATTTCAATTGTGCTGAACTGCTGCTGTGCCTGAGTCAATTGAGGCTGCAGCGCCACCATTTCAGTATTTAAATTCTTGCGTTGAATGATGCTTGGACGGATTGAGGCGAATTTTTCCAGTTGTTGCAATTGCAGCTTCTGTGGCTGCAGTGCATCAAGTTGCTGCTGTTGAACAGTCAGATATTGTTCACGCTGCTGAATATCCGCAATTAGTTTGTCTTTGTGTTGAAACCATTGCTGCTGTTTGAGCAGTTGCTCCTTTTCATTTTCAAATTTTTGGTAAGTATCTGCATGGCTTTGAAATTGCGCCGTGTGTAAGGCAATATCTTCATCAGACAATATTTCAATATGTCCTAAAACATTTTCCAGCTCTTTACGCTGATTGGCAATTTCTTTGGTTTTATCAAAGGCCAATTGACCAATTTTTGCGAAGATTTCAGAGTTGGTTAGATATTCTAAAAGTTTTCCACGTTCATTATCACGTGCTTTTAAAAAAGCAGTGACCTCTGATTGTGCGAGTAGTACTGTACGGGTAAATTGTTCGAAACTGAGTTTTATAATTTCGGGGATATGCTTTTCAACCTGTTTGGTTTGATTAGCAATAATTGTTTCGTCCGTTAAGCATTTTAGTGAACGCTGTACACTTTGCAATTTACCGTTTGGGTTTTCACGTGCACGTTTAATTTCCCAACGTGCAGCATAGACTTTTTGGTCTTGAGCAACAAAGCTGAGCTCGGCAAAGCCTTGGGCTGTACCACGGCGCAATATTGTTTGTGTTGATTTCGTGAGGAGTTCTGACCCATCTACATCAATAAGTTTACCATCGCTGTTTTTAAGACGTGGTACCTCGTTGAATAACGCCAAACACATGGCATCTAAAATGGTAGATTTACCTGCGCCTGTTTTGCCGATAATTGCCACTAAACCTGCACTGGCTAAGGGCTCAGATTCAAAATCAATAAAATGCTCACCTGCTAAAGATGCCAAGTTTTTAATACGTATAGATAAAATTTTCATGGCAATTCCTTAAGCGTTCGCATCATCTTCAAGTGATTTCTGTGCTTCATCGACCAAACTTAAAAAATCTTTCATTACGGTGTCATCAGCACCGTAGCCTTGTTTTTCCCAAAGATTTTGGAATAATTTTTCAGGCGTAGGCGGATCAAGGTTGATTGCAGCTTGCTGCTGATTATTTTGATCTGAAGTTAAATAACGGCGGCTGATGCGCACCAAACGATAACGGTTTGGCGCTAAAGCCTCTTCAAACTGCTGTCTTAAATTAGGTGCAGGCGGGGTGTCGGTATGATATTCAATTTCGACATATTCACGCTGATCAATATCTTCAATTTCACCGCTTGCCAAAGCAGATAATTGTTCCAAAACTTTTGGAATTGTGCCTTTGATTCGATGCAATTGCACACTGCGCGGAATCGCTAAGGACTCCATTTGAAAGCGTGATTCATCGCTTTGAGTCGGGTCAATACTGATCTCAAGCACTTGGTGCTTATAATTGATTTCACTAAATGACAGGGGAATCGGTGAGCCGCTATAACGGATATGAGCCTGTCCGACTTTTTGCGGTTTATGCAAATGCCCAAGTGCAACATAGTCGATTACATCATCAAATAGCGCAGTCGAAAGCGCTTCTTCATTGCCAATAATAATCGGGCGCTCTGAGTCCGAGGTTTCACCGCCTTGCATGTGGGCATGTGACATTAAAATTAAGGCTTGATCTGGGGTTTTACGTGCTTTGGCTTCTGCAATTAATTGCTGATGTACATAGGCAATGGCATTTTGACTATTGGTGGTTTGATCATTTAAACCAGTAATCTCGGCAGCCCGTAAAAAAGGTAAAGTCAGACACCATGCCACGATATTTTTTTGTTCATCATAAATAGGTACGAGCAGTCGGTCTAAATCGAGCTGACCTTCGGTATTTTTATGGACCACGCCAACAGCTTTGGCATGGTATTTTTCTAATAATGGCTCAACTTGCTCAATACGGTAGCCTGAGTCATGGTTGCCTGCGATCATCAGGGTTTGCATGTGCGGGGCACGTTCATGCGCATCCGCTAAAAACTGATAGAGCTGCTTTTGCGCTCTAGATGCAGGGTTGATGACATCAAAAATATCACCTGCAATGAGCAGGGCATGCGGCTGTTTTTGTGCTATTTGCTCAAGCAGCCAATTGAGAAACTGTTCATGTTCGTAGTCACGCGAATGGTTATAGAAGAATTGTCCTAAATGCCAATCAGAAGTATGAAAAAAACGAACAGTCATGCTAGCCCCAAAACATCAAAAGATTTGATTGGGCTCTAAAGTATCATAAATACTGAATATTCCGTTGGTTATTGATTATTCATGCGTCAAGCTAAGTCGCTTAGGGCGTTGCTAAAATATGAGCATTTGTACAAAGTGGTTATGCTGCATTGGGATCGACTTGCACAAGTCCAAAAGTATTGTGGTCGGGATCTAAGAAATAGCCTTGCCAGCATTTGCCTGCAATGGCGAATTTTTCCATAGCGACTTGACCGCCATTCGCTAAAATTTTAGCTGCTGTTGCATCAAAATTTTTAACTTCAATCGAACAGGTAAAGGCATTGGTGCCACAATGTGTGGGCGGGGTCTGGGCAGGTCGCTCGAGTAAGCCACCATGTATACCCGCAGTTTCAATTTGATAATATTGAATGGGAAGGCCGTCTACACGATGAAAAGTCCAACCAAATATTTCACTGTAGAATTGTGTGTCTCGTTCAGGATTTGAAGATTGAATTTCAAAATAAATAACAGCATTCATGCGGAGATGCTCCAGCAGAAGGAATGAGATGAGATTGATCTTAAGGTATAGCTTTGCAGACGATGTGCGTTTTTCTGTAAAGATGAGTGCTTGGATTGAAATTTTAAAAATTGAGTTAGAATGATAAGACTGAGTTTTGTGTTGAAATAAAAAACGCAGAAAATAAAAGACCGACGATTCGAGTGATGGTGAAATCGTCGGTCAAAAAATCTATTTCAAGGTTTAAGATTTGGCTGCTGTTCAAAGGCTCAAACCTGAAAAGAAAATTATTGCTTTAAGAAAGGTCACCGAAACATTGTGGATGCCAGTACAAATCATCGGCTGCTACAGACCTTGTACCCTATATAACGCTACCTATGAGAGATTGGTTGACAATAAAATGAAAAAAAATTCATTTTTTTTTATACTGAACTGATTTTATTTCTTAGGTCATCATTCAGATGTCGCTAACTCATTATTTTGTCATGTTTTTTATCATTTGCTTGGTGCTCAGCTGTGTTTGCGGTGTGTTGGCCGCGCTACTACCAATGGGTGTAGGCGGTATTTTAACAGCTGTACCCTATATCGTGGCAATGGTTTGGGTGCTTTATATCTTTTTAAAGCGAAATCAACGTGCACCAACACAGGCAGAGCGTAAAAAAATCACTTTAGGCTTTACCTTAATTTTTTGGGGTTACAACATTGCCTTTCAAATTTTAGGCGTTGCTTTATTTGCGATAAAAGATCCTGAAATTTGGCAAAACTTTATATCGTACTTACAACAGCCTAAGTTTATGAGTTTGGTGGTTATTATGGGTATGCTGTTGGCGATTCCATTGTATTTACTTACCTATTGGTTTTATGGCGCGCAAGCAAAGCGCATGTCAGTTAAAATGTTTGGCCATGAATAAGGCTTGAACAAAACATGAACTTATCTTATAGATGGTAGGGTATCTCCATTTATTAGAGACGGTTTATGCTGAAGGAACGGGTGTTAATTACAGGGGCGAGTGGTTTTATTGGTACACGCCTGACGGAATACTTGTTAGCTAAAGATTATGCGGTTATTGGTTTAAGTCGTAAAAAAGATTTGGTTTCGCCGCATCCTGATATGCAATGGATAACAGCGCTCAGTGAGTTAAAAACAGACCAGATTGATTATGTGATTAATTTGGCGGGTGAAAGCATTGGGCAGGGGCGCTGGACGGCTGCGCGTAAGCAAAAATTAATTGCCAGTCGAGTACAAACAACTGAGCAATTGTACCGGTACTTAGAACAGCGCCGTATTGTACCCAAATGCATTATTTCGGGCTCTGCAATTGGTTATTATGGAATAGACACCACTGAGCAGTGGCAACAGGCATGTACCGAGCAGTCGCCCGCCCAAACCATCTTTCAATCTGAGCTGTGCCAACAGTGGGAACAGACTGCGCTACAATTTTCGAATCAAAATACTAAAATCATTCGGCTGGGGATTGTGCTGTCTGCAAAAGGTGGCATTTTACCGCAAATGTTATTGCCTATTCGATTGAACGTGGCTGGAAAAATAGGTCACGGACGCCAACCCGTGGTATGGATTCATATTCGTGATGTATTGCAAAGCATTGAATTTATAATGACATCGAATGTACCTAAACAGGTGTGGAACTTGGTGGCACCTGAGCGAGTGAGTCAGGCAGATTTTGTCTCTTTAGCATCCAGACAATTAAATAAACGACCACTATTAAACTTACCTTCAGGTTTAATGAAGTTAGTGCTAGGTGAGCAATCACAATTGATTTTAAATGGTCAATATGTCAACCCCCAAGCTTTACTCGATGCTGGCTATAAGTTTCAGTTCTCTACACTCAAAGAAGCATTAGCCAATTTATTAGCGTCACATTAAGTTCATATAAGCGAGCAATAAAAAATGCCTGATGAACAGGCATTTTTTATATGGCGCGCTGTGAGGTTTAATGGAGGCTCGTTAATGCTAAAGGGCTGTAGGCCTGTGGATTAACAAGGGTGTCTTGTTGTAGCACCAGCTGACGCAGTAACTGTGCAGAAGCTGGCCCCATACATAAGCCATTTCGATAATGACCGAAATTCGCCCATAAGTTGGTGGTATTAGGCATTTGTCCAATATAGGGAATACCTGTGGGTGAGCTTGGGCGTAAGCCAGCCCATTGTTTTACAATCTGAAGTTCTGCAAGTGCAGGAACCATTTTCAGGCTGGCCTTATAAATATCTTGTTGAACGTGTGTAGATGGACGGTGATCAAATCCTAAATGATTCATGCTTGATCCACAGACAATATGACCGTCGCGACGTGGAATTAAGTACATTACTTCATTCATACACATGGTCGGTAGCCAATTTTCTGGGCCTTTAAACAGGAGCATTTGACCTTGAACGGGAGCTATAGGAATCTGTAGCCGAAGTTGGCTAGACCAATGTTCTGACCATGCTCCTGTGCTAATGACATAATGATCTGCTTCAAAATGTTCACCACGTGTGCTTTCGATCGCTTGAATTTGTGTATCTTGAATAATGAATTGTTCAATCCACGTCTGTTCATAAAACTGCACCTGCGGATGCTGTTTTAAGTAGCCAATGATGGATTTAAGCAGGCGAGGATTACGCACATTGGCAATTTGAGGAAAATAAATGGCTTGTTCAAATTGATGAGAAATCCGTGGATTCAGCTGTTTTATTTTGTCGTATTGTAGATGTTCGCAGTATTGCATAGGTTCATCATGCAATTTGGCATAATTCAAACCAATCTCAAAATCAGCTTGATCAAAAATCAGCATGCCTGTTTCATGTATTTCGAAGTCGATACCAGAAATAGGGCATAGTTTTTCATTCCATGTGCGATATAAGTCTTTACCGTGTTTGGCCAAGTCATTGACCGCTTGCGGGTAGCGCCAAGGATACATCGGAGAGAGAATACCGCCCCCTGCCCAAGAGGCTGCTTTACCCGCAGATTGTTGATCGAAAATTGAAACTGAACAGCCTTGATCTATAAATTCTAGGGCAGACAATAAGCCGCTAATGCCTGCACCTATGATGGCAATATGCATTCCGTGTTACTGCATCTTCAAAAATAAGGGCAATTATAAAGCATCTGATTGGCTTTTGAGTCTTAGAATGCCGATATGACCAATCGATTTGTTTTCTTTTTTCTATATCTCTAAAAAAGATAAGCTTGTTGTTTTTTATTCGATTACAAAATATCGCAAACAAAATATGATTTCCTTAATTAAAAATAAGGGCGTCACGATGAAAACAATTTATAGCGCATTATCTTTGGGGATATTGGCAATATTCAGTAGTGCAACACATGCGACGACTGGATATTTTATGCATGGTTATGGTGTTAAAGCGCAGGGTAATGCAGGTACATCAATTGCAAATTTTAATGACGCATTAACAATTGCCAGTAACCCAGCAGGTTTGAGTTGGGTGGGGCAGCAAGTCAATGTTGGCGCAACAGTATTTGCGCCAGATCGTTCTGCCAATATTCAAGATAGCCCGCAAGCCAATGGTGAATATGATGCCAATGGACGTGAATATTTTGTGATTCCAGAAGTGGCTTATAGTCATCCAGTGAATGATCAAATTGCTGTAGGTTTTGCGATTTATGGCAATGGCGGGATGAACACCAGCTATAAACAAAGCCCTTTTGAAAAATATGGCAGTACAGGCCCTGCTGGCGTAAATTTATCTCAAGTATTTTTCTCGCCTGCTGTGGCATGGAAATATGCACCGAACCAATCTGTGGCGGTCGCATCGAATATTATGTATCAGCAATTTGAAGCCAAGGGCATTGATGGTTTTGCCCAGCTTTCACAAGACAGCAGTAATTTAAGTAATCGCGGAAAAGATTCGTCAACGGGTATTGGTTTTAAATTGGGATGGTCTGGGCAGTTCTTTGATGACCAATTGACCTTAGGTGCTAAATATTCATCTAAAGTTAAAGCTGGTACATTTGATAAATACCGTGGTTTATTCGCAGAAAATGGTGGTTTTGATGTGCCTGAAAGCTATGGTGTAGGCGCTGCATTTAAACTTACACCCGCATTAACGCTGGCAGCTGATGTTGAACGGATTAACTATTCAGATATTGCTTCCGTGGGTAATCCGCTCAATTTAACCCAACCGCTGGGGACTGCTCAAGGAGCGGGTTTTGGCTGGCAAGATATTAATATTTATAAAGTGGGTGCAACTTATCAGGCTACACCTAAACTTAGCTTACGTGCAGGTTATAGCCATAATGATCAGCCCATTCAAGCGGATCAGACCTTCTTAAATATCTTAGCTCCAGGCGTGGTACAAGATCATTTAAGTCTGGGGGCTACATGGTTAATCGACACACATCAGGATGTCAGCATTGCATATACCCATGCTTTAGAAAAAGAAGTGAAGGGGCAAAACTCTATTCCCGCAAACTTTGGTGGGGGCAATGCCAACCTAAAAATGAATCAGAATATTTTAGGTTTAGCCTATAGCTATAAGTTTTAAGCATCTTAAGCAAAATAAAAAAAGCATCTGATCAGATGCTTTTTTTATGGCTAAATGAAGACACTTATTTCATGTCTTTTAACATGAGCGCGGCTTCTTCGGCAAAGTAGGTCCAAATACCATCAGCACCTGCACGGCGACAGCTCATCAGTGATTCAATAATCACATTTTCAGATAACCAACCGTTTTGAATGGCACCCGCCAACATGGCATATTCACCGCTGACTTGATATACAAAAGTTGGAATACCAAAAGTATCTTTGACTTCACGGACAATGTCGAGATAAGGCATACCAGGCTTCACAATCACCATGTCTGCACCTTCTTGGATATCTAAGGCGATTTCATGGAGTGCTTCTGCGCGGTTACCAATATCCATTTGATAATTGTACTTGTTACCACCTTTTAAGTTGCTTGAAGACCCGACAGCATCACGGAAAGGGCCATAGAAACTAGATGCATATTTTGCAGAATACGCCATGATATTGGTATAGATATGGCCATTGGCTTCAAGTGCTTGGCGAATCGCGCCAATACGACCATCCATCATATCGCTCGGTGCAACAACATCTGCACCCGCTTCAGCATGACTTAAAGCTTGTTTAATTAAACATTCTACAGTTTCGTCATTTAACACATAGCCTGTGTCATCAATAATGCCATCTTGACCATGAGTCGTGTACGGATCGAGTGCGCCATCGGTAATCAATACCATTTCAGGCAATTCTTTTTTAAGCAGGCGAACTGTATTTTGGACTAAGCCATTGTCTTGCCAAGCGGCTTCAGCGCTCAGACTTTTGTCTTCTTGTGGAGTTACAGGAAACAGCGCTAATTTTGATACGCCTAATTCCATTAAGCTTTCAGCTTTTTTAAGCAGTAGATCTGCAGATAAACGCTGAACATTTGGCATGCTTGGAATATCTTGGGTTTGATTTTGACCAGGCAATACAAATACAGGATAAATAAGGTGATCAGCCGTCAGTTGGGTCTCTCGAACCATGGCACGCAATTTATCATTTTTACGAATGCGGCGCATACGAGTGGCAGGAAATGCTGGACGATTGAACGTATAGGTCATAACAATCTCAATGATCAGTCTTAAACTAGAGCTATTGTAGACTTATAATCCTGTTTTAGGACAACACGCTTCATTTTTTTATTCAATTAAGGTAATTCGAGCAGACTATGACGGACGCAGCAAAAAATTGGACAGGTAATATGGATTTAAGCTCGAATGTAGACATGACACAAATTTTACAAGGTTTGTGTCAGGCGTTTAATGCATCGCCATTTTTTGCTCAAAGTCTCATGCACATGTCAGTGGTAGACGGGCAAATTGAAGCACGTGTAGATATGGCACCAAATTTGGTGGGTAATGTGGCATTTCAAATTTTGCATGGCGGTGTGGCTGCAACTTTGCTAGACAGCATTGGCGGCATTTCTGCAATGGGTGAGCTCTATAAGCATGCAAAAGCTGAAGATATGACCGAAACCAGTAAAAAGGTATCCCGTTTGGCAACAGTGGACATGCGTGTAGATTATTTAGCACCAGGCCGTGGCCAATATTTTACAGCCCGAGCAGAAACTTTACGTTTAGGTCGTAAGGGCTGCACCATGCGTATGACTATGCACAATGATGAAGGCAAAGCGATTGCAACAGCGATTGCATCGTATGCATATTAATATTGGCTTAAGCTAACTTTATAATAATACAGAATAATTGACAGCACAGGATGCGAATCTTGTGTTGTTTTAAAGAAATGAAGACTGAACAGTTACATTTATATTCTCAAAACATGATTATCTCGCTATAAAATGCGTCAAATTTAAAAAATGACTTTTTCATCGACATCATAGAGGACAAAAATGTCCGATATTTGCGGGATGCAAATATGTTGCCGTTTGAGTAAGTCTGTTGGATTTAGGAAAAATCAATGACAGATGCCCAAGAAACACTGCCAGAGACTCAAACAGTGCCTCAACTCAGCGATTCAGAACTGAAAGCCAAAAGAAAGAAAAGTTTGACCTTTGTTGCATTAATTTTAGTGATTGCTGTAGCGATTTATCTGATTTGGAAATTATTTTTTAACCAAAGTGTATCAACCGATAATGCTTATGTGGGTGCTGAAACAGCATCAGTCACATCGATGGTGACAGGGCAAGTGGCTGATGTATTGGTTAGTGATACGCAGCAGGTTAAAAAAGGTCAGGTCTTAGTTCAGGTTGATCCACGGGATGCTGAAATTGCCTTGGCACAAGCAAAAGCAGAATTAATGAAGGCACAGCGTCAATATAAACAAACGGCAGCCAACAGTAGTGCTTTAAATTCACAAGTCTTTGTGAGCGATGATGGTATTCATAGTGCTGAAGCACAAGTGGCCAAAGCTAAAGCAGAACTCAATAAAGCACAAGATGAACTGAATCGTCGTCAGCAATTGAGTGCTTCGGGTGCAATTTCTAAAGAAGAATTAAGCACCGCACAAAGCGCCGTAAATAATGCACAAGCAGGGTTTGACCTCGCTCAAGCAGGTTTAGCGCAGGCAAAATCGAGTCAAAAAGCTGCACAAAGCTCTTTAGCAGCCAACAATGCTTTAATTCAAGGCAGCAATGAACATTCAACCCCTGATGTATTGGTTGCTCAAGCAAAACTCAAACAGGCTGAATTAGATCTAGAGCGCACAGTCATTAAAGCGCCTTTTGATGGTGTGGTGACCAGTCGTAAAATTCAGGTTGGCCAGCGTGTGGCACCGGGTTCAGTGTTATTGATGGTTGTGCCAATTTCACAGTTATATGTCGATGCCAATTTTAAAGAAAGCCAATTAGAGCGTGTCAAACCAGGGCAAAAAGTCACACTTACGTCAGATCTATATGGTGATAGCGTGGAGTACACAGGCACAGTGGTGGGCTTTTCTGGTGGAACAGGCGCAGCTTTCGCTTTAATTCCAGCACAAAATGCAACAGGAAACTGGATTAAAGTTGTACAGCGCTTACCTGTTCGTATTCGTTTAGATCAACAGCAATTGGCCGAACATCCACTGCGTGTGGGCTTGTCGATGGAAGCAAAAATTGACTTAAGCACGAAGTAAACACCTATGAATAGCTATGTTCCTTATGGTGATTTAAAAGGTAGCCGATTGATATTGGCAGCCTTTGTGCTGGCATTGGCAAACTTTATGGTTGTGCTCGACATGACCATTGCCAATGTATCGGTCACACATATTACGGGTAGTTTGGCTGTTTCTAGTTCGCAAGGGACGTGGGTCATTACATCCTATGCGGTGGCAGAGGCCATTTGTGTGCCTTTAACAGGTTGGCTGGCAGGACGCTTTGGCGGGGTCAAAGTTTTTACTGTGAGCCTAATCGGGTTTACGGTATTTTCGGTACTATGCGGTCTATCGACCAGCTTAGAAATGCTGGTGTTTTGCCGAATAGGTCAAGGCTTGTTTGGTGGCCCAATTATGCCACTCAGCCAAATGTTGCTCCTTCGTATTTTTCCACCTGAAAAACAATCACAAGCCATGGGCATGTGGGCCATGACTACCGTCGTTGGGCCAATTTTAGGGCCAATTTTGGGTGGTTCCATCAGCGATAATTTGTTGTGGCACTGGATTTTCTTTATTAATATTCCAGTGGGAATCATCTGTGCGATGGCAGCGATGCGTTTATTGAAACCCGCTGAAACAGAAATCGCGAAACTCAAAATTGATATGGGTGGCCTCGTTTTATTGGTGCTATGGATTGGCGCTTTGCAGTTGATGTTGGATTTGGGCCATGAACGAGACTGGTTTAATAGCCCAGTGATTATGGTTCTGGCGCTGACCGCACTGATTGGATTGGTGATTTTTACCATTTGGGAGCTGACAGAGCGGCATCCTGTGGTCAATATTCAAATCTTTAAATATCGAAGCTTTACTATATCAGTTGTGGCATTGGCCTTAGGCTTTGGTGCATTCTTTGGCAGTATTGTACTGATTCCGCAGTGGCTACAAATTAACTTGGGCTATACCGCAACTTGGGCCGGTTATTTAACTGCAACCATGGGCTTGGGCAGTTTAACCATGTCGCCATTGGTGGCGAAGCTGGCGACAAAATACGACCAACGTGCGCTAGCAAGTTTTGGTCTTAGTATATTGGGTGGTGTAACTCTGATGCGCGCCTTTTGGACTACAGATGCAGATTTCTTTTCTTTAGCATTGCCCCAAATTCTACAAGGTTTTGCGGTGCCATTTTTCTTTATTCCACTGTCTAATATGGCTTTGGCTTCAGTTCAACCACAAGAAATGGCTTCTGCTGCGGGCTTAATGAACTTTTTAAGAACCATGGCAGGTGCAATCGGCGCATCGATTGCAGTTACAATTTGGGATGATCATACCAAACTTGCACGCGCCGATATGGTGGGAAGCTTACATGTAGAAGATACACAAGCGACGTTGATGCAACAAGGCATGAGCTCACAAGGGGCTTTGTGGTATATCACCAGCTTAGTCGATAAAGAAGCCTTAACCTTGTCTGCCAATCATGTATTTTTACTCTTGGCGATGATCTTTATATTCGCAGCCCTCATCATTTGGTTATGCCCACGACCTAAAATTGTGGAAGGGGCAGGCGGACATGCACATTAAGCCTTAGCCTTAAATGAACATCAGATAAAAAACCGCATTGATTGCGGTTTTTTATCTGTTGAGAATGATGTGTTTATAAATCAGATTTGGCACGTTTTAAAGCAGACTGCCAGCGGTTTAAATGATATTCGCGCTCATCTGCTTGCATGTTTGGCTCAAAAGCACGTTCTAACTGCCAAGATTGCGCTATTTCATCTAAGTTTGAAAATACGCCTGCCTTTAAGCCTGCTATAGCTGCAGCACCCCAAGCGGTTGATTCTAAAAGTTTAGGACGAAGTACAGGCACATTTAAAATATCGGCTTGAAATTGCATCAGCATGTCATTGGCACAGGCACCGCCATCTACACGTAACTCTTTTAAAGGTTTTGAAATATCTGACTGCATAGCGCTCAGCACATCAGAGACTTGAAATGCTATTGATTCTAAGGCTGCTCGTGCGATATGTGCTTTACCTGTGCCCCGTGACATTCCACAAAGTAAGGCACGTGCTTCACTGTCCCAATGCGGTGCGCCAAGTCCAGTAAAGGCAGGGACTAATACGACGCCTTCGGTTGAGGAGACTTGGCAGGCTAGCTTTTCCACATCACCACTTTTTTGAATAATTCCGAGTCCATCGCGGAGCCACTGCACAATGGCGCCAGCCATAAATACACTGCCTTCTAGGGCATAGGTGGTTTGACCTTGCGCTTGCCAAGCAAGCGTCGACAATAATTTATTAGTGCTATATTGGACTTCATTTCCAGTATTGAACAACATAAAACAGCCAGTACCATAGGTGTTTTTGGCTGTACCAGCTTCAAAACAGGACTGTCCAAACAATGCAGACTGCTGGTCACCCAATATGCCTGTAATTGGAATATTTGCCCCCAGTAGCCCCGTAGCTGTATCTGCTACATAGCTGTCGGAACTGATAATTTTAGGCAAGATGGATGCTGGAATATTAAATAATTCGAGTAATGATTCATCCCATTGTTGCATTTGTAAATTCATGAGCATGGTACGTGAGGCATTACTGGCTTCAATTATATGCTTAGCACCTTGGGTTAAATTCCATACCAACCAGCTATCGATCGTACCAAATGCCACATGGCCTTGTTGTGCTAGTTCTCGTAAGCCTTCGGTATTTTCGAGTAGCCAAACCAGTTTCCCTGCGCTGAAATAGGGGTCGACTCTGAGCCCAGTTGTATGGTGAATTGATTCTTGTAAATTTTGTTGGATAAGTTGATTACACCAGTTCGCTGCACGACGGTCTTGCCAAACAATAGCAGGAGCGAGAGGCTTACCCGTGCGTTTATCCCAAACCACAGTGGTTTCACGTTGGTTGGTGAGGCCGATTGCTTTAATATCTTTAGCTAGAATACGCGCAGAGGCTAGAGCTTGCTGTACTACGGCAATTTGAGAGCTCCAAATTTCTTGAGCATCTTGTTCAACCCAGCCAGAGTGTGGGGTTTGAATATGTGTTTCACGTTGAGCTGTTGCCTGAACTTGTCCATGTTCATTAAATATGATTGCACGACTTGAGGTCGTACCCTGATCGAGGGCCAGTAAATAGCTCATATCTTTTTCTTTTGTGGTCTTGAAAAATAAAATATTAGCGCAATTATGTAATTAAGCGCATTCAATTGTGTAATTGTTCAGAAAATACATCGTATTTTTTATCAGTTATGCTATGATTGTTCATACTTTGGGGATGTTTCTGGCTTCGACGCTGGTGATGAAACTCATAGATGCATGTCGAGAGCGCATTTTCTCTCGTAAATCAAATTTGCATTTTTTAGTCGCAAACGACGAATCATACGCTCTAGCTGCCTAAGGGCAGCTTGTCCGCATCTCTGAATACTTGTGGTTAGAGATCCCGACTGAAGCGCAAGCACACAAGTCCGTATAAAGCCAAGCCTCGGGGCTTTGTACTAAACTTAGAGGATCGCGATTTGTACCCTGTTCGTCGGGTCACAAAGAGTTAAAACAATAGACGATATCTAAGCATGTAGTATTCTCGAGCGTAGTGCTGGCGGACGCGGGTTCAACTCCCGCCATCTCCACCAAAATTCTTGTTTTAAATCAGCCACTTATATTAAGTGGCTTTTTTATTGCCACAAATTTCTCACATAAATATTCTAATAACAGCTTTTTTAGACATGAGTATTCACTATTTATTAATGTAATGCTCGAACAAATAAAAAATCCAAAACATATATCTATTTGTTTTATTTTAATTTTCTCTATTTAATTCTATCTTTTAATCGTATGCCCACTCAAAATCAAATGGCTATTTGAATTTTTGTTAATACCAGTCAGAGAATGTATGCGAATCTTCATAAGCCCATTAAGCGAGTACAGAGAGATAAATGAATGATTCAAAGCAGTGTGCTTCTGAGCTTAGATCCTGTGCTAGACATTTTTGAGCCTCTCATTTGAGCAAAGAGTGTACCTTCACTATGCTCTATCATTCAAAACTAAACATTATGTTAAGCTTGCTTGACATGATGCAATGTGGTTATTCATTATAGGCGTACATCAATGTATCTAAATTGATTGCTTCCGAAGAGTTAAAATCCTATGACCATATCCCGCCACGAAAAGATCTTTTTGCTCAAACAGAAGATTTTAGAAGTGACCGAACAGCTACTGCTCGAAAATAATCAGGATATTGTAGTTGGGGAATTAGCAGAAGAATTAGACATTGCGAAGGGCACCATTTATAAATATTTTAAATGTAAAAATCAGCTCTATCTCGAATTGCTCATTTTGAATGAAACACGACTCTTGGAGATCGCTCAAAAATTTAAAACGGATGTGCAAGAGGGAATTCGGCAGTTCATGCTCTATCATCTGATGAATTCAAATCGAACCGTGCTACTGCATAGTATTGAAGAGCGAATTACCAGTCAGGAAAGAGGAATAAAAAATAAGTTTGAGCAACTGTACGAAGTTCGAGAAAAAAGAATTATCGAGGTTAAAGATATTACGGTCGAATATCTAATTTCTCGCAATTGTGCCATTAGCCTGCGTGATTATCTTTCTTATGTTTGGACCATCACACATGGTGCCTGCCTGTTGTTAAGTTCAACTTATTATCAAAAATCTATTGGCGAACGCCAGAATCTAATTAATTTTTATATAAAACAAGCTATTAATGTATAGCTTGTACTTTCAGTATTAACTCTCTGGCCAATCTAATTCCAAGATACGTCTGAGCTGTTTAACGTTGTCCTCACCCAAATGTTTTGCGAGTTCTTGCTCGGCTTGATGAATTTCTGCCAATGCAACATCCGACATTTCTTTACCGTTCGTCGAAAACTTAACCATTTTGATGCGTTTGTCATTTGGACTATCAATAACTTCTAAGAACTTAGAATTAAGACCTTCAGCGACTAACTGATGCACCGCTTGGCGGGAAATTTTTAAGCGACGAGCCAATTCGGACATTGGCACAGGTGTTTCGCCAAGATAACTATAAAGCCTCGCCATCGATGGTGTTACGTAGCCATAACCATTTTTTTCTGCATTTTTCATTAAATGGTCTTCGATCCATTCAAGGCGAGATCGAAGCAAAGTTCTTAGAGATTTCACGGCTAATACATGGCTAAAAATGAGCTCTCAATATAAGCAATATGCATTTTTTTTTCCATTTTTATCTACGACTTTTTTCTAATTTTTAAAACGTCAAGTACACTTGACAATGTATTCATATCAAATTAGTTTGTTTTTGCTAGGAACGCAAAACAAGAAGGGTACGTTGTATGGAACAACAACAAAATACACAGCGTAATGCTGTGATGACGATTTTAATCTGCTTTCTGATCGCCTTAATTGAGGGGATTGATTTGCAGTCTGCAGGTGTTGCTGCTGCAGGTGTTAGCGCACATTTTGGTTTAGATAAATCAAGTCTGGGCTTATTTTTTAGTGCTGCAATTTTAGGCTTATTGCCTGGTGGTTTAATTGGTGGTCGATTAGGGGACCGTATTGGCCGTAAAAAAGTGCTGATCATTGCTGTTGCATTATTTGGTTTATTTTCAATTCTCACCGCTTGGGTAACGTCATACTCAGGGCTGTTATTTGCACGCTTTATGACAGGCTTAGGGCTGGGCGCTGCATTGCCAAATTTAGTGGCATTGGCTTCTGAATCAGTGAGTGATAAAGCACGTGGACGTGCAATTTCATTGATGTATTGCGGTATGCCAATTGGTGGTATTGCAGTATCACTACTTGCGAGTACGCAATTGGCTGCAGACTGGAAAGTCATTTTTTATGTGGGTGGTGTTTTACCTTTGATGGTCATTCCGCTCATGATGGCATTCTTGCCTGAATCACGTGCATTTCTTGCAACGCAGCAAAGCGCTGATACCGCTCAGCAAAGCAAGTTCAGTGATTTGTTTAACCAGTATTTCCGCATGCCAACGATCCTACTTTGGGTGGGTTATTTCTTCACCATGATGGTGGTGTACATGCTACTGAACTGGTTGCCGTCATTACTTATGGAGCTCGGGTTCCAGAAAAAAGATGCAACCATGGTGCAAATGTTCTTCTCGGTCGGCGCTTTTGTCGGAACGATCGTACTGGGCTTGCTGGTTGACCATTGGAAAATGAAAAACGTCATTTTACTAATGTATAGCGGCATCATTTTAGGTTTGATCGCGCTGAACAGCTTTAGCACCGTAAATGCGATGTATTTTGCTGGTGCATTGGTGGGTTGTTTCACGATTGGTGGACAGATGGTGCTGTATGCATTAGGCAGTCAGGTTTATCCAACTCAAATGCGTGGTACAGGTGTAGGGACAGCAATGACTGTTGGTCGTTTTGGCGCGATGGCAGGTCCTGCAGTTGCGGGTCAATTCCTTGCAATGGGGAATGGCGCAACCGGTCTGATTGCGACCTGTATTCCGGGCATTATTATCGCAGCTGTTCTGATTCTGATCTTACTGGGCACAATGCAAAAACGTGCTCAAGTACAAGCATAAAACAATTTTGTAGTGCAAATTTTAACTGATTTGCACTGCATTTATTCAACTGAAAAAATGGAAGATGAGCATGGGTTCTGTAAATCACATTCTGATTGAAACACACGGCAATGTGGCTGTAGTGAATTTTCAAACTGAAAAATTAAATGTACTTTCACATACATTACGCTCAGATCTCTATCAGGCAATTGAGCAATTGTTAGCAGATGATCACGTTAAATCTATCGTCCTAGCAGGTTCAGCGAAAGTATTTAGCGCAGGTGCAGATATTGCAGAGTTCTCAGCTGGAACTCATCTTAACTTTCCATCATTACATGATTTAATTCATCAGATTTCAGATGCCCAAAAGCCGATTGTGGCTGCAGTTTCTGGTACTGCGTTGGGCGGTGGTTTAGAGTTAGCTTTGGCTTGTCAGCACCGTGTGGTACATGCAAAAGCACAACTGGCTTTGCCTGAAGTGCACTTGGGTTTATTACCAGGTGCGGCAGGTACACAACTGTTACCACGTTATATTGGTGCAGCATTGGCTTTAGACGCTATTTTAACAGCGAAACCTTTAAAACTCGCGACACTAACTGACTCAGCACTCATTGATGTATTGACGGAAACTGATGCTAAACAAGCAGCAGTTGAATTTGCTCAGACATTAACAACTTCGACACATATCAAGCATCAAAACTTAGAACTCACAGAAGAACTACAGGCCTTATTGCAAGCAAAACGTGATGCTTTAGGGAATAAGCCACAACATCTGGTGCAGCACGCTATTCTCTCAGCGGTTGAAGCTGCATTAACTTTAGACTTTGTCGCAGGTTTTGCCAAAGAACAGGCTTTGTTCCAAGAACTTACATCCTCGGATGTTTCTAAAAGCTTGCGTCATGCCTTTTTTGCAGAACGTGAAGCAAAGCATATTCCAGATTTAGACGTGGCGATACAAGCCAAAGCCATTGAGCGTGTAGCTGTGATTGGTGCAGGGACTATGGGCAGTGGTATTGCCATTTGTTTCTTGCAAGCAGGCTTTCCTGTGACCCTCATTGAAAATCAGCAAGCGGGATTAGACCGAGGTTTAGCATTGATTGCTAAACACTTTGCAGGACAAGTGGTTAAAGGTCGTTTGACTGAAGAAAAAGCCACAGCGATTCAAGCCAATCTTGCAACCAGCCTAGAATATTCTGCACTTGCAACGGTGGATTTAGCCGTGGAAGCGGTGTTTGAAGATTGGGATGTAAAAACTTCTGTGCTCAAGCACATGGATACCCATTTACCAGCACATGCGGTTTTGGCAAGTAATACCTCTACTTTGGATTTGAATCAACTTGCGGCGCAAACCTCTCGTCCTGAATCTGTGGTGGGCTTACATTTCTTTAGTCCTGCGCAAATTATGCCACTTCTCGAAATTGTCCGCACAGACAGCACAGACCAAGCCACTTTAAAAACGGCTTTAGAAATTGGCAAACGTCTGAAAAAAACCGCAGTGGTTGCAGGAGTGTGTGACGGCTTTATTGGCAACCGTATGTTAAATGCCTATTTGCGCATTGCAGGACTACTCATTGATGCAGGTGCATCGCCGTATCAAATTGACCGCGCTTTGGAAAATTGGGGTATGGCAATGGGGCCATTCCGCATGTGTGACATGGCAGGTAATGACATTGATTACATGATTCGTAAGCATCAGTTGAAGCTTAATCCAACGAAGAAATTCTCAGGCTTTGCCGACCAGTTATTTGAGCTGAAACGTTTTGGTCAAAAAACACAAAAAGGTTGGTATGACTATAGCCAAGGCAACCGCCGTGGGGATGTCGATGCTGAAGTCATTGCATTGATTGATGCCTACCGTGCAGAAAAAGGCATTCAAGCACAACAGTTTAGCGATGAAGAAATTGTCGCGCGTTGCATCTACGCCTTAGCCAATGAAGGCTTCCGTTTACTCGAAGAAGGAATTGCACTCCGCCAGTCAGATATTGATGTGGTGTATTTGGCAGGGTATGGCTTCCCGCGCTGGCGTGGTGGTCCAATGTTCTACGCGACAGAACAGGGTCTCGACACAATGAGTTTGAACATGCAGCAATTTGCTCAAGACCCAACAACAGATGCGTCTTTTTGGCAAGTACCCGCATTGTTAGCACAATCAGTAGCTTAATTCGCGACGTTATAAAAATATAAATTTGGTGACCCAGTTGGGCACATGACTGGGCACTCAGAGGGTTAAATCATGAGTACATTACATTTTGAACATTGGCCACGCCATCTTTCTAAAAACTTGTCGTATCCACAGACAGGTTTATATGAACATTTGGCCACCAATGCACAGCGCTATCCAGATAAAGTGGCAGTGAATTATTACGGTAGCCAAGTGAACTATGCAGAACTGAATGCACGCGTGGAACGTTTTGCGGGTTATCTACAAGCCCAAGCCAATGTTCTGGCGGGTGACCGTGTTGTGATCAGCATGCAAAACAGCGTGTCATTTATTATTGCCTATTATGCAATTTTGCGTTGTGACGCGGTGGTGGTGCCTGTCAATCCAATGAACAAAGCTTTGGAACTGGAATGGTATGTATCCGATACAGAGTCGAAAGTTGCTGTGGTCGGTTCTGAACTTGTGGCCGAGTTTGAAACTTTATTGGGTAAAACCTGTTTAGGAAAAATTATTGCGGCACGTTATGGTGATGATATTTTCACGCCGACCAACTTTGTAATACCTGAAACAGTGATTCAAGCACCTGCAGTTGCTGAAACTGAATATGTAACCGACATGCGAACTGCTTTACAGCATTCAGCAATTGAAACGCAAGCTGTTCGAGCAGGTGAGGATTTAGCCGTTATTTTATATACATCGGGTACAACAGCACATCCAAAGGGGTGCATGCTGAGTCATCGTGCTTTGGTTGCGCAAATTTTGACGCAAATCAATTGGAGCCCATGGAACAACACGGCAAAAGTATTGTCTGTCACGCCATTCTTCCATGTTACAGGCATGGTGAATGCCATGTGCTTGCCTATTTGGCTCGGTGCAACATCCTTCCTGATGACTCGTTGGGATCGCCTTTGTGCTGCACAAGTGGTCGATTTACATGGCCTAACACATTGGTGCTGTATTCCAACCATGGTGGTGGATCTGCTGGCAATGCCGGATGTGAATAAATTCAATTTTAAATCCTTTACCCACGTTTATGGCGGCGGTACAGGTATGCCACATGCGATTGCCCAAGACTTTGAAACACTTACAGGTATTGAGTTTATTGAAGGCTGGGGTATGACTGAAATGGCAGCCGGTGTGCATCTCAATCCTTATGGTCGTGGTAAGCGCCAATGCTTAGGTGTGCCACTGTTTGATGTGGATACCCGTGTGATTGACCCAGAAACAGGTGCAGAACTAGGCATTCGCCAAAATGGTGAAATTATTTCGACTAGCCCATGCTTATTTAGTGGGTATTGGAAAAATCCCGAAGCGACCGAAGCTTCTTTTATTGAACATGATGGCAAACGCTTCTTTAAAACAGGTGATGTTGGTTATTTCGATGAAGAAGGCTACTTCTTTATGGCTGACCGCTTAAAACGCATGATCAATGTGTCGGGCTACAAAGTTTGGCCATCTGAAGTCGAAAGCATTTTGTATCAAAACACCAAAGTTTTAGAAAACTGCATTATCCCATGCAATAAAAATGACCGTGGCGAAAGTGTAAAAGCCATTGTGGTGTTAAAAGCCAATCAAATGATGACTGAAGATGAATTAAGACAGTGGTGCCGAGACAATATGTCGGCCTACAAAGTGCCAAAAGTGGTGGAGTTCGCATCTGAACTGCCAAAAACGGCAAGCGGAAAAATTAACTGGCGTTTACTGCAAGACAAGGAAATGAGCGCATGAATAGCTACAAAGCCCCTCTCAATGATCTAAGCTTTATCTTTAATCATTTATTAGATCAAGAGCAATTGGCTCAGCTTCCGGGTTTAGAGGACTTAGGCGTAGATCTATATGAATCTATTTTGGATGAAGTAGGTAAATTTGCCACCAATGTACTGGATCCGATCAATGCCAGCGGTGACCGTGAAGGTTTAAAAATAGCTGATGGCGTGGTGACAACACCAAAAGGCTTTAAAGAAGCGTATGCGCAGTACACGCAAGCAGGCTGGAACAATATTTCCTTAGAGCCTGAATTTGGCGGACAAGGCTTACCTTATATTTTGTCGACTGCGGTCAATGAAATCATGATGTCTGCGAACAAATCATTTGTGATGTGTTCTGGTTTAACCATTGGCGCGATTGAAGCAATTAGCCATGCAGGTTCTGATGAGTTAAAGCAAAAGTACTTACCTAAGCTGGTTTCTGGCGAATGGGGCGGCACCATGAACCTGACTGAGCCGGGTGCAGGTTCAGATGTGGGTGCTTTAAAAACCAAAGCGATTGATCAAGGTGATGGGACATACCGTATTAGCGGTCAAAAAATCTTTATCACGTTTGGTGAGCATGACTTTACTGACAACATCATTCATTTAGTGTTGGCACGTTTGCCAGATGCACCTGAAGGCGTGCGCGGTATTTCATTGTTCCTTGTACCGAAGTTTTTAGTCAATGATGACGGTTCATTGGGCGAGCGTAACGATGTACGCTGCGTGTCGATTGAACATAAGTTGGGTATTCATGCCAGCCCAACCTGTGTGATGGCTTATGGCGATAATGAAGGCGCTTTGGGTTACCTCGTTGGCGAGAAAAACAAAGGCTTAATGGCGATGTTCGTGATGATGAACATGGCGCGTTTAACTGTAGGCATGGAAGGTGTTGCTTTAACAGAGCGTTCTTACCAAGCGGCTTTAGATTATGCGCGTGAACGTGTTCAAGGTGCGGATGTCGAAACAGGCAAACCAGTTGCCATTATTGAACATGCAGACGTGCGCCGTCAGTTGCTTAGCATGAAATCCAATGTTGAAGCGATGCGTGCATTGTCCTTGTTTATTGCACAAGCGCAGGACATTAGCTTCCGTCATACCGATGCAGACGTGCGTAAGCATAATCAAGGCTTGGTAGATTTACTGATTCCTGTATTTAAAGCATGGGCAACAGAAACAGCATTAAAAACCACAACCACAGGCATTCAAGTACATGGCGGTATCGGCTTTATTGAAGAAACTGGCGTGGCACAATACTTGCGTGATGCAGTCATCAGCGTGATTTATGAAGGCACAACTGCGATTCAAGCTGCGGACTTAGTTGGTCGTAAAGTGGTGAAAGACCAAGGCAAAAACTTAAGTGTGCTGATTGGCCTGATGAAAGAGACTTTGGCTCAAGTTCAAGCCAATGCTGAGCTTGCAGATGTGGCCAAAGCGTTTGCAGCTGCTATCGAGATTTTGTCTGAAAATAGCCAGCAAATAGCCGCTCAGTTCTTGCAATCGACTAAGCAAGCATTGTCTGTTTCTGTACCGTATCTAATGCTCGTGGGTAATGTCGTGGGTGCATGGCAATTGGCACAAAGTGCAGCCAAAGCTTCTGAATTGCTCGCAGCAGGCGACAGCAATATCAATTTCTTAAAAGGCAAAATTCAAACCGCGCGTTTCTATCACAGCATGGTATTACCAGAAATTCATGGTTTGGCGTACAGCGTAAAACATGCGGGGACTGCTGTGACCGCATTTGATAATGCTTACTTTGGTGAATAAGTCATGAGTTTTGATGTACAAGCTTTTTTAGATCAAATGCAAGCGCCACCGATCCACATCTTTTTGGGTGGAAAGGTGGAGCAGGTTGAGCATGAAAATGACTGGAAAGCCCGTATCAGCTACCAACCACGTGCTGAATTTGCCAACCCGATGGGGCATGTGCAAGGCGGCATGCTGTGTTCCATGCTGGACGATGCCATGGGTCTATTTGCGATTATTGCGCAAGAAGGCCAGCCATCGGCAACGGTCACCATGAATGTTTCATTCTTACGTCCATGCAATATTGCACCTGTTGAGGTGGAAGTTTACTTCGTGCGCCAAGGCCGCCGTATTTCAAATATTGAAAGTGTGGCTTATCAAAACGGTAAAGAAGTGGGTAAAGCCAGCGCTGCATTTACCCTCGTGTAATGGAGTTTTGGAGTATTCATTTTAATGGGTACTCCATTTTTTGCGCATCAGGATGATGTTTTATAGGGGTTCTATGGAGAGTTTAATGAAAAATTATAGCGCACGTTAATGCATTGCCGTGAGGCAGTTCTAACTTTATATCACTCATTTTTATCACTGTTTCTATTGATTATTCATCAATGGAATAGAGGTTTTTTGTCTTAGGGAAATGACAATGAAAACATTCGTACTATCTACTTTATGTATAGCAACAACATTACCAAGCTTGTGTTTTGCAGACTTTGTGAAAGACCGATCTGTCACATTGACGGCACGTAATTTTTATTTGGATCGTAATTTTACCGAGCCAAACGCAGCAGCACCTGCAGCCAAACAATGGGTGCAAGGTTTTATTTTAAATGCCAAATCAGGTTTTACCGAAGGCACGGTGGGTTTTGGTGTTGACCTCTATGCAGGGGTGGGCATTAACTTGTGGGGCGATAAAGACTATGCACCGGGTGTAGTGGGGCTTTCACCGCTCAAAGACAATGGCGATCCTGTAGATACATGGGCAGAAGCGAGCTTAACAGCCAAGGCAAAAATTTCTGAAACAGAAGTCAAAGTGGGTACTTTACAGCCGCTGAATCCAGTCATTGTCGGTTCGCCAGCCCGCTTATTGCCTCAGCAATACCGAGGTGTCGCGGTTGAATCAAAAGATGTAGACAACATTAAAATCGAAGCGGGTTATGTGAACCGCGTGAATCATCGTAACTCGACTGATTGGGAAAAGATTCGCTTATCAGGCGCTAATATGAAGTATAAGTCCGTCGAAACTGATGGCTTATATTATGTGGGTGGTTATTATTATTTAAGACCTGAAACAACCTTTGCTTTATATACTGCAAATTTAGTGGATGTGTATGATCAATATACATTTTGGGTACGCAATACACATCATTTTAATGAATGGGTAAATCTGTTTACCGACTTCCGTTATTTCCGTACGGTGGAATCAGGTGCAGAGCTGGCAGGTGAGGTCGATAGTCATCATGGCAATATGGTATTGGCCCTCGGCGTGGATAACCATAAATTTACCACGGGCTATATTCATAACTCAGGCGATACTGGTTTTCCATATTTAAGTGGTGGTGAGGCCAATACTTATATTGATGCGTGGGCAACGGACTTTTTAAATCCAAATGAAAAAGCATGGTCTGTGCGTTATGACTATGATTTTAAAAATCAGGTTCCCGGTTTAAAACTCATGACGCGCTATACCAAAGGCACAGACATTAAGCTTGAAAACCTAAAACCGGGCGAAACATTGGAAGAGCGAAAGTTTGGTATCGAGTTGAGCTATCAATTGCAAAGTACCAAATTAAAAGGCTTATTTATTCGTTTACGTCATGAAGATTATAAAAATGACTTTGGCCCTAAAGCGACATTCCAGCCAGCGAAAGAGCAACGTGTAAATATTGATTATACGTGGAAGTTTTAATTAATTTGAATTATCGAGAAGAATTGACGGGTACTTTAGAGTCTCCTCAATTCTTCGCTTTTGATCGAGCGATTATAATTAGTAATAATTTTTCTGCTGTTATAACTCCTTATGTTTTTTATTTAATTAAGTTTAAATAAATTAAATACTTATTGTATTTACTTAGCATATTAAGTAGCACTTAAGCACTGATTAAGTCGCGTTAAAACCTTAAGAATAAATTGATGTTGTTGCTTCAAAATCGCTTGCCATAAAGCTATATAAATAAAACTAAAATAAAATATTAAATAATAATGTAAATGAGAATTGTTATTATTATGATATAGTCACCTTTTGCGATTATTAAAATTTAAATTGTTGAATGAGGGGTTTGACTGTGGAACGTAAAATATTAATTTTAGCTTTGCTTGCTTGTCCGTGTTTTGTTGTGGCTGCAGAAGCTGAAAGCTTCTCCATGCCGACCATTGTGGTGAAAGCAGATTCACAAGAAACAGATGTGACGGGAAAGCTCAAAAGAAAGGCGACACTTAATATTTTGGGTGAAAAAGATATTTTAGATACGCCCTTTACGATTCGTAACTACAGCCAACAAGCCATAGAAGATGCACATGCACATACCATTATGGATGTGCTGAAAATTGATCCAAGTATTCGTACCACAACCAACAGTGGACATTTAAACGAAAACTTTAATATCCGAGGTTTTAATGTCAATTGGGATGATCTTAATTTAAACGGCGCTTATGGTATGGCACCATCTGGTCGAGTATCTACCGATATTTTAGGTTCAGTCACTGTTTTAAAAGGCCCTAATGCCTTAGTAGCTGGTATGGCACCGGGTGGTAGTGTGGGCGGTGTCGTTATTGCCAATACCAAGCGTGCAGATAAAGAATTGACTCGTGTTACAGCAAATTTTGAAGAAGAAGGATTTTATAAATCAGGCTTTGATGTTGCACGCCGATTTGGACAAGATCAAGAATTTGGTGCACGTTTAAGTGCCAATTATGGTCAGGGTGAACATGTTGTCGATGGTCTAGAAGATGAAACAGTTTCTGCTGTTTTAGGTCTTGATTGGACAACCGATAAAGCCAAAGTTAATTTTGACGCTTATTCTACGAAAGACAAACGTGAAGGTGGTTCACCAGCGATGGTCTCGTTTGCAAGTGGAGTTCCTGTACTTGATGCACCAGATGGCCGAACAAACCTTTTCCCTAAATTATTTGGTAATCAGTCTGCAACGCATGTTGGAGTTTCTGGGGAATATAAATTATTAGATAATCTAAAAGTGATTGCAGGCGTGGGAACGACTGAACAAAAGTATCAAGGGCATTTGTTTGGAACACGTGTCATCGTAAGTAATGAGCAAGGTGACGTGAAAAATGCGCAGTATTTCCACGTAAAAATGAATCAACGTAATACGGCTGCAAATTTAGGATTAGAAGGCGCATTTGATACTGGATTGGTTCAGCATGTTGTTGGTTTAAGAGCAGATTATCTACATAGAGATACAAAACAGCATGATGCTGCAAATTCAACTAAATTTGACACCAATTTGTATAATCCAAGTCAGTCAGGAGCTATGCCTGTTAATGCACCAGAGATGTACAATATTGGGGATAATACGTTCACCAGCTACTCTTTAACGGATCAAATCTCGTTATTAGATGAAAAGCTACAATTTATTTTGGGTTTACGTTATCAAGATGTAGATGTAAAAAATCCATTCAAAAATACCGAATACAAATCCGATAAGGTTTCTCCAAGTTTAGGCGTAGTGGTTAAACCTTGGGGTGAAGATATTTCTTTATATGCAAGTTATGTTGAAGGTCTTTCTCAAGGCAATACTGTTAACAGCACTATTGATGCCAATAATGGTAAAACTTTTGCACCTTTCGAGACAAAACAATATGAAGTGGGTGCAAAATATCAGCATGGTTCATGGCTACACACTTTAGCCGCTTATCAAATTGAGAAGCCAAGTACACTAACATCTCCATATTCTGATCCAAGTAATTCAACCATCACTCAGATTACAACGGATGGTGCTGAAACTACTTCTAAAGGCGTGGAATATGGCTTCTCAGGTAATGTGACGGATGATGTGATTATTTGGGGTAACCTTGCATATATTGATGTGAAATACACCAAAAATACCACGGCAAATATTGTAGGCAAAACAGTTGAAGGTCAGCCTGAGTTTACAGCAGGTCTGGGTGTGGAATACAAACTCCCTGTGGATGGTTTAAGTATCAATGCACGTGGCAACTATGTAGATAATCAATATCTAAATAATACCAATACCCTAGAGTTACCAGACTATGCCTTGCTTGATGTAGGTGCAAAATATAAAACCAATATTGGTGGTGTAGACACGACTTTCCGTGCCAATGTCGATAATGTGACGAATGAAAAATATTGGGCGGGTGTATTTAACAGCGGATACACAACTATTGGTTCAGGCCGTACCTATAAGCTTGGTGTAAGTTTCGACTTCTAATTTAAGCCTTTAGGGTTTATTAAAATTGGCATGAGACAGTCCCCTCAAGTGGCTGTCTCATGTCTATATCAACCCTTACTGTTTTGACATCACTCGTTCTCTCCATAGGGTTTAGATCCATGAAAATCCTTGCTGTCATTCTCTGTATGATGGGGTGCTTGTTATTGTATTTCAGCCATCGCCATCAAAACCTACTTCAGCAGACGCTGGGCAAACGTTATGTATATGTAGGTTTCTGCTTCATCATCATTTCGCTCATCTTTCTGTTGATGTCTGTTCCTAAGCTGGTTGCCGTGTATATGTGGCTCATGACGCTACTGGTGGCTTGGTCATTAATTCCTTTTGTGGCTTTATTTAAGAAAAATACTTCAAATGAAATTTCTCATTCAACAAAAAATCCAAGCTGATTGGTGGTCGAAAAGCTTTGCAGGCTGGGTTTTAGGTTTAAGCCTATCGATTGCAGGGGCATCTTTTATTACGATTTGGGGACTTCAGCATTTAGACAAAGCCTTAGCGCCACAACTGGGCATGTGGTCTGTACCTTGGCTGTATTTGCCTTTGGTATTTATTGCTTATTTCATTCCCAAAGGTTGGCAAGCTGTTCTAATTTTTAGCGTATTGAATTGTATAGCCTATGGCATTTTATTGGCGCTTCGAGGATAAATCATTGTGAAAGTTCGTACCGATATTATTCGCCATGCCAAAGAATTACATACATGGGTGGGTATTACATCTGGCATTTTATTATTCATCTGCTTTTTTGCGGGTGGGCTGAGCATGTTTCAACATGAAATCAGTCGATGGGCGACACCACCAGCGCAAAGCTTAAATACTATTGAAACGCATCAATACAATGAATTGGTTGAAAAAGTACAAGCACAGCATCCTGAAACTCTGAAAAGTTTTCAGTTGAATCTCGACTCTAAAGAGTTTCACTATGCGCCAATGCAATGGAAAGTCACAACTGAAGTCAAAAATGATGAGCATAGTATTGATCTGCATCAAAATGCGATGTTGGCAACTTTAGAACAAGATGGAATTTTGTATGTTGAGCAGGAAAACTTATCCAAGTTGGGTTGGCTCATTGAACAACTACATGAAACAGCAGGTATTCCAGGTTCTTTGGGCGATCATACCGTTGGTATGTATGTCATGGGCTTTGTTTCGGTTTTGTACTTTTTAGCTTTAATGACAGGTTTAATTGTACTGCTACCTACTTTGGTGAAAGATTATTTTGCCATTCGGGCAGGGAAAAATAAAAAGCGCTTTTGGCTTGATGCCCATAATGTTATTGGTATTACCAGTTTACCTTTTCATATTTTAATTTGCGTCACAGTCATTGCTTTTGCTTATCACGATGTTATTTATGGCGCGATTGGTGGCTTAGTCTCAAAAGATAAGCCTTTATCTGCACGTCCACCCGCAATGAAAGTGGTTGAACCTGTCGAGCCCTTAAATGTAGAAAAAATCTTTGCCAATATTCAGCGTCAAGCACCTGAATATCAAATTAGCTCCATCAGCTTTAACAATTTGGATAAACCAGAGAAAGCTTCGGCACGTGTCAACTTATACAGCTCAGAGCAAATGCTGCGTGGCGATCGCTTTGATGTAATGATGTTTAATCCTTATCAAACTCAGCCGTATAGAACCAATAATTTAAATACGCATGCCACCGCGATGGATCAAGTGATTCGCTCTATGTTTAGTTTGCACTTTGGTAATTATGGTGGCGACTTGACCCGTTGGCTGTATTTTATCTTTGGAATCGGCGGGGCATTTTTATTTTATTCAGGCAATATTTTATGGATTGAGTCGCGGATTAAACGTCAAAAAAATCCACAACTTGCTCCAGTACAACAACGTAAAGATGTGCGCTTTATTGCAAATTTAAGCATTGGTGCATGTTTGGGTTGTGTGTTTGCAGTTGTGGTTAGTATGGCGATTGGGCGCTGGGGCAGTTTAGCGAATTTAGGCTTAGAAAGTATGAACCATCTGCTGGTCTATAGTTATTACCTGATCTTTATTTTCAGCCTAATATATAGTTTTATGGTGGGCGCGGCCAAAGCATTACCTGAGTTGTTATTGGCTATTGCTGTAGTTTTAAGCTTAGTTGCACCTGTAAGTTTTATAATTAGTTTGATCGCTTCAACCCCTATGACTTTATGGTGGATTGATCTAATCGCTATCGTGTTTGCATTGGCATTCTTACGCTTCTATCAACAAGCCAAGATACGACAATACAACGCGGAGGTAGGTGCGATTTGGTCTAAAACGTCGCTGTAATTAGATCAAGCGCTTGCGGATGAGCCGTGAGCGCCCACACAATTGTGAGCATTAAAGAATCGTTACATACCTGTATTTTTATCATCATCCCTTTCTAAATGGTTTGAATGTATATGCTCATACATGCAGTTGAATCAAACTGATTTGAAAGGGAGGGTGGGTATTATTTGGCAGTTGATTTTAAGCGCCTGATTTAAACTTTTTTATGCTTTGGCACTAAGGCTTATGGCTCAAGTATAGCCACCTGAAATTGCTCAAATATCCGTTTAAATACGGCATGGTAATGTGCATCCACAAATTGACCATCGAAAAATACGCGATCCGTACAATGAATTAATACTAAAAAATAAGACAGTTCAGCAGGCTGTTGATGACGCTTACACCAGCTTAAATACTGTGAGGCATCTTCAAATAAAATCCACCATTCTTGAGCTAAGTAGGGAACAGTCTGATCAAACATCAAATTTAACAAATATTGATAGTTTTGTGCTCGTGTTGAATAGTGAAAAGCAGGGTAGTCCGTGCTTGGCTTCAAAGCTTGAATACAACCATAAATTTGATCTGCTTCGAGTAATTGAGCTTTCACAATGTTGTATTGTGCGAGTCGGGCAAGGTCTTTGGCTTGAATCGTGCCTAAGCGTGATAAGTTCATATTGTCGGCCAGATCGGCCAGTTTTACTTTACATGCCAAAGCATTTTGCTTGGTTCTTTGTACTGCTGTAAAACGGTTCTCATGTGGCTGTTTGGTAAGTGCAAGTAGTGCCTGCAAAATTTCAGGTTCAAAGCCCAATTCAATCAGGTCATTGGTACGGACTGAAGTATCTTCTAATAAGTCATGCATGATGGCGACGGTTTTAGCCTGAGTGCCTTCAACTTGATGCATCACTCGCATTGGATGCTCAATATAAGGTTGGCCCGCTTTATCTACTTGAGTCGCATGGTGTTGTTTTGCCAGTGTAATGGCCAGTTCTAAACTAGAAATATCATCACTCCTGCGTGAGATTCACAAAATAAGTTGTTGCTTGATATGGCTGTTATTCGGTGGTTTTTTAAAAAAAATTAAGCAGATGAAACTTTATAGTTTGAATAAGAGAAAAGCAGAACTTTGTGCTCTCTATTACTAGCAACAGATTGCTTTATATGCATATTTTAACAGATGGGTTTTATTTTTAAAGCGTGAAGCGACATAGCTTGACGTTTTTATTATTCCCTTGGCCATGGATCAAAGCATATCCATGAAAATGATCTGCTACAGATCATTTGGTGTAATGATGTCAGATAGCGTTTTAGATTTTAAAGAAAATAATAATGATAGAAATAAGAATGTGTCGATGTGAAAGTTTAGACCAATACAAAAAATATAGGCCTGCCAAAATATGGTAATAAGTCATCTGCTTTAATCTTATTTCGCAGTATATACGAAAACTAGATGAATCTTGACTGAGTGATTAATTCTCTAAATCACGCAAAATAACTTGATGTATAACTGGAATGGGTTACTAGACAGTAGGGAGAGCAGATAAATCTGTTTAATTCAATCACGAGTTAGATGGTTTTTAGAATGTGGGTAAAACGCTGAATGCTGTACCTGAGTGTGTGGAGCTTTGGGGGAAGCTCAGGAAAAGATACAGCAATACAGTTTTAATTTAAATTTCGCGCCAAATCGTGTTTTGGTCTTTCATTGAAATGGTGAAGTTAAAGTTCGAATCATCAGATACCAATAGGCCTTCAGGTGTATGCATGATCACTTTAAGTACTGTACCTGATTCAAAAATCATTGGGTTACAGTTTTCTTTTTTAAGTGTCACAGGTTTAAGCAATTCAATGACAAGGTTTTCCATATATACCTCCCCGAGTGGTGTTGTATTTTTAATAAGCATAACATAATTTTTATTATTTAACCATTTTTGTAAATATTGAGCGATAGTTCAATAAAATAAAACAGCTTAATAATTTGGTCATACTTTAATACATAATTGTGATCATTCTTGAGTTATATTTTAAACAATGATTTTATAAAAATATTTTTAGAATTTAATAATTTTTGCTATTTTATAGGGGTTATAAAAATAATCGTTGTAGGCGTTTAAATATAATCAAAGAGGCTAGTTTTTAGGTTGCCCATAGCGAAACGAGCTGAGCGAAACCAGATTGTTAGACCAAGAGAAGTAAAAAAGGCTTGAATTGAACTGTAGGAAAATAGTTTACTTTGTACTGCTTGCAATGGATGTCTGTTTTTACTTGTAGGGATTGGCTAGATTTATTGGGATATGTAGTCACAAGCAAATACGATGGAACTGAAAATAGACTTAATTTTTACAAACGAATCATCAAAATACTGAAATTATCATAATAAAAATTTGATTAAAGCTTTATGATCAGCCCCTATGCTAAGAGCAATAATAAAAGGAAATTTATTCGCTTATGTTCAAGTCTTTTTTTCCAAATCCAAAATGGTTTTTTGGATCGCTTATTCTGTGGTTTGTCATCAATTTAGCCCTTTGGTATAGCGGTGGCGAAAGCTGGGGAAGTTATCTTGGTTTTGCAGAAGGTTATGCCACCGCAGAGCTTCCAATTGGAATTAGTCGTTTTTGGACAGCCTCATTTTTATGGTTTTATTTATGGTTTTTTATCTCCACTGCGCTATTTGCGCTGTTTTGGAAGTGGAAATCAAATAATCCTTGGCAGGCTTGGTCTGTTTGGGGATCGGCGTTTATCTTGTTTAACATCTGGTTTGGTGTGCAAATGAGTGTTGTGGTCAATGCATGGTATAACCCATTTTATGACCTGATTCAAAAAATGCTCAGTAGTGGTGGAGGTGATGTTAATCAGCTCTATAGTGGCGTATTGACTTTTTTATATGTTGCGATGGTGTATGTGACCACAGCTGTATTTAATCTATTCTTTGTAAGTCATTATGTATTCCGCTGGCGTACTGCAATGAATGATTATTACACAGCACATTGGGAACAGTTACGCCATATTGAAGGGGCATCACAGCGTATTCAAGAAGACACCATGCGTTTTGCCAAAACTGTTGAAAGTTTAGGGGTAAGCTTGGTTGAAGCACTCATGACCCTGTTGGCTTTTTTACCCGTATTGCTGAGTTTATCTTCACATGTGAAAGCATTACCTATTGTAGGTGAAATACCCTACGCCTTAGTGTGGGCTGCGATTTCGTGGGCAGTATTAGGTACAGTCATTTTAATGTTAGTGGGTTATAAACTGCCTGGCCTTGAGTTTAATAATCAGAAAGTCGAAGCGGCTTACCGTAAAGAATTGGTTTATGGTGAAGACTATGAAAACCGTGCCGATCCACAAACGCTGAAAGAGCTTTTTAGTAAAGTACGCTTTAACTATTTCAGATTATATTTCCATTATGCTTATTTTAATTTAGTGCGTATTTGGTATATGCAGTTAGATAATCTCTATGGTTTATTCGTGTTGTTTCCAAGTATTGCTGCGGGTGCGATTACTTTGGGTTTAATGATGCAGATTAGTAATGTATTTGGCAAAGTACGCGAATCGTTTCAATATTTAATTTCATCGTGGCCCACGATTATTGAATTATTGTCTATTTATAAGCGTTTAAAAGCATTTGAATCGACACTCGATAAATAAGCTTAATTGATTGCATGATAAATTTAGCCTGCTTTACGCGGGATTTTTTTTGAAACGATCTGTTCTAGCTTAAGGTTGGTCGTAAAACGTATACGCAGCAAATGTAGGTCGGCATGTAGAGGATTGAATGTTATAGTCAAACTACTTTATTATTCATACAGGATTCGAAAAAAACTCGAAATAACTCATCGACTGAGTCGATCAACCATTCTTTACGCTTATGTTTAACCCATGCCCACATCTGTTCTATAGGATTTAAATCAGGGCTGTATGCAGGAAGCCAAAGAATTTTATGCCCTTGTTGTTCCAATAATTCCTGAATATCTGCTCTTTTATGAAATGCTGCATTATCCATAACCACTACACTATTTTCAGGTAATGCTGGTATCAGGAATTGCTCAATCCAAAAATGAAAAACATCTGAATTGATTTTGCAATCAAATAAACCGACTGAAAATAAATCCCCTTTATGGATTGCTCCAATGGCATTGGTCTGATTCTTTAATTGCCAATTATATTGCCCTAAACAGGGTACTCCTTTTCGTGAATAGCCATGAGGTCTATAATCATGTGACTTAAAACCACTTTCATCCAGATAAATAATCGGGTGGTTTTTTTCTAATTCCTTCACTTGCTGAATAAATTTATCCCTAAGCCTTGTATCTGCTTTAGGATGGCTTAACGTCTTTTTTTAACTGTAATATTTAAGCGCTTTAATGCAGCACCAATAGATGAAACACCACAATTAAAACGTGCAGCACGTTCATATTGATAAGCATCAGGATACTTTTCAACATCTTCACGTAAAGCATCATCGTTAATTTTAGAAGGTTTACGTACACGAGTTTTTTTAATCTCTATACGTTTCTTCCATTCAACAATGGTATTTTTATTAATTTCAAATTGTGCAGCTACCGCTCGAATAGAATAACCTTCCTCAAGCTTAGCTAAAATTTTACGTCTAAAATGTTCTGAATAACTCATTGCACCATTGTATTGGTTTTATAATGATTTGACTATAATTGAAAAGTTTGAACAGAAGCGTTAGCCAAGTCTATTTTTGTGCTAAAAAGCGTAGGTTATGTCGCTTTTTGGGAATAAAAACAGTACGCCGTTCATATAAAAATAACTTTTAAAACAAATACTTATGATTGAATTTTTAGGCTACTTCGTTTAAATTTAGCGTTCCATCATAAGTGAGTAGATGGCTGTGAAAGCTAAAGCTTTGGTAGTGATTGGTAGTGCAAGTATGCTACTGCATGGTTGCGCCACGATGAATTCTTTGGGAGCAGACCCAATGACGCGTTATACATCTGCAGAGCAGTTTATTACGCAAAATCGTTTAAGCGATCAAGACTACGTATATGCATGGGGACGTGCCAATAAGCAGGCCGAGCCACAATCACTCATACCCCGTGCACAGCTGGCAAAGTATTGCCATGCCAATGGTGGGCATTTTACGCTATTGCACAAAAGTAATTTGGCCAATATCAAAAATACTAAAACTAAAACCAGCTTGAACAATGAGCCTAATGTAAAACAGGCAATTGGTGCGTATCAATGCCAGCAGAGTAATAGCTGGATTGTGTCGATTGAACCTACGGCGGATGTACGTTCAACGCAATATCCCGATGCACGCGCTATTCGCTTAAATGTACAGCTCATGAGTGCCAGCGAAGCCAGACAATTTTATAAAAATACCGGGCTCAGCATAGCCAATACTAAAAAAACACCAGTAGCAACACCCAAAGCCATCGCTACAAAAGCGAGTTTGGTAAAAGAAACGAAGGAAGTTAAAGAGCCAGCAGAGAAAAAGGAAACCCCTGTAGTAGAACCAATCAGAGCGAGTGTTATTGACAGTTCACAGCAACAGCAGATGAAGCTATATGTGGTTGCACGCCGTGATATTAACAGTGGTAAAAATTTAAATAACGCATGTAACAATGCACAGTTGGCTTATAACTATGGCAAACAACAAGGTACCGATGGTACTCGTATTTATACTGAATCTGGCATGTTGGTGGCGCGTTGCTTAACCAGTATTTCAAGCTATAACTCGCGCTTTCCAAATGCTAAGGGACAAGCCAAACGTGTACTACAAAACCTTGCTACGAATTATAATCATGCAGGGGCAAAGCACATGCTGAGTCAAATGTAAGAGACTTGCTTTAAATATTTACAAGAGTAATAACAGCCTAGTTCTGCCAATGTGGTACAACTAGGCTGTTTTCGTTTTGGAGTAAGCACATGGCATTGGTGGTAAATCAAAAAATTAATAAACGCTCTGGTTTAATTTGCTCGGCTATTATGGCCTTTACTATGCTGACGGGCATGCAAGTGGCGAATGCAGGGCAAACTGTAGACCAGTTGAGTCAGTGCTTAGTGAAGTCCACCACAGCTGCAGATAAAACTGCGGTATTGCAATGGACTTTTGTGGCGTTGTCGGCGCATCCAGAATTAAAAAAATTTAGTAATGTGAATGAAGAACAGCGTACACAGTTAGATAAAAACTTAGCGCAAACTTTGCAACGAATTTTAACTGAGCAATGCTCTACGCAAACACAAGCGGTGATTAAAGCTGAAGGCCTTCAGGCGGTAGGTGAAAGTTTTCAGGAGTTAGGCAGTATTACGGGTGAAGAAATTTTAAAAAACCCTGAAGTGAAAGATCAGCTAAAAGGTGTAGTACGTTATATCGATTTAAATAAATTGGTAACGACTTTTTTAACACCTGAATTGTTTAATAAGTTAGGCGTGATCCGTTAAGTTTACTGCTAAAGCTTAATCTGATTGATGATCTAGTGAGCCACAGTATTTTGAACTGAGTTTGAAATGCTGTGGTGCCTAAGTTTATATAAAGGCTTTAAGCCTATAAATATTTCAAAATAAAATGAAAAGAATAGAGAGCGCTATGTTCAAGAAAATCATGTTTTCGTTGCTATGTGTTTTTGGTTTTATGCAAATGGCGCAGGCAGGTGAGCGTAATCTAAGCAAGCAATTTAATGGCTGTATGGACAAAGCTGGCGGTGTGACCACAAGCATGGTGGAGTGCATTGTAGCAGAAACAAAAAGGCAAGATGTGCGCTTGAATAAGGCTTATAAAAATTTGATGAATACCTTAAGCACAACACGTAAAAAAGAATTGCAAAATACACAGCGTTTATGGATGAAGTATCGGGATGCGAACTGTAAGTTTTATTATGATCCGAATGGCGGTTCAATTGTACGTGTGACTAGTGCAGGCTGTTTTATGGATATGACAGCGGAAAGGGCAGATGAGTTGGAGAATTTTTTAAAGTATTAATATTACCTCTCCTTTGCGGAATTGGGATTTAAAACTCGCTCACATTAATAATTTTTTAAAACATCTTCCTAGCCTTCACTTGCGCTGCAATTTAAAGCAGTGCTTTAAATCTTGCTAAGGAGAGGGAGCTAATAAAACCTCTCCCTAACCCTCTCCTAGAAGGAGAGGGAATTTCACGTATCTAAGAAATTACGTGACACTCTTTCGCCCATTGGGATGAGAAGCATTTTCGCAAGGGGGAATCACAGTAAATCAGGATACAACTTTTCATAGTCTAGGTTTGGGTCATGTGTTACTTTCAGCTTGCCTTTCGATCCCGTCACATAGCTATTGATTTCTTTAAGCGGCTTTTCATGCCAACCAATATTGAATGCACAAAACGTATTTTCTTTTTTAAAGAATTCGAGACGACTGTACGGCAAGTGATTGTGAATCCAGTATGCAATCTGTTTCCAATTATTTGGATCTTTTTCAATTAAAGTTATGAGTGAAGGAATAACGATACAAGCCGTTGCACCATAGCCATTAGTATCGGGATAGTCCCAAATATGACTGGCAAAGTTTTTTTCGTTGCTTGCACAGTTATGCCCTTTTTCATTGCCAAGTTGGTTCACGCTTGGTGAGCGATAAGCGGAGCGAATGGCGATACGTCCAAACTTATCTTGTAGTGGTTCAAGCAGTTGTTGGCAGAGTTCTGTGCCTGTACGGATGGCAATATTAGGATGGTCGGGGATGTTGGGTACACCGTACCAGTTTGCGATTTCACTATAGAGAAAGACTTTGACAGTTGAACGCGACCTAAGTCTTCGAGTTTGGCGAGAGAGGATACTTTTTTAAATGTCATGTTGTTTTTAGTGTGAAGTGTTTGAATTGATTTTATAATTAAATTCATGAAAATTAAATGATTTACCTCTCCCTAATCCTCTCTTTAAAAGAGAGGGGATTTCTTTTACAGAATCCATAACGGTATTAAATTAGTAATGGAAGCTCCTTCTCCCACTGGGAGAAGGCGGGGAATGAGGGTAGAAGTCACGCATAAAAAAAGACTTTGAAAATTGGATACGTCCCAAGTCTTAGAGTTTGGCGATAGACGATACTTTTTTGCTCTTCATATTTTTAGGATCATTTATATTTCTCTCAGTTATAAAAGAATTAATCATTTATATATTTTTAGGGTTTAAATATTTAATAAGAGGAGAGTTTCATGACATCAGTTGCAGTTTGGTTGAATAAAGAAGAGAACTCGTCAGATGTATGGGCTACTGCAGATAGTAGAATTACTCATCAAAATTCAGATGGAGGGATAGTAAGAAGTTTAGAGATTTTTCCTAAAATCTACGAACTTGAATTAAAAGTTACATTAGATCCAATGCGTATCAAATATGAGCGTGCTCATAGTCTAGGTATGGCTATAGCAGGTAACGTTCTACTAAGTATGGCTGTTAAAAATACTGCTGAATACTTATTTAAACACTTAAGTTTGATAGATTCACTAACTACTATCTTGGAACCAACTAACCTGAAACAAAAACTACCGCCAATCACTCATGTTGTTTATTTAATAAATAATATTGCTAAACAAGTAATGTATTCTCATGTAAAAAATACTGGCAATAGAAAAGAAAAATTTGAAATTTGTATTTTTGGATTTTGTCCTATTGAGGAAACTTATCAGGCTCATAATATCGTTTGTCAGACATTATCTGATACTGAATACAATGCATTGTCAGAAGATTTTGAGTGTTTCGATAATTTTATCGAAAGAACGATTTTTGATTTAGATTCAGAAGAACTGCAATATATTTTACTTGGTGATCGCAAGGATAATATTAATCAATTAATACAGCATGAGATACAAATACAACGATCAGAAAACCAATCTATTTATCGTACTCCGATGCGAGTTATGCAAAAAATTGTCGATGGTGAAGAATATTTTACTACTATTGGAAGTTATGCTCAGCATGCTATAGCGAATAAATATTTTGTTAGAGTTGGGGGTGGAGTTACTCCTGAAACAGGAATTTCATATTTTGGTTATCGTTTAGGTGGAGTAGATCATCAGGGAAATTATACAATGCCATTAATGGGGGAATGTATTATTACACCTCCGGCAATGTGTTTTTAATACAAAAACCCGCTCTAAAGCGGGTTTTCTTTTAGAAAATAATTAGATTAACCAATCAATTTCTTCATCAATTCATTCACTTGCGCAGGGTTAGCTTTACCTTTCGCTGCTTTCATCACTTGACCAACTAGACCGTTGAAAGCTTTCTCTTTACCAGATTTAAACTCTTCAACCATCTTTTCGTTAGCAGCAAGCACATCTTTAATAATCGCTTCAATTGCGCCTGTATCAGTTTCCTGTTTCAAGCCTTTTTCCGCAATAATCTCGTCTGCAGTTTTGCCTTCTTCCCACATAAAGCCGAATACTTGCTTCGCAATCTTACCGTTAATCGTGTTATCCACAATACGTGCAATCATGCCGCCAAGTTTTTCTGCTGTTACAGGAGCATCTGCTAGTTCTAGGCTCGCTTTGTTTAAAGCACCAGAGAATTCGCCCATCACCCAGTTCGCAGCCACTTTACCTTGCGCAGCACCGCCAGCAGCTTTTACTACGTCTTCGTAAAACTCTGACATTTCACGAGTAAGCGTAAGCACGTGAGCATCGTACTCAGTCACGCCAAAGTCAGCGACAAAACGTTCACGACGTGCCGCAGGCAACTCAGGAAGGGCAGCACGTGCTGCTTCAATTTGCGCATCTGCAATGATCACAGGCAACAAGTCAGGGTCTGGGAAGTAGCGATAATCGTTCGCTTCTTCTTTCGAGCGCATTGAACGCGTTTCCATCTTCACCGGGTCAAACAAACGTGTTTCCTGATCAATGGTGCCATCCCATTCCAAAATTTCCATTTGACGTTCAATTTCAACATTGATCGCTTGTTCAATGAAACGGAATGAGTTCAGGTTTTTCAATTCACAACGTGTACCGAAAGGTTGCCCCGGACGACGTAATGACACGTTACAGTCAGCACGGAATGAGCCTTCTGCCATATTACCGTCAGAAATACCTAACCAACGTACAAGCGTGTGAATCGCTTTGATGTAAGCAACCGCTTCTTCAACCGAACGCATATCGGGTTCAGATACGATTTCAAGCAAAGGCGTGCCTGCACGGTTGAGGTCAATACCTGACATGCCTTCAAACTGATCGTGAATCGACTTACCAGCATCTTCTTCAAGGTGTGCACGGGTTACACCAATGCGTTTGGTCGTGCCATCTTCAAGTTGGATGTCGATATGACCCAAACCGACAATTGGGTTGTCCATCTGGCTAATTTGGTAGCCTTTAGGCGAGTCAGGGTAGAAGTAGTTTTTACGTGCAAAGACAGAAGCTTGATCGATATAAGCATCAATCCCTAAACCGAAGCGAATCGCTAAATCTACCACTTCTTTATTTAAAACAGGCAGTACACCCGGCATGGCTAAATCAACAAGGCTGGCTTGTGTATTTGGGTCTTGACCAAACTCGGTGGATGAACCTGAGAAGATTTTAGAATTGGTTGCAAGTTGCGTGTGAATCTCAATACCAATCACGACTTCCCAACCATCAATCAGGTTTGATTTTGGTTTAGCAGTATTCTTCGCCATTATGCGTTCTCCTCAGCAATTGCAGCGCGTTGAGTATGCCAATTGGTCGCTTGTTGATACTGATGTACCACAGATAGCAGTTGTGATTCAGACCAGTAATTGCCAATTAATTGTAAACCCACAGGCAAGTGATCTTGGTCAAAACCAACAGGCGCACTAATTGCAGGTAAGCCCGCCAAGTTCACCGCGATGGTGTAAATATCGCCCAAATACATTTCAACAGGGTCTAAAGACGCGCCAATTTTATATGCAGTGGTTGGTGCAGTCGGTGCAGCAATTACATCTACCTGTTCAAAGGCTTTTAAGAAGTCTTGCTGAATTAAACGACGTACTTTTTGCGCTTTCACGTAGTAGGCATCGTAATAACCTGCAGAAAGGGCATAAGTACCAATCAAGATACGACGTTGTACTTCTGCACCAAAACCTTCAGAACGTGAGCGTTTGTAGAGGTCTAAAATATCTTGCGGATTTTCTGCACGGTAGCCATAACGCACACCATCGTAACGTGAAAGGTTAGATGATGCTTCTGCAGGCGCAATCAGGTAGTAAGTTGGCACGTAGCTTTCAGTCATGTTGAGGTCAATTTCAACAAGAACTGCGCCCAATTCTTCTAATTTTTTCAGTGATTCTTCAACACGTGCTTTAACTGCGGCATCTAAACCAGCCACATTGAAGTATTGTTTTGGAATACCAATACGTAAGCCTTTAACAGAAGTACCGTTAAGGTTCGCCACGTAGTTGTCGATGTCTTTTTCAACCGAAGTTGAATCTTTCGCATCATGACCTGCCATCACATTCATCAAATATGCACAGTCTTCAGCCGAACGCGCCATTGGGCCGCCTTGGTCTAAAGATGATGCGTATGCGATCATACCGAAGCGTGATACACGACCGTAAGTTGGTTTAAGACCAGTCAAACCACAGAAAGATGCAGGCTGACGGATTGAACCGCCTGTGTCTGTACCTGTGGCAAACGGTGCGAGGTCAGCTGCTACAGCCGCTGCAGAACCACCAGATGATCCCCCTGGTACATGGCTTAAGTTCCATGGGTTAGCAGTTGCGCCGTAGTATGAGTTTTCAGAGGTTGAACCCATGGCGAATTCGTCCATGTTCACTTTACCTAAAGTGACAAGGCCCGCAGCTTTACCTTTCGCTACAACGGTTGCGTCGTAAGGAGAGATAAAATTATCCAGCATTTTAGAACCAGCTGTGGTTTTAATGCCTTGGGTACAAAAGATGTCTTTGTGCGCAATTGGAACACCAGTCAAAACAGATGCAGTGCCCGCTTTGATGGTAGCATCAGCAGCATCGGCTTGAGCAAGTGCTTGTTCCGCAGTGACGGTCACGTATGATTTGACTTGAGCATCGATTTTTTCAATGCGTTTTAAATAATGTTCGGTCAATTCGCGTGAAGAAAATTTAGCGCCCGCCAAACCTTCAGACAATTCACGAATTGATAAGCGATGTAAATCTGTCATGAGAAATATTTCTTTACGTTTAATTTGAAACAATAGTGCGTTTGATCGGAAATTACTCAATTACGCGAGGTACAAGGTACAAGCCTTCTTGCACGCTTGGCGCAACTGCTTGATATTCATCGCGATGATTGCTTTCTGATACCACGTCTTGACGTAATGGTTGTGGATGATCAAATGGGCTCTTTAATGGTTCAACACCATCTGTATTGATACCTTTTAAGGTGTCCATCATGCCTAAAATTTTATTTAAACTTTGAGCATATTCAGCAGATTGCGTGTCATCTAGCGACAATCGAGCCAGATGGGCAATCGATGAAACTGTTTGTGCATTGAGATCTGCAGAATGCTGTGCATCCGTTGTAGACATAACATTACCTAATCAGTATTAAAAAAATTCAAAATATCGAGGCTTATAATAAGCGATTGACTTGTTCAAATCATCACATTTAGTTAAAGTTGCCACCTTGCGTCCATATAAAAGTTTAACTGAGAACGTCCCCGTGATTCTAAAACGACTAATTGGCTTGTTTTCGCCTGATCTAGCCATTGATTTAGGTACTGCAAATACACTTATTTATGCGCCAGGACGAGGCATTATATTAAATGAACCCACGGTTGTGGCTATTCGTCACAGTGGTTCACAAAAAATCGTTGCCGCAGTAGGTCTTGACGCGAAACAAATGCTAGGTCGTACACCAGCCAACATTTCTGCTATCCGTCCAATGAAAGATGGTGTGATTGCAGACTTTGAAGTGACTGAAACCATGCTGAACCAATTTATTGGCAAAGTGCATGAAAAACGTCTCTTCCCACCAGCGCCACGTGTTGTGGTATGTGTGCCATGCAAATCAACTTTGGTTGAACGTCGTGCTATTCGTGAAGCCGTGTATAACGCTGGCGCACGTGACGTACGTTTAATTGAAGAGCCAATGGCGGCTGCAATTGGTGCGGGCATGCCTGTAGAGCAAGCATGTGGTTCTATGGTGGTTGATGTGGGTGGTGGTACAACTGAAATTGCGATTATTTCGCTACAAGGTTGTGTATATGCAGATTCACTCCGTATCGGTGGTGATGTATTTGATGAGCAAATCATTAACTACGTGCGTAAAGCGCATGGTTGTGTGATTGGTGAAACCACTGCTGAAAATATTAAAAAAGAAGTGGGTATGGCATTGCCTGATGAAGGCCAAAAACCACTTGAGATTGAAGTTCGTGGCCGTAACTTGGCAGAGGGTGTACCTCGTGCGATTACAGTAACATCGGATGAAGTTACTCAAGCGATTTCTGATCCATTACAAAGCATTGTTTCAGCAGTAAAATCTGCTTTGGAACAAACGCCACCAGAGCTGTCTTCAGACATCGCTGAGCGCGGTATTGTGCTTACAGGTGGTGGTGCATTACTACGTAACCTAGACAAACTTCTTGCGAAAGAAACGGGCTTGCCTGTGGTGGTTGCTGAAGATCCTCTAACTTGTGTCACTCGTGGTGGTGGAAAAGTTCTAGATTTCTTTGATAATCCAAATCACGACATGTTATTTGTAGGCTAAGAAAAGGACTGGGCGGGTGCAAACTCAACTGTTTTCTAGACAACCGCCATCTTTTCGCTCATTTATCATTGCGGTAATTACGTGCTTGGTTGTGCTGTTCTTTGACTGGCGCATGCCACACGTAATTCAACCGGCCAGAGACGTCTTGTACGCGGCATATAATCCTATTTATGCCATGGCAAGCTATCCAGTGTTATCGCGAGAATGGCTCAACCAGCAAACCAAATCAGAAGCACAACTGCGCCGTGAAAACACTGCTATGCAGGCAGAGCTATTGCAGGCACAAGTGCGCTTGCAAAAGCTTTCTGAGCTTTCTGCAGAAAATACACGCTTGCGTGGTTTACTCGATACACCGCTTATTATTGATGGGCGTATGGAGATTGCAGAAGTGATTGGTACAGATGCTGACCCTCTACGTCATATTATTGTGATTAACCGCGGTTCAACCAGTCAACTGCGCGTTGGCCAAACCGTGCTTGATGATAAGGGCGTGATGGGGCAAATTATCAATGTCTATCCGCATAGTAGTCGTGTGATGTTGCTCTCTGATAAAGAACATTCTTTATCGGTACGGCTTGAACATACGGGTATGCGTGCAATTGTTACGGGTACAGGCGATTTAGGCCATTTAAAAATGGAATATGTACCAACCAGTGCCAACATCAAAGTAGGTGAAAAAGTGTATAGCTCAGGCTTAGGCACACATTTTCCAGCGGGCTATTTGGTGGGGACAGTGGCAAAAGTGAGCCGTCATAATTCAGGCGAGTTTGCTAAAATTGATGTGATACCTGCAGCCCAATTGGCAGGCGGACATCACGTTGTGGTTTTATTTTCAGATTCTTTAGCGATGGAGCAACCGAATGCTGATCGCTAAACAAAGTCCAAAAGTACAACGCGATCCTTTAATGGCCATTATTTTTTCGGTCATTTTAGGGTCGATTCTGATGGTATACCCTTTATCTTATGAGATCACGGGGTGGCGACCATTATTCATGTTGTTAATCATGCTCTTTTGGGTATTGTGTCAACCTACATGGTGTGGTATTTGGTTCGCTTTTGGCACAGGTTTATTTGCAGATTTACTTTTAGATTCCCCATTGGGGATGAATGCACTAAGTTTTGTACTTATTGCCTTTCTTTCACGGTTTTTAACCCGTGAACGCCGTGTACTGACGTTTAGCAATTTATGGATTATTAGTGCTTTGGCTGTTTTAGCGCACTTAACCATTGTTTGGCTGACGCAGGTCATGAGTGGTGTTCACTTTTCATTTGCGCGCCATTGGCAACCTTTGCTTACCAGCATTTTGTTTTGGCCTGTCATTTATTATTTTCTACATAAATGGCGCATCTAGTTCTTGCCTCAAGCTCGCCACGGCGCCGTGAATTGCTCACACAGCTCGGGCTTGCGTTCGATATTTTTAGCCCAGACATCGACGAGTCGGTTCGAGCACATGAACATGTTGCAGACTACGTCGAGCGTCTGTCGCTTCAAAAAGCTGAAGCTGTCCAAGCGCATTTTCCTGATTCCGTGATTATTGCTGCCGATACCAGTTTAGGGGTAGACGGTATAATTTTAGGCAAGCCTATATCTAAGCAACACGCATTTGAAATGTGGCAACAGATTTCTGGCCGCACCCATGATGTGTATTCTGGCGTTTGTGTACGTACAAAAGATAAAATTTACAGTATAGTAGTGCGTACACAGGTTGAATTTCAAACACTTACTGTGCAAGATATGGAAGACTATTGGGCAACGGTTGAACCTGTTGGCAAGGCGGGAGCCTATGCGATACAGGGAATAGCTGCGCGCTATATTCCCCGCATTGAAGGAAGCTATTCCAATGTGGTTGGCTTACCTTTGCACGAGACAGTAGAGTTATTAAAGACAGTTAAGGTACTAAATTAACTGCAATACAGAATTTTTATAATGTTTTGAGTCTTATTATGTCTGACGAATTGTTGATTAACGTCACACCGATGGAATGTCGTGTGGCTTTAATTGAAAATGGCACCGTCAATGAGCTATTTGTTGAGCGCACTGTTAAACGTGGATTGGTGGGCAATATTTATAAGGGAAAAGTGGTGCGTGTGCTTCCGGGTATGCAAGCTGCTTTTGTTGATATTGGTCTCTCACGTACAGCTTTTTTGCATATCAATGATATGGTTTGGCCACGTAATCAACCCACACCCAATGTCTTTGAATTACTCCAACCTGGGCAGATCCTGACGGTTCAAGTCATGAAAGATATGCTCGGTACCAAAGGCGCACGATTAAGCACAGACCTATCTATTCCTTCTCGCTACTTGGTCATGATGCCTTTTGGTAGTCATACAGGTGTATCACAGCGCATTGAGTCTGAAGAGGAGCGTGATCGCTTACGTGGCATTATCGAGCGTATTCAAGCCGAGCATAAGCTTCCTGGTTCAGTTATTGTGAGAACGGCAGCGGATGGTATTGAAGAAGCAGCCATTGCACAAGACATGGCTTATTTGGCCAAGCTGTGGGAATACATACAACGTAAGCAAAAAAGTATTGCAGTTCCATCGCTAATTTTTGAAGAGCTACCTTTACCACAGCGTGTTATACGTGATTTGGCCAACGAAAACACCGCTAAAATTCATGTCGATTCACGAGAAATTCACGGCAAACTCAAAGAGTTTGTAGACGTTTTTGTACCGAATATGCGCGATAGCCTCATGCACTATCCAGGTGAGCGTCCAATTTTCGACTTGTATAATGTTGAAGAAGATATTCAAAAAGCCTTACAGACGCGTGTGGCTTTAAAGTCGGGCGGTTATCTGATGATTGACCAGACCGAAGCAATGACCACCATTGATGTAAATACAGGCTCTTATGTCGGTGGTCGTTCACTGGAAGATACTGTTTTTAAAACCAATATGGAAGCAACACAAGTGATCGCCCGTCAATTAAGACTGCGTAACTTAGGTGGCATTATTATTATTGATTTTATTGACATGCAAGAAGCACAGCATCGTGAACAGGTGATGAGCCAGTTTGAAAAAATGCTCGAACGTGATCATGCCAAAACCAAAATTACCCAAGTCTCTGAACTGGGTTTGGTGGAAATGACACGTAAGCGCACACGTGAGTCATTAGAGCACTTGTTGTGTGAGTCCTGCCCAACTTGTCAGGGACGCGGTTATGTGAAAACTGCAGAGACAGTATGTTATGAAATATTTCGAGAAATCTTACGATATGCGCGTGCTTTTGAATCGCAAGGTGGCTTTACCGTGGTTGCACACCCGTCAGTGATTGACCGATTGTTAACAGCCGAAGCACCTGCAGTGGCCGATTTAGAGCACTTTATTAGTCGTGTAATCAAGTTTCAGGTGGAAAATCTGTATACGCAAGAGCAATACGATATCATTCTGAGTTGAAATTGTAACAGAATATCGTTAAACACTTGTTACATCTGAAATTTTACTTTTAATCTCAGATTTACAATACTAGACACATCGAATAGCCAAAGCCATTTCTCAATTGAGAGAGGGGAAATGGTTTAGCAAAGTGAGGTGTGTGATGGGTGTAAGTAAAGCAGTGATTGAAACGGGCTTAAAACATGTACTGGATGCAAAAAATATGCATACGGCTTACATCGTAGATGAGCGTGGTAATGAAGTACAAATTACAGCATCTATGATTCGTTCAGCTTGTCATGAATTATTAAAACAGTGTAGACACATTAAAAAATAAGGGGCATATAGAGCCCCTTATTTTTTTGTCATTTTGAAGTCTCAACCCTCAAGCTGAGGGGGAGTGAGATGATTTAAATTTGATTGCTAAGTTCTTTTAATGCGATCAGATTGGAGAATCTAACTGACCGCTTGCAACTTTGGGTGATTGGCATTCACAATTGCTTCAAAGGTTTGAATCTCATCTTCTAAATGGGTAAGTAAGTTCTGCATTTTAGGTAATGCATTACGACAAGCAGTTAAACCCACTTCCAATTTATCCATATAACTGGTCATTGTAATGTTCAGCGCTTGGCCATCCAAAATAATAGAAGCAGGATACAAGGCTTCTAAACGTGCACCATTCCAATACAAAGGCTCTTGAGGGCCTGGCACATTTGAAATAACAAGGTTAAACGCTTGACGTTTGGGCATAAGGCCAGACGCAATATTTAAGCCAGCAGCACCATAAATAAACGCACTATAGTTTAAAATTTGATTCGCATTCATGCGTTTAAAGCGTTGTTTGGCATTCAGCACACTGCGACGCACTATTTTTAAACGCTCTAGTGGATCATCTTTATGCGTACCCAAATTCGCTAAAATCATGGTGATACGGTTTGATGTTTCTGAGTCATCATCACGAATAGAAGCAGGGACCATAGCGATCAATGGTTTTTTCGGAAGTGCATTTTGATGAATTAAATATTCACGCAGTGCGCCTGAACAAATCGCCAGTACGGTATCGTTAATCGTCACACCCAATGCATTGGAAATATGACGCAAACGCGAAAACTCAAATGATTGTGCGGCAAAACGACGTGAAGAGCTGACACGCTGATTTAAAATAGAGCTCGGCGCTTGGAAGCTAGACACGTAGTCAGGATTGCGTCCCATGTCTTTCATGATGGTTTGAGACAGCTCGTAGGCAACACGTGGTGTGGCTTGTAGCTGGCTTTTTAGACCATCTAAAATACTTTTTGCCCGGCTGACTTTGGGCTGTTTTAAGCGTTTTGCACGCGGGCCTTCAACACACCAAGGCGGTACAATACTTTTAGTTGTTGGATCATGCGCAAGAGATTTTTGTACCAGACGCATACCTGCGATACCATCCACCATGGCGTGGTGAATCTTGAAATACATGGCAAAGCGGTTGCCTTCAATTCCTTCAATAATATGGCAGGTCCATAAAGGTTTAGCACGGTCGATGAGTGCGCTATGTTCTTGTGAGATATAAGTAAGTAATTCACGAATTCGACCAGGCTGTGGTAAGGCAATATGGCGAAAATGATGATCTAAATCAAATTCTTCATCTTCATCCCAAAAGAACCCATTCAATTTGTTATTAAAAGGTGGAATGGGAATCGACTTTGAGTTTCGAATATCTGAGACTAAATCTTGAATAAAAGATGCGACTGCGTTGTCTGGAATTTGAAATAAAAATAGACCGCCCACGTGCATGGGTTGTTGCCGTTTTTCCAAAGATAGAAAAATAAAGTCAATTGGGTGTAATGGACGCATAGGGGTGATTGCCTCATTGCAATATCTATGGGAACTCTTGTCTGAGTTACCTTGTTAGAATTATATGATTTCTTATGCAGTATAACGGGTTTAGCTTAAAAAAAAATGAAATTCTGTGCATTTATAAGGTGAAAAAAACCACTGCATGGGCAGTGGTTTTGATGGGCTTATTTTTTCATATTGCCTGCATGCAAACCGCATTCTTTATGCGTGGCATCTTCCCACCACCAACGACCTTCACGTTCGTGTTGGTTTGGAAGTACGGGGCGAGTGCAAGGCTCACAACCAATGGAGGTGAAGCCACGTTCATGCAATGGATTGTATGGAATTTCCATGAGACGGATATAATTCCAAACATCTGCGCTAGACCAGTTAGCTAATGGGTTATATTTGATGAGTTGCTTGCCAGGACCTGAAAAACCAGGGTCGGCTTGAACCACAGGAATTTCATTACGCGTACCTGGACTTTGGTCTTTACGTTGACCTGTAATCCAACCATCCAAAGTTGCTAGTTTTTTACGTAGTGGCTGTACTTTACGAATACCACAGCATTCTTTGTGGTCATCTTGATAAAAACTGAAAAAGCCTTTTTCGGACACAAGTTTTTGTACAGCTTCAGACTCTGGGAAGCAAATTTCAATATCAATTTTATAGTGTTTGCGCACGGTATCTAAAAATTGATAGGTCTCTGGGTGTAAGCGACCAGTATCTAGGCTAAAGACACGAAAAGGAATACCTAAATTAGATGCAAGATCAATAAGAACAACATCTTCTGCACCAGAAAAAGAAATCGCAATTTCGCCTTGTTGGCTCAGTGCAAGTTTCATAATTTCAGACGGAGATTTGTCTGCATATTCAGATGCAAGTGCATCTACAAGATTAATACTTGGGATTGTAGTCATGTGTGTCCTGGCAATAGGCTTGGAAACGGCAAACCTATATTAATTTATTTCACATCTATTTTAATAGAAATGCTAAAGATGACTTATTAATAAAAATTAGATTGATATGAAAAAAATAGAATTAATAAAGCTGAGCGTTCATATATAAACATCGGCTATGATAGATACAACTTTTAATAACTTTTTACAACACTGACATTTGGGAGAACCCATGGAAATCGTATGTCTAGATCTTGAGGGCGTGTTAGTTCCAGAAATTTGGATTAACTTTGCAAAAAAAACAGGGATTAAGGAGCTTGAGGCGACCACACGTGATATCCCAGACTACGATGTGCTAATGACACAACGTTTAAACATTCTTAAACAACATGGTTTAGGTTTAAACGACATTCAAGCGGTTATTGCAGATATGGGGCCATTTGAAGGTGCGAAAGAGTTTGTAGAATGGGTGCGTACGCATTTTCAACTCATTATTCTTTCTGACACATTCTATGAATTTGCTCATCCATTAATGAAACAATTGGGATGGCCAACGATTTTCTGTCATAAATTAGAAACTGACGAAAATGGCATGATCACTGCGTATAAACTGCGTCAGCCTGATCAAAAACGTAAAGCAGTACAAGCATTACATGGTTTGAACTTCCGTGTGATTGCGGCTGGTGACTCTTATAATGATACGACGATGCTAGGCGAAGCAGACAAAGGTTTCTTGTTTGATGCACCTGCAAACGTTATTGCAGAATTCCCGCAATTCCCACCAATTCATGGTTATGCAGCATTAAAACAAGCGATTCGTGAAGCATCGGTACGTGATATTCCTGAATAATCAAATGTGATTGTGAATTTAGCAATCAATAAGAGAAGGGCGCCAATGGCGCCCTTTCTTGTTTAATCCTAATTTGTAATGTCAATTAGAAGCGGTAACCAATTTTTAGACCGTATGCGATAGCATTGTTATCTGAAAAGCTACCTACATTTGGTGTAGTACCTGTTTTAGCTGTTGCATCACCTAGCCACATATATCGAATGCCAGCGTGAATGAAATAGTTTTCTTCAGGGCTATATTGACCACCTAAACCTACACCCCAATGCCCTTCGGTTGGTCCAAGTGTGGTTACAGGATTGCCAGCGCCTGTGTCATAGCTTACAAGTGCTGAACCTGCCCATTTTTCATTAAACTTACGACCTACACCAACATTCGCAGACCATTGATCTTTCGAGTAATCAAGAAGGTTTGCACCGCCAGAAGCTGTTTGTAAGTGTTTTGGAGTAATAGCAAATTGGCTCCATTCAACCCATCGAATATTAGCAAAGGCAATTGTATTAGCTGCAATACCAGTTTGAAGGTCAAGATTGACAGACTGAGGGGTTGTTGCATTGATTGGATTTGTAACCGTATTTAGACCTGTAAGCAATGATTTTTCTTTTGATGTAGCTTCATGCTCTATTTCTGAACGATAGGTTAATGCTGCTTTTAGTGCAATATCTGGAATTGAGTATGCGAAGCCTGCAACCCATCCCCATGCCTCTTGTGTGTCTATGTCAAGATTATAATTTAAGCCACCATACACTTTACCACGTAAGCGTACATTTGCTTCCACTGTTTGCCATGCTGGACCAGCATAGATATTCCAGTTTTCATTTGGTTGATAACCAATAAGAGCTGTAATATTTTCTGTTTTAACAGTTACAGCAGTACCTTCGTTATTTTGCTCAAAAATTTGATTTTCAATGCTGTATTGTGCATCTGCACCAAAAGGTTGGTCATATAATAAACCGAGCGAAATTTTATCTGTTAGTTGTACTTTTACTGCTGCACTAGGGAAGTAGTAGTCTTCCGCCATATCTGAGACATTACTTTTAAGAAAATTATCTTGCCCTTTAACGGTTGGGTCGATAACTGTAATCCCAGCTTCAGCATAATTTCCATTTTGCAAAAAGGCAGAAATAGATTGACCAGAGCGATCTAAACCAGCAGCAAAGATTGATGATGTTGGTAAAGCCGTGAGTAAAATAGCAAGGCTAAGGCGATTTAGTTTCATACATTTCCCTGTTTGTAACTTTTCATAGAAGTTCAATGAGGGAAAAGTAACACATAAAAAAAATGAGTAAATACTCAGATTTGCTCTAAAAATGAACTTATGCATGCATAGAAAAGGGTTGTCTAGAGTAAAAATACTATTTATGTGAACTTATCTAAATGATTTTGAATAAAAAAATAGAGTAATTATTTTAATTTTTAGCGTATGGAGGGTGGTGAACTGTTTGCTTATAGTTTGATCAATTAGAAGTTAAACGACTGCAGCGGACTGCAGTCATTTAAGAAATCGGCTGAATTAGAAGCGGTAGCCCATTTTTAGACCGTATGCCCAAGCATTGTTGTCTTCAAATTTAGCAACTGTAGCTGGCGTATTAAATTGAGCACCAGATTGTGCATCAGCATCGCCTAGCCAGAAGTATTTCACACCACCCGCAATAAAGTAGTTAGGTGCAGGGCTGAACTGTAAACCTAGACCAACGTTCCAGTAACCTTCTGTTGGGCCAAGAGTAGAAACTGGGTTGCCCGCACCAGTGTCATAACCTACAGACACGTTACCAGCCCATTTTTCATCAAACTTACGGCCAACACCTACAGTTGCAGAAATTTGATCATCAGAATATGCAACTAAGTCAAAACCATTAGTCTGACCCGCAACTAAGCCTGCTTTACTTAGAGCGGTAGCTAATTGTCCAAATTTATTAGGACGAATTGCAAAATCTTTCCAGTTGACCCAGCGTACATTTGCAAATGCAACTGTATCAGCCATGATACCAGTTTGGAAATCAAGGTTTACAGATTGCGGTGTAGTGATTTGAGTTGAACCATCTGTATATCCTGGAATAAGCGCAGCTGGTAAACCAATAACTGCTGGATTTACAATTGTTTCCTGAACATTCATGTTATGTTCAATTTCAGATCTATACGTAACAGAAGCTTTTAATGCAATTTCAGGAATTTGATATGCAAAACCAGCTAACCAACCAGCTGCTGAATCTTCTTTGATTTTTGCATCGTAAGCTGTAATAGCTGAAGCAGGTGCTGCTGTAGCACCATTGTATCCACCGAATACGCTGTAAGCTGCGCCACGTAATTTAACATTGCCTTTTACTGTTTGATAAACACCACCACCGTAGAAATTCCAGTTTTCTGTTGGTTGAAAACCGAAAATCGCGGAAATATTTTGTGTATCAACTTCAACACTTGTATTTCCTTGATATGGATTTGTAAAAGCAACTGACTGAGTATATTCAGCATCAGCGCCAAAAGGTTGGTCGTAAAGTAAACCAAAAGAAAAATTATCAGTTAACTGGAGCTTCAAAGCCGCACTTGGAAAATAATAGTCTCCAGCCATATCACCAGTGTTTTGACTACCTAATGTTGCATTCGTAGTACCAGAAACATTTGGATCAAGTACAGAAATACCTGCTTCGAAATAGTTGCCAGGTTGTAAAAAAGCTGAGATTGATTGGCCAGAACGGTCTAATGCTGCTGCAAATGCGCCCGCAGTTGGTAATGTTGCAAGTAATACTGCTGTTGATAGCATTTTCAATTTCATTCTTCATCTTTCCTTGAGGTGAAAATTCGTTCGGTTACTGCATTTTTATAAGTGACGATTGTTATATTTTATGGAGGATTTTCCTGCTTTTATGTTGCCTGGCTGTTTACTCCATGTAACAAAAATAGCATAAATTAAATAAGAGTAAATGCTCTAGAAATAAAAAAATGAATAATTTGTGATCTATTAGAGTTAATATTCTAAAATTTTAAAATACGGTTAAATTAAGCTGTTGTTATATAAAAATAAAGATGAATTTTGGAAATTTAATTTTTATTTAGTTGGTTGAAATATTAACTGTTTTTATTGTGTTGTATGTCACATAAATAAAGGCTCATGTTTTGTTAAGTGTTACATCTTTATTATGAGAAAAATAAATACAGTGATGACCTTAGCTAATTTTATTGAAAATTTAGTCCTCTAACGTTTGCTTTGAGCTGAAATAGATTGGACCTGAAGACATTGTGCTGAGAACTGAAAAATAAGCACAATCGTGTACACATTTAGAAATGAATGCGAATTGATTTTGAGTTGTACTTGTTTTACTTGGCAAAAGTGTAATTTGAAGTGAAATGGCTTAATGATTATAAAAAGACAGGATGGTGCGCTCTGCGGGACTTGAACCCACGCCGGTCGCTTAGGAGGCAACTGCTCTATCCAGTTAAGCTAAGAGCGCAAGGGCGACTTAATTTACTCTAATTTGAGATAAAAAAAAAGTTATTGCCGAAACAATAACTTTTTATTTTAAATCAATGTTGTAATTTATGCTTTTGATTTATTAAGTGATTTAAATAAACCAAACATAACCAGAATCCAAACTGGAATCATGTATACAGACTCTTTAAATCCTTGCGTCCACATAATGTAAAGAATAGTTGCAATAAACAATAAAACTACAAAGTTACTTACTGGAGCCCAAAGTGCAGGGAATTTGGTTTTTTCACCTATTTTTTTCATGTGTTGCATAAATTTGAAATGAGTCAATGAAATCATTGCCCAGTTCAATACCAGCGCACCCACAACAATATAAATTAAGTGACCTAAGGCATCTTCTGGTACGAAGTAGTTTAAAAGTACGCAACCAAAAATGAGCAGTGCAGAGAACAATACTGCTGGAATTGGCACGCCTTGGCGGTTTACTTTTAAGAATACTTTTGGCGCATTTCCTTGTTGTGCTAAACCAAATAACATACGGCTATTGGCATACATACCACTGTTATATACAGAAAGCGCGGCAGTTAAAATAATAAAGTTTAGTAAATGTGCAGCCCAGTTAATGCCCAGTTGACTAAAAATCATTACGAATGGACTTTTATCCAGACCACCTAAATCTAATTGATTCCATGGCACTAAAGACAAAAGAATAGTCAATGAGCCTACATAGAAAATCAGAATTCGGAAAACGACTTGGTTGATCGCTTTAGGAATGGTTTTTTCTGGGTTTTCTGCTTCAGCTGCAGCCATCCCGATCAGCTCAATACCGCCAAAGGCAAACATTAAGAATGCCAGCATGTAGAAGAGGCCATCAAATCCATTCGGGAAGAAACCACCGTGACTCCATAAATTAGAGAACGATGCAGTAGAGCCAGCATCTGCTGTCATAAGCAGGTACAAGCCGAATAGAATCATCGAAACGACAGCAGTAACTTTGACAATCGAGAGCCAAAATTCAGATTCGCCATAAAATTTTACATTGCCGAGATTGACCAGAGTAATCACAATGAAAAAGAATAAAACTGAAGCCCATGCAGGAATATGAGGCCACCAATAGTTAATATATTTAGCGACAGCAGTAAGCTCAGTCATGGCAACTAGGACGTACAAAATCCAATAGTTCCAACCTGCTAAAAAGCCTGGAAATTTCCCCCAGTATTTGTTTGCAAAATGACTGAAAGATCCCGCAACAGGTTCATGAACAATCATTTCCCCGAGTTGGCGCATAATTAAAAATGCAATCAGGCCGCCAATGGCATAGCCTAAAATAATAGAAGGTCCTGCAGACTGAATGACTTGGGCTGAACCCAAGAATAGGCCTGTACCGATCGCTCCGCCCATCGCGATGAGCTGGATATGACGGTTCTTTAAGCCGCGCTGCAGTTGTGAAGATTCGTTATTCAAAGTACTCACCCGACAATGGAGTAAGTGAAAGATTGTAATAGATTGAGAAGAAATAGCCTAGTAGCTCAAAATCTATAAAAAATATTTATCAATCGAATTGAAATTATTTAATTTGATTTTTCATATTAAAAATATATGAATCAATATATTAATTTTATTTGTTTAGAAGTGGTTATTAGAAATGTATAAGATTTGAAAATACAAATGCTGTTTTTTTATACTTAAGTCATGAGTTAGATAAAAGATTGACAAAAAAAGGTATGATTCTGAGTGCTCAAATAACGCTATTTGACTCAACAAATGATAAATATGAAGGACTGAATAAAAATGAGTTATGCACCGCAAATCCGTATTCCTGCAACTTATATGCGTGGTGGGACCAGTAAAGGTGTATTTTTTAAGCAAGATGACTTGCCAGAGGCTGCACAACACGCAGGATATATTCGAGATCAAATTCTATTACGTGTGATTGGCAGTCCAGATCCATACGCTAAACAAATTGATGGTATGGGCGGTGCAACTTCAAGTACCAGTAAAACGGTAATTTTATCTAAAAGTACACAACCAGATCATGATGTTGATTATTTATTTGGTCAGGTAGCTATTGATAAAGCCTTTGTCGATTGGAGTGGAAACTGCGGTAATTTAACTGCAGCTGTGGGGGCGTTTGCTATTTCAAATGGTTTGGTAGATAGCACACGTATTCCAAACGAGGGCATCTGTACAGTTCGTATTTGGCAGGCCAATATTCAAAAAACCATTATTGCGCATGTCCCAATGCATGATGGTCAGGTACAAGAGTCTGGGGACTTTGAACTTGATGGTGTGACTTTTCCAGCAGCTGAAGTGCAAATCGAATTTTTAGACCCTGCAGATGATGGTGAAGACGGTGGTGCTATGTTCCCAACGGGCAATGTCGTTGACGAGTTTGAAGTTCCAGACATTGGCACTTTTGAAGCGACGTTTATTAATGCGGGCATTCCCACGATTTTTATGAAAGCTGAAGCATTAGGTTATATTGGGACTGAATTACAAGACGATATAAACAGCGATGCCAATGCACTGGCTAAATTTGAGAAAATCCGTGCGTATGGTGCCAAATTTATGGGCTTGATTCAGGATGTATCAGAAGCAGCACAACGTCAGCATACCCCAAAAATCGCTTTTGTTTCAGCGCCTAAAGCTTATGTATCTTCAAGCGGTAAACAGCTTGAAACTGGCGATACAGATTTATTGGTTCGTGCACTATCAATGGGTAAATTACACCATGCCATGATGGGAACAGCAGCTGTTGCCATTGGTACGGCAGCTGCTGTACCAGGAACTTTAGTGAATTTGGCAGCAGGCGGTGGTGAACGTGAGGCTGTACGCTTTGGACATCCTTCAGGCACACTCCGTGTGGGTGCTCAGGCCGAATTGGTCGAAGGGCAGTGGGTGGTGAAAAAAGCAGTAATGAGCCGTAGTGCTCGTGTATTAATGGAAGGTTGGGTACGTATTCCTGCGGAAACCATCGCTTAAGTTGAATCATTAATATTTTTTAATCTCTAAAAGCCCTTGTATGTTTCAAGTACAGGGGCTTTTTTAATGTAAACAAGCGTGGCAATAGTTTTTATTGTTCAGTTAGGCTTGGAATGAATTTGAAAAGCATAAGCTTATATAAAAATAAAGCGAGCTTTAGCGGTTAGCATATTGAGGTTTAATGATTTGAATCACACGCTTTGATGCGATCATGGACGGTTAAATGCTAATTTAGCTGCAAGAAACATCAAGTTGCATAGAGAATAGCCCCAGAAAGCAGTATGATGCTGGCAACCAGATGCGATGCTTTGGCGCGACGACGTGCTGAACAGCATTTTAAAATAAAAGCTTAATCAGGTAATCGAGGTGAATGTGTCAACCTTAACTGACATTTCTGTGCATCCACTTAGTGAAGCACAGCAGCGAATTCAGCAGGATTTGTTAACAGCCTTAGATGCTTTTGCAATTCCAGAGCCTTTAAAAAGTGCAGTCCATCATGCGGTGATGTTGGGTGGCAAGCGTGTACGTCCAGCACTATGTTATGCAACAGCAGCGATTCAGCCGAATGCCAATGCTGCAGCAGTACGTCGTGCTGCGGTTGCCATAGAATTTATCCATTGCTATTCCTTGGCACATGATGATTTGCCTTGTATGGACAATGACCTATTACGTCGTGGCCAACCGACATGTCACGTGGCTTATGGTGAAGATACTGCATTGCTCGCTGGTGATATTTTACAATCAATGGCCTTTGAGATTTTGGGAAGTCGTTTGTTTGATCAAGGTCCTGCGGTTGAAGCCAGTATTGTGTTAAAGCAAATGCAAATACTTGCAACAGCTTCATCTAAAATGGTGAATGGGCAGGTGCTTGATTTACAGGCTGAAGGCAAACATGTTGATCAGCAAGCCTTGGAAAATATTCATACCAATAAAACAGGTGCACTTATTTCTGCTGCAGTTTTGATGGCGGCAGTGACGATTTTTGAAGGCACAGATATTGCCATTCCAAAGTTACGCGAGTTTGCCCAAGCCATTGGTTTAGCCTTTCAAGTGCAGGACGATATTTTAGATATTACTTCAGACACTGCAATATTAGGTAAAACCGCTGGTAAAGATCAGCAAGTGGATAAATCGACTTATCCTGCATTGATGGGGCTTGAAGCGGCACAGGCTTATGCATTGGAGTTGCATCATCAAGCAATGAATGCCTTGGCGCATTTTGATGAATCACAAGTTGCTGAACTGACCAACATTATGCAGTTTTTACTGACACGTAAAGCATAGGTCTGTATATCTAGTATGTAAAACTGATAGTTGAACAGCAATAAAAAAGAGGACATTCAGTCCTCTTTTTTATTGCACTACTTCAAGACTGTATTTATACGCTGTCTTTATAAAGCTGATCGGCTTGTTCAAAACGATCTGTGACATCTTTAGATGGAGCTTTGCCCATTAAGCTCACCACAACAATTGCGATTAATGAACAAATGAAGCCTGGAACAATTTCGTATAGGCCTGTATCACCCCATACATTTTTCCATACAATGACCATGACAGCACCCACAACCATGCCTGCAAGCGCGCCATTTAAGGTCATGCGTTTCCAGAACAGTGACAAAATAATTAGCGGGCCGAAAGCTGCACCAAAACCTGCCCAAGCGTATGCAACTAAACCTAAGACTTTAGATTCAGGATTACCTGCCATATAAATAGCCAATAGGGCAATTGCCAATACCATCAAGCGACCTACCCAAACCAGTTCTTTTTGAGAAGCATTTTTGCGCAGGAAGGCTTTATAAAAGTCTTCAGTTAAAGTACTTGAACATACTAAAAGCTGGCAACTTAAAGTACTCATCACAGCGGCTAAAATGGCTGCCAATACAATACCAGCAACCCAAGGGTTAAACAGAATTTTAGTGAGTTCCATAAATACTGTTTCAGGGTTGGTATTGACCACCGCAGCCAATTCAGGATGCTGTTGGAAATAAGCAATACCAAAGAAACCTGCTGCAACAGCACCACCAAGGCATAAAATCATCCAAGTCATGCCAATACGACGTGCATTTGGAATCGATTTTACAGAGTCTGCAGCCATGAAGCGGACTAGAATATGGGGTTGACCAAAATAGCCTAAGCCCCAAGCCAATAATGAAATAATGGCAACAAAACTTAAATTACCCAAGACATCTGTTGCATGTGGGCGTGCAGCATCCAGTGCAATACTAATTTGGCTCAAGTCTGAGAATGATAAAATTACAACCAATGGCGTGAGCAAGAGGGCAAAAATCATCAGCCCCGCTTGAATGGTGTCGGTCCAGCTCACCGCAAGGAAACCACCAATAATAACTGATGGTTGCAACAGCGCTAATCCATAAGGCCGTGCTATAAGAAATACCAAACATGCTTTCAAATAATCGAGCACCTGCCACCATGCCTGAAGCACAGTAAATAGCGAAAAAAATTAAAATGACAAAGGCCGAAACAATGCGCAAAATCTTCTTTTGGTCATTAAAGCGATTAGAGAAGTAATCTGGCAAGGTGAGGGCATTGTTTTGAACTTCTGTATGCACACGCAAGCGACCAGCCACTAAAAGCCAATTCAGCCAAGCACCAATAATGAGGCCAATGGCAATCCACATTTCAGATAGGCCAGAAAGATAGATAGCACCGGGTAGGCCCATGAGTAACCAACCACTCATGTCTGATGCACCCGCAGATAGCGCTGTGACAAAACTGCCTAAACGACGGCCACCTAAAATATAATCTGAGAAGTTGCTGGTCGCACGATAAGCCATCAGGCCAATCGCAATCATGGCGACAATATAAAAAAGAAACGTGATTAAGGTGGGGTCGAGGGAGCTCATACGATATCCGTTTTTTGAGTTGCGTAGTGCTTGGGAGGATGAAATAACAATAGGTAATTTCACAAGTCAAAAAGCTGTTGCTTGTGATGAACCCATATAAATAATTTCAAAAATAATGTGAAATTTAACCATAAATTAACGAAACATACAGAAATTTATAGTCAGAAATAAAAATAGACAGCATGAAAGCTGTCTATTGGATTAAAAATATTCAAAGTTTTATTGGCCGCGACCCATGATGCCACGAATGGTACTCATGACGTCCGCAGGTAAAACCACGGTTTTGGCATTATTGGATTTTGCCATATCTTGCATTGCTTTAACGTATTGTTCACCCAATAAATAAGCCACTGGAATTTCTTTTTCGCCTACCGCTGAAGTGACCAATTCAATTGCTTTTTGCGATGCTTGTGCCAAGACAACTTGCGCTTCTGCGTCACGGCGTGATGCTTCTAAACGACCATCTGCTTCTAAAATAGCAGCTTGTTTTTCACCATCGGCTTTGGTTACTGTCGCACGACGTTGACGTTCGGCAGCTGCTTGTTCTTCCATTGCAGCTTGCATGGTGTGTGATGGTTTAATATCTTGAATTTCAACTGTTTTAAGGGTAATACCCCAATCAGCGATGTCATCAGAGATACTGGCTTTTAGGCGTGCTTTAATATGATCACGTGAAGACAGGGCATCGTCTAAATCCATTTCGCCAACAATTGAACGCAATGATGTTTGTACGAGGTTTTGGATTGCCCAAGAGTAGTTTTCAATACCATACACCGCATTTACTGGTGTTGTAATATTAATATAAGCCACGGCATTCATGACCAATACGGCGTTGTCTCGGGTAATGACTTCTTGAGAAGGAATATCTAATACGATGTCTTTGGTGGTGACTTTATAAGCCACTTCATCAATGTAGGGAATGACAAAGTTAAGGCCAGGTTCAAGTACGGTATGGTATTTACCCAAACGCTGTACGATCCATTTATAGCCTTGAGGGACAATACGGACACCTTTAAAAATCGTAATGGCAACAAAGGCCAAAAAGGCTAAAACAACAATAGTAGCTCCGCTCATTCAAATACTCTCTTGTTAGTTGTCGTTATAACTGTGTGCTTGCACGATCAAATCATTCCCCATAATGTCAATGACACGCACGCGGTCACCCACTTGTACTTCAGAGCGAGATCGGCATATCCATTCAGCATTGCCCAATACGGGAATCGGAAAGCGAACTTTAATTTGTCCTAATTCTAGGTTGGTTTGAATGACCATACCAACTTGACCAACGGTTGCTTCACGAGAAAGGCCGGCTTTGGTTTTGTCTTTTGAAAGTGGTTTAATGAATTTAAACCATGCAATGGTGCAAAGAATGGAGAGAATGATCCAAGTCACGAGTTGAGTTGTTGTGCTCAACATTGGAAACAGAAAATATAAAATACCCACCATGATTGCGCCAATACCAAACCAGAGGGCGGCGAAAGCTGGAAGGATTAATTCTGAAATGATCAGTAGAAAGCCTAAAACAAACCAGTACCAAGGTTCTAAAATAAATTCCATACCGCTACTCGTGTCGTTGTCAAAGATCGTGGGTGTGTATTGATATCAATGTAACAGATGAAAAAGTTTTTGAGTATAAATAAAATTTATTTTTGTATTTTATACAAACATACCAACTGCTCGATTTTGAGCAACTTATAGCATTTTATTCTATGCAGAAAAATGAACTATACCATAGCGCTAAATTGGTTGAATCAGCGCTATGGTATATGGGGCTTATGCTTAGATTTTGGCCACGGGTGCAGGCTTAAAGGCTGCAGGTGATGCTTTAAAGTCGCTCACTAATTTTTGAATCGCTCGGATTTTTAATTGAGTGGCTTTTTCGCCTTCCAAGATCGTTTCATTACTGGCTTTTAGATCTAAAGTCCCAATGTGGCCCACTTTAGGCTGAATCACAATGTTGGCCTGTTGAAGCTCTTCATTAATACTTTGCTGTCCCATAATATTAATGGTTTGATCCAGTACGCCAAACATATTCATGGCTTTCGTGCCATCAGGGCGCGCTGAAATATCCACAGCAATGACGATGTCTGCACCCATATTTTTTGCAGTTTTTACAGGAATTGGACTGATTAAACCACCATCAACATATTTTTGCCCACCAATGAGTGCAGGTACAAATACATTGGGAATACTACATGAGGCACGCACTGCCTGACCTGCATTGCCTTTAATAAACTCCGCTTTACGGCCTGTATCTAAACGTGTAGCAACGGCAGCAAAGCGAATGGGAAACTGTTCAATCGGTTTATTGGCTACATTTTTGTTGACGTAGTCTTGTAGCTTTTGTCCCAATAAAAAGCCTTGGCGGTTGAGCGTCAAGTCTCGAATGTCGGACTCTTTAAAGCCAAGTGCAATTTGTTGTAATTGATAGGGGCTTTTACCACTGGCATAGAGGCTGCCCACAAAGCTACCTGCACTGGTACCTGTCACAATTTTTGGTTTAATGCCATGAGATTCAAGTACTTTGAGTACCCCAATATGTGCAAAACCTTTTGCACCACCGCCACCTAAAGCAACAGCAATAACGGGTTCACGTGCTTTGAGGGTTGTGGTTTGAACGGGTGTTTGTGTGGCTTTGTCACAGCCAGCAAAACTGAGAGCTAAAACGCTCAATAGGGAATATTTTAGTAGTTTCATTATCTGGAACAATCAAGAAAAGTTTAGCAAAGTCGCATCAGTATTGAGCTGTATGATATCTCATCAAAAAATACAACATTTTGCTAGGGCTTTTTCCAATGCTTTTGTAACGGCTTGGCTAGCCAGTCAGGGTTTTTAGGTGAAAAATGGCCTTCATAGCACTGTAGAATTTCAGCTAAATCTTGTTCGAAATTGCCTGTTGTGTGATAGGCGCCTAAGCATCGGATGGCTTTGTTTTCATAATCGAATGCAAACATCACAATAGGGATCTGTGCTTCATGTGCGATGTAATAAAAGCCACTACGAATTTTTTCAGCACGCTTTCTTGTGCCTTCGGGTGCCATGGCAATCCAAATTTTTTCTTGTGCTTGGATGATCTCAACAATTTGTTGAGTTAGCCCACTGGCGTGTTGGCGTTCTACTGGAATTACACCAATCCAATTTAAAATAGGCTTCAGAGGGGTTTTAAATAAAGTATTTTTACCAAACACTGTGACTCGAATGCCTAAGCCAAGTAAAGCGAGAAAGGCATACCATGCATCAAGATTTGATGTATGTGGAGAAACAATGGCCATGGCTTTGGGGAAGTTTGGGAATTCTCCAGTAAAGCGCCAGCCTTGTGCCAAAAATAAACGCTTAAAGACAGATTGACTCCATGCAGTGCCACGTGAGGGCACAGAATTAGGTAAATGAGGAAAGTCTTGTGTCATAGAAGTCATGCACTTTTACTTGGCGATAAGGTTAATATAGGCGCTGTAAATAAGAACTGCATTGGCAAAAATGAGCAGTTCAATTGCATATAAAAGAGTTAGCTTAACCAATTGAATAATGGGGAAATGCAATGCTGCAAATGCGGAACATTTATGTGTTGTTATTTTCTCTATATTGGGCGCAAGGTTTACCTGTCGGTTTTATGACGCATGCATTGCCTGTGATTTTACGTGCGCAGGGTGTGTCTTTGGCACATATTGGTGGTTTTGGCCTATTAATGTTGCCTTGGTCAATTAAAGTATTTTGGGCACCTTGGATTGATCGAATTGGACATCATAAACATGGGCATTATCGCTCATGGATTTTACCCTTGCAGGGCATGAGCATTGCAATTTTAATCCTGTTGTCTTTTATGCCTATACAGGCCTTGGATCAGCCTTTATACCTCATGGCGCTATTTGTTGCTCTTCTGAGTATGAATATGGTGGGTGCTACGCAAGATGTTGCAACAGATGGCTTAGCCGTGAGTTTACTTAAATCAGAACAACAACATTGGGGCAATATGTTTCAAGTGGTTGGGTCGCGTTTGGGCTTTATTATAGGGGGGGGAGCCATACTATGGGCTTTAGATTGGTTAGATTGGCAAAGCACCTTTTTAGCCTTGGCTGTATTGGTTTTTTTCAATAGTTTACCTATTCTTTTTTTTAAAGAGCCTGTACGTCAAGTTACCACACCATCCACTCAGCAAGCTTTTCACTGGCAGTCTGTACGTGATTATTTAACTTATTTTGTAGGTCAGTCACACATGTGGTGGTGGTTGATGGTGCTACTGAGTTTTAAAATTGCGGATGGCTTGGCGGGGCCCTTGCTAAAACCACTGATGGTGGATTTGGGCTTAAGTTATAGTCAAATTGGCATTTATGTCACCATGCTGGGTGCCTTGGCCGCGTTGTTGGGAGCTGGATTGGCAGGCTTACTGCTGAAATATATTGGGCGCTTTCAAGCTTTATGGCTGTTTTCAGTGCTCAAGGTTTTCAGCTTGGGTGCTTATGCATGGCTGGCGTGGCAGTACCAAAATCAGGTGCTGGTGCATCCGTGGCTCATTTATACCATTAATGCTGTAGAAGACATGCTTGCATCGATGTTGTTGGTGGTCATGCTGACCTTGGTGATGCAATATAGTCGTAAACCTATGGCTGGCACAGATTTTACTTTTCAGGTAAGTGTTATGGCGACTGTCAACGGTGGGTTATATATTGTCAGTGGCATCATTGCAGATCAGTTGGGGTATGCGCTGTATTTAAGCATGATTTGTGTTGTTGCCTTATTGAGTATTATTCCGATGATAATTTGGCATAAAGAAAGTCAAAAAAATATTGCTTAAACTGAGCTGAATTCAGCGTTCAAACTGTAGTTTGAAAAGCAGTTGTTTGAATAATAATTATTTTTAACTCATTGAAAACATAATTTAAATAATGGATTTAAGAATAAATTAAGCTTGTTAAGCATTGATTAAGTTAGCGCGATTAATTTAGCTTCATTCGTAAAATATTTGAAGAAATTTTGCATGTTTGAATCATTGAAAAGAAAATGGAAAACATTCACTACAATGCCAGTTTCACGCTTTAACTTATTGGTGAGTGTTTGGTTGGCCTTCGCCCTCAATATTGGGTTTTATCAAAAATTGCATCAACTTACGCCGTATCAAGGGATGAAGTCGTGGCTATTTTTGATCGCATCTGTATTGGTGGTGACTGCACTGTATAACATCTTATTGCAACTTTTGCAGTGGCGTTGGACTGCAAAGGCAGTTGCATTAATTTTACTATTTATTGGTGGTTTTAGTGCCTACTTTGTGTGCAGTTTGGGTGTTGTGATTTCGCCAGATCAGATTCAAAATGCCATGCAGACGGATCCACAAGAAGTTAAAGGCTTAATGTCTATACGCTTGTTGCTTTGGAGCATATTTATGGTGGCCTTACCAATGTTGGTTGTGGCCTGTATTCCACTTAAAGTTGAAACCAAATCTAAAGTATTGATCAAAAAAGGCGTGCATCTTATTGCATCCTTTGCAGTGCTGGCAGCAATGCTTTTTGTATTCTATGTAGATTATGCTGCGATTTTCCGTCAACACCGCGATTTAAAAGGCATGATCTCGCCACAAAATGCCATCGCTGCAGGTTTTTCATATTTTCATCATCAAGCGCCAAAAGAAAATTTGCCTTTGGTGAAATATGGTGAAGATGCGCATTTGGTAGAGAAAACTGCGCAAGGCAAAAAGCCAAAACTAATGGTATTGGTGGTGGGCGAAACAGCACGTGCTGAGAGTTTTTCTTTAAACGGTTATGCAAAAAATACCAACCCTGAGCTGTCTAAATTAGACGTAATAAACTTTAGTCAGGTAAGCTCATGTGGTACGGCAACTGCAGTTTCGGTACCGTGTATGTTCTCTGGTATGCCTCGTAGTGACTATGATGAAAACTTAGCAAACCACCGTGAAGGCTTATTGGATATTGCACAGCGTGCTGGATATAAAGTGACATGGATTGATAACAACTCAGGTTGTAAAGGGACGTGTACCCGTGTTGAGCAAGTTGAGATTTCGCCAGAATTGAAGAAAAAATGGTGTACACCAGAAGGTGAATGTTATGACCAAATTTTAGTAGATGCGTTGAATCAATATATCGAAAAAATTCCAGCGGATGATCAAACACCACGCTTGATTGTATTACACCAAGTCGGCAGTCATGGGCCTGCATACTACGCCCGTGCAACGCCAGAATTTCAAAAATTTAAACCCACTTGCGATACCAATGCCATTCAGGGTTGTACACAAGACGCTTTAATCAATAGTTATGATAATAGTATTGTTTATACAGATCATATCTTGAGTGAAGTGATTCAGTCATTAAAAGCCAATAGCAAGTATCAAACAGGTTTCTGGTATTTATCGGATCATGGTGAATCAACTGGTGAATATGGGATGTACTTACATGGTGCGCCGTATGCGATGGCACCATCACAACAGACGCATGTTCCGATGATTATGTGGTTTTCTCCAGAATGGAGAGCCCATCAAGCGGCCAATGTAAGCTGTTTAAGCCAACAAAAATCCAAAGTGTTGAGTCAAGATAATTTATTCCCAAGTCTCTTGAGTATATTGGGTGTACAAACTCAAGTGATTGATGCAAAAAATGATATGCTACAAAATTGTAAGCCTGCTGCTTAAGTGAGTTGATGCCATGACAAAAATTTTAATCATTGAAGACGACTTTATGATTGCTGAGTCTACTCAGACTTTATTGAAGTATCAGGGCTTTGAAGTAGAGTGGGTAAATAACGGAATTGATGGCTTAAAACTCTTACAGCAAAGTGAATTTGATGCTGTATTGCTAGATTTAGGTTTGCCTTTGATGGATGGTATGCAAGTGCTTAAGCAGATTCGTCAAATTCAGCCGAATTTACCAGTCCTGATTATTTCTGCACGTGATCAATTACAACAACGTGTTGATGGTTTAAATCAGGGGGCAGATGATTATTTAATTAAACCTTATGAGTTTGATGAACTGATTGCCCGTATTCATGCATTGCTACGCCGTAGTGGAAAAGAGCAACAGGCCAATCAGCAACACATTTTAACCTATGGTGAGTTGGTGCTCGATGTCGAACAGCATTTGGCTAAATACAAGGGGCAGTATATTGATCTGTCAAATCGTGAGTGGGCCATTTTAATTCCACTGGTGACACATCCGAATAAGATTTTTTCTAAAACCAATTTAGAGGACAAACTGTATGATTTTGATAGTGAAATCAGCAGTAATACCATTGAAGTATATGTACATCACTTAAGAAATAAATTGGGCAAAGATTTTATTCGTACCATTCGTGGTTTGGGTTATCGCTTAGGACAACTCTAAATGGCGTTCAGCACACACAGTTTTGCAAATTCACTAAAGACTAAACTGATTCTTTACATGTCTTTTTTCAGTCTTATTGTAGGCTGTGTGTTGATGATGTCGGCTTATAAAATTTCTTTGGAAGAAACCAATGAAATTTTAGATCAACAAATGAAAAATTTGGCGGAGCGAGTGGTTCGGCACGGTTTAGAGCCAACCAGAAATGATTTTGAGCCAACACAGCGTTATGCTGAGCAAGATCTATTTGTTGATGTGTGGTCTTATAAGGATCGCACAAAAAATCAACAACATAGTGATATTTTGGTGCATTCGGTACCGAAGGCTGGTTTTTATCGCCACAAGAATGCCGACGATGTTTGGTATACCTATGTATTGCCTCAAAAAGACTATCAAATTCAGGTCAGTCAGCAACAATCAGTCCGCCAAGATCTCGCTTTAGAATTGGCTGGCAGTATGCTGATTCCGTATTTGGTGCTCATGCCTTTTGTGATTTGGGGTTTGAGTTGGATGATTAGCCGCATTTTACAGCCTTTAGATGACTTTAAAGCAGAACTGGCACAGCGTAACTCCAAAGATTTACAGCCAATTTTGGCAAGAGATTATCCTGTTGAAATTATTCCAACCATTGAAGAAATGAACCATCTGTTCGAGCGTATTAGTTTGTCTCAGCAAGAGCAACGCCAGTTTATTGCAGATGCGGCGCATGAGCTTAGGACTCCGATTACTGCATTGAGTTTACAAATGCAGGTGTTATTACAAGAGTTTCCAGAACATGCCGATTTACAACGCTTAAACTTAGGATTAGTTCGTATTCAGCATTTGGTGACGCAGTTATTAAATTTAGCCAAACAAGATGCCTCTATTGAAGATCTTGAACGTTTACAGGATTTTGATGTTTCAACGACAGCAGTCAATTGTGTAGAGCAACTTATTCACTTGGCGATGCAAAAAAATCTGGACTTAGGTATGGAGCAGAGTGAAGCATTGAAACTGCATAGCCAAAAGTCTGCTGTGCATTCCATTATTTATAACCTGATTGATAATGCCATTAAATATACGCCCAATAATGGCGTGATTAATGTTTCGGTCTATCCAAAAGACGATCATGCCATGATTGTGGTAGAGGACAGTGGACCTGGGATTGACCCTCAATTACATGAACATATTTTAAAGCGATTTTATCGAGTGCATCATCATCAAGAGGTGGGTAGTGGTTTAGGGCTATCCATTGTAGATAAAGCCGTGCAACGGATTCATGGACAACTGAGCTTTGGTACAAGTGAAAGCTTGGGCGGGTTGAAGGTCAGTATTGAATTGCCACTATCGCCAAAAGCATAAAAATTAACTTCACCGCGCTTGAATCTGTGTGGTGTTCTTTTTATTTGAGTATGTAATATTTAGAGATTTATCTTGTTTAAATGAAACATTTACAAAAGCCTATGCAATATTGTATGGGCTTTTTTTTTGCGCTGTATCATCCGTTCTGTACTCAACGTAAACGATAAAGTGTATTTCAACCAATTGGACAAAGTTAAATACAAGGATATTGAATGAGCTGTATATCTCATTCATAAATTAGCCATGTCAAATATGAGAAAAAACGAGTAGATGTAGGATGTTGAGTAAACGCTAATAGATGACAAATGTTGATGCCCTAAGGCATTTTTAGTCTGAAGTATTGTGTAAAAGAGCAGGGATGTTCGTACTGGCATGTGTAGAACTGCAAAAATTAAATCACAGATTGATGATTTAAGCTCAGATTGTGATTAAAGCACCAATTGCGTGTTATGAGGTTCTAAGAACACGGATTGCTTTTTGCATAGATAGAAAATGACGTAACACAGCATATTGGTACAATAGCAGATCCATAAAGTCCATAAGTTATGACTCATGAAGTGTGCACCACGCATCATTTGCGCCCAGCCCATGCTAAGGCCTAAGACGAGCCCTGCAAGCAAATAAAAATAAGCACGTTTAGGCTGTGAAATATGATAAAGGAAATAACCCGTTATAAAAGAAAAACCGAGTGAGGCATGACCACCGGGGAAGCAATGACCAGACATTGCAGAAAAGTCCCAAAAGAAACCATCTGTATCTGGAATGGTCATGGACCAAGGGCAGGCATGACTGGATTGAGACTTTAAGATGCTCACTACAATAGTGCAGAGCATAGAGACCCAAAATAAGTAACCTAGTTCTGTGCGGCGAGGTTTTAAACGTTCAACTTTAAACGATGCAATCCAAGCAAAAAATATGAAAACATAAACGACAATTAAAATGTCTTTAATGTACTTGTGATTTAATTTAGCTAAGTACCAATTGTCTCTTAATAAAAACTGTCCAGACTCACTAATCCAAGGATGAATCAAGCTTAAATCAAGATCTCCGCCCACAGGAATCACAGTTTGTAGTAAACCGAAACTAATTAATAAGATTCCAATATGAAAGAGAATGAATTTGGGATGATTTTGCATACTTAGCTAAATAGTTTTCCTTTTGAGCTATTAAGGCAAAAACAGCTTAACTAAAACTTAAAGATGGATATTTTAGTCAGATCTTTAGTCAACGTCTTGCAATGCTTAGCACAGAACCAGCAAAACGCCTTTAACGGTCTGTGCTACATTGCCTATTCATTTCAATTTGTTCGTGTAGGCCAGTTTGCCATGTCCATTCGCGCAGTGATCTTTGACTTAGACAATACCTTAACGCATCGTGATTTAAGCATCGTGGCCTATAGTCAGTTTTTAGCGCAGCATTATGCCCATCATTTAATTGCACCTGATCTGGCACAGATCAAGCACATCATCAATTCAATTGATCGGGGCGGTTATCCAATTGCTGCAGATTTAACCCATCCAAGTATTGGTGCTTCTGTGGCCTATGCACTGCAACAACAATTAATTTGGCACCAGCCAGTTGATTTTGATGAATTGACACAATGCTGGTTCCGTTTTTTTGGTGCACATGCTGTTGCCATGCCCGGGGCACACGAACTATTAAGTCAACTTAAAGCGCAAGGCTTTCAATTGGCTGTAGTGTCAAATGGGGGCCATACAACCCGTTTAAATATTTTAAAAGGCCTTGGCTTTGAAGCGTATTTTGATGTGATTGTGAGCTCAGAATTGGCAGGTGTAGCAAAACCAAATATACAGATTTTTAACTACACCCGTGAGCAATTGGGCTTAGATGCAAGGCAATGTTTATTTGTAGGTGATCATCCCATCAATGATGTTTTTGGGGCAGAACAAGCGGGCATGCATGCCGTTTTATTAGAAGGCTTTCATGATGATGTGAACAGAGTCGCGACTGAGCGACGCATTCAAAACTTGGCACAAGTCTGGCAATATTTAGAGCCCTTATCTTTGGCTTAATATTGCCCACACTTTTTAAACAGTCATTGGAATAGTGATTTAAATAGCAATTTACACAGCTATTTTTATAAGCATGATGCATGCGACGCTGTGTTGCAAAGTTAAAAATGCGAACAATGATGAGATAAAAAAATTGGATAATCCTAAAGAGTCATGGATTATCCAATTGAAGGTTAAATGATTCTCCGAAGCTGTGTTGACTTAGAACATATTATCTTCTGAGTTTGCGGTAATACGGTGAATCGATAGATCGGCACCGCGGAATTCTTCTTCTTGGCTTAGACGGATGCCCATAATTGCTTTAAGTGCGCCGTATACACAGAAGCCACCAGCCAAGGCAATAATAACAGCAAAGAATGTGCCAAAGATTTGTGAAAGCATGGATACGCCACCGAGGCCGCCTAGCCATTTTTGCCCAAATAAACCGACAGCAAGACCACCAAAGGCACCGCATACACCATGTAATGGCCAAACACCCAATACATCGTCAATTTTTAGTTTGTTTTGTGTGTAGGTAAATAATTTAACAAAAATCACTCCAGCCACCATACCAATAAACAGTGCACCAACAGGGTGAACAATATCTGAGCCTGCACAGATGGCCACCAAACCTGCCAATGGGCCATTGTGTAAGAAGCCTGGGTCATTGTCGCCAACCAAATGGGCTGCAAATGTACCGCCAACCATTGCCATGAGTGAGTTAATCGCAACGAGACCTGAAATGGCATCTAAACGTTGAGCACTCATTACGTTAAAACCAAACCAACCGACAATTAAAATCCAAGAACCCAGCGCTAAAAATGGAATTGAAGATGGTGGGTGTGCACTGATACGGCCATCTTTTTTATAACGACCATAACGAGGCCCAAGTAAAATAACCGCAGCAAAAGCAATCCAGCCACCCATTGCATGCACCACGACAGAACCTGCAAAGTCATGAAAGCCTGCGCCAAAAGTTTGAGCTAACCATGCTTGAATACCTAGATTGCCATTCCATGCAATACCTTCAAAAAATGGATAGACCAAGGCCACTAAAATAAGCGTTGCAATGGCTTGAGAGCGCATTTTCGCACGCTCGGCTATTCCACCTGAAACAATCGCTGGAATTGCAGCTGCAAAGGTGAGGAGAAAGAAGCAGCGCATGAGGTTATAGCCGTGATCAGCAGCTAAGGTTGTTCCAGTATGGAAAAAATGCTGACCATAAGCGATGTAATAACCGACAAAAAAGTATGCAATGGCTGAAATTGCAAAGTCAGAGAGAATTTTACTTAAAGCATTTACTTGGTTTTTATGGCGAACAGTTCCGAGTTCTAAAAAAGCAAAGCCTGCATGCATTGCAAGCACTAAAACAGCACCAAGGAGGAGAAATAATAAATCTATATTTTGCATGTAGTGCTCCAATATAGTGCGGTATGTCACAAAAAGAAGTTCAGTATAGCGAGGTAGTATTTTTGGAACAGGGGGGGGAAGCAAGGGAAATTTTGATTAATAAATTTCAAAAACTTACAAGACTCGATATAAAGCAAATTAACACAATATGCACTATGTTGGTGCGATTTTAAATGATTTTAAAGTCAGATTAATACAATAAATATGAATGGCTTATATATAATTTTAATGTATTTTTATTTAAATGAATTGCAATAGTGCATGTTTGGCACAGGGCAAGTTCTATAGAAAATCTGTAATTTTTATCTCAGTAGGTTGAGTTTAAGTTTTAATTGAGCTTAGATTAAATAGATTAAAAAGAAGCGTTAATGAAATGATCATGTGGTTCATTTTTAAGTAATCATTAAAAAACACTCTAAAGTCTGAGGTTTAAAATAGCACGACAGTCAGAAATTATCTGACTGTCGTGGCTTAGTGTTAAAGCTCTGCAGATGAATGGAATGTTTAAAATTAGTGCAAAATTTTGTTTAAGAATTGCTGTGCACGTTCACCTCTTGGTGCATTAAAGAATTCATCTTTACTGCAATCTTCCACAATTTTCCCCTGATCCATAAAAATAATGCGGTCTGCAACTTGGCGGGCAAAGCCCATTTCATGCGTGACACACATCATAGTCATGCCTTCCTTGGCTAAACCGACCATCACATCTAGTACTTCATTAATCATTTCAGGATCGAGTGCAGAGGTGGGCTCATCAAAGAGCATGGCAATTGGGTCCATGCTAAGCGCGCGGGCAATCGCAACACGTTGCTGCTGACCACCAGAGAGTTGTGCTGGAAATTTTTCTGCATGTGCACTCAGGCCAACACGCTCTAAATAGGCAAGGCCTTTCTTTTTTGCTTCTTCTTCAGAGCGCCCTAGCACCTTGACTTGAGCAATGGTGAGGTTTTCTGTAATGGATAAATGTGGAAACAACTCAAAATGCTGAAACACCATCCCGACACGGCTACGTAGTTTACTTAAGTCGGTTTTGGGGTCATGAATACCAATCCCATCGACAGAAATTTCACCTTGCTGAAAAGGTTCAAGCCCGTTGACGGTTTTAATCAGGGTGGATTTGCCAGAACCTGAAGGGCCACAGACCACCACCACTTCACCTTGTTTAATTTGCGTGGTGCAATCGGTTAGTACTTGAAATTCTTTATACCATTTACTGACATTTTGGAGGTCAATCATTACTTTTTGTTCACTCATACAGTTAACCTCCGTTGTAATTTTTTCACTGCATAGGTTGCAAGCATGCTGATGGTGAAGTACACCAAGCCAGCGAATAGAATGTATTGGGTCAGTAACGACATGAGGTCACCACGGACGTAGTTGGTGCGGAAAAAGTCTAATAGTCCAATGGCATACACCATGGTGGAGTCTTGAAACAAAATAATGGTCTGTTGCAACAGGAGGGGCGTCATTTTACGGAAGGCTTGCGGCAAAATAATCAATCGCATAGTTTGCGGGTAAGTCATGCCCAGTGCATAAGCAGCAGATGTCTGACCTTTAGGAATAGACTGAATGCCAGCACGGACAATTTCCGAAAAATAAGCTGCTTCAAACAGCATGAAGGCCACAATGCTCGATACCAGCGCTGTATCAATGGTGAGGTAATTACCTGTGATCCCGGTATAAATAAACGGGACAGCAAAATAAAACCACATAAGTACCAGCAGGAGTGGAATGGAGCGGAATAAATTGACGTAGCCTTTAGCAAACCAATTGAATGCTTTAATGGAAGACAGTCGCATGAGTGCAAGTAGGGTGCCAATGATAACCCCACCAATGGCTGCACTAACCACTACTTTTAAGGTAATGCTGAGCCCATGCCAAAGCGCAGGCCAAGACTGTTGTAAATCTTGTGTAAATGCAGTGAGCCATTCCATTATTTATCTCCTGCGATTAAACCTGGAACACGCAAGCGTTTTTCCAGAAAGTTCATAAATCCAATCAGGCAGATATTAATCAAAATAAATGCAATGGTAACGTAGGTGTATATTTCAATCGTATTTTGCGTGTATTCACTGATGGTTTTCATCTGCGAGATAATTTCTGCAACACCCACTAAAGATGCAACAGAGGTATTTTTAACGCAGTTGGTCAATTCAGAACTCAGCGGGGGCAAAATGGTACGAAATGACTGTGGCAAAATCACGTAGCGGTATAATTGCGCCGTACTAAAGCCCATGGCATAACCCGCATTGGTCTGGCCTTTGGGCACCGCTTCAATACCTGTGCGTACTTGTTCACAGACACGGGCTGCGGTAAATAAGCCAAGCCCAATACTTGCAGAAATTAGTGCTGTGGTATTGGCACCTAAGTCATTAATCCACCAGTTTCGAATGCCTTCTGGTAAGAAGTTTGGCACGACATAAAACCAGATAAACAATTGAACCAGCAATGGAATATTACGGAAAATGGTGACATAGGCAGTGCCGATTGAACGTGCTAATGGACTAGGGAGAGTGCGCATAATGCCTAAAATGCTACCCAGTACCATCGCAATGCTCCACGCGACAGCAGCAATCACCAGTAGCCAGCCTAAGCCTGTGAAGACCCAGTTCAGGTAAGTGGTATCGCCAATGCCCGTGGATTGGAACAATACGCCCCAATTCCAACTATAATTCATAGTGACTCCTTTTACGGCGTCAGCCAAAGTTAGTCGGCTGACGCAAAGGCATGTATGGCGGTTAAGGGTTAAGCATCACGGTCATGCGGGTTGCTAATCAGCTGTTTCAGCTGTTCAGACATCTCAAAGTTCAAATTAATATTTTTTGGTGGAATTGGAGAAAGGAACCATTTCTTATACATTTGGTTGATTTCACCAGAGCTATATACCTCTTTAATTGCGCCATCGACCACTTGTTTGAAGCTTGTATCGCCTTTACGTAGCATACAACCATAAACTTCATGAATTGGTGGTGTACCCACAATTTCCCATTTGTTTGGATCTTTGGCTTTCGACTTTTCACCTGCCAGTAAAATATCATCCATCATAAAGGCCGCCGCACGACCATTTTGTAGCATAAGGAATGATTCAGCATGATCTTTGGCTGAAATTACTTCGCCAATGCCTAGCTCTTTTTCATGCTGGCGAATATAGCGCTCTGAAGTTGTACCCGCTGTAGTTACCAGTTTTTTGCCTTTTAGGTCTGCAAAGTCTTTCACCCCAGAATCTTTAGCGGTGAGCAGGCGAGAGCCAACTTCAAAGAATCCGACAGAAAAGTCGACCTGTTGTTGGCGTTCTTTATTGTTGGTGGTTGAACCACACTCTAAGTCGACAGTACCGTTAGATACCAATGGAATACGGTTTTGGCTGGTCACAAGGTTATAGCGAACTTTCAAATCTGGCATGTTCAGCTGTTTTTTTAGCGCTTCAACCACTTTGAGTTGTAGATCATGTGCATAACCTACGGGTTGGTTTGGATTGTCTGCAATATAAGAAAATGGAATAGATGAGTCGCGGTAGCCCAGCACAATGGTGCCTGACTTTTTGATTTTATCCAGCGTACCCGAATTTGAGGAAGCTGCTGAATCTGTACTTGCACCTTGTTCTGCGGATGGTGCTTTATTGTTACCACAAGCAGTTAAACCGAGCATTAGAGAACTGGCGCAAAAAAGCGCAGTCAGTGTACGTTTTTGTGTCATGAGCAAAACTCCTTTTATTGTGCTGCATTGTTTGCTGTCATTTTCGATGGAACTTTTAAAATCCTAAATTCCTTGTTATGCAAAAATGCTTTTCTTTTATGTATGAAAAACATACTGAAAATCATCTTAAGCGAGATTTGAATGCTTGCTCAAGCAAAATTCTTTACCGAATTGTTAACGGTAACTCTTTAGGAATTAACATAATTTCAAATTTAGGTTTATGAGAAAGGTGGAGCAAAAAATATGCCATTCTTAGCTTTTTAAAGTGATCTTTATTTGCTGAAGTACTTGTGTTTATGGTGTTTTTACGGATAAAACAGGTTTTACTGCCAATGCATTATTTAAATTAAGCACGGCATAAATAATTTGGATTTTGTATGTATTTTGTTCAGCATATACTTTTTAGCATCATGTTTTTGCTTATGGGTATAGACCAAAGTATAAGCAATAAAAAACCACTATGGCTTTGCTTATATACCCAAGCATGCACATTGAGATGATTCATTTCGGCCGAGTGCTGAAATGAGCGTAGAAAAAATGATGGAAGGTTAGCTTTGGGGCAGACGTTGCAATTTTTTTTGTTATATAGTTATTCTTAAATCAATCACTTGAGTACTGGAGCTGTAGGGAATGCTGAATGTAGATACTTTCCGCAACCGCCTGCTGGTTTTATTTGCTGGCCTAGCATTTGTATTGGGTTTATCCATTACCTTATATATTGGCCACAAAGCCTCTGCGCAGATGACCAAAGCCAGTGCTCAAACTTTGAATTTGGTTGCCAAAAGCATCAGTACGACCTTGGCAAATTCGCTGACAGAACGTGAACGGGAAATGGTGCTACTGAGCGAATCGCCATTTTTTATGGCCACAGATTTTAAAAATGAACAACTGCAAGTGAAGTTGGATCAGGTTAAAAGTTCGTATAAATATTATGCGTGGTTAGGCATTGCCAATGTAGATGGTGTGGTAGAAGTCGCTGCAAATAAGATGCTTGAAGGGGCAGATGTTTCTGCTCGACCTTGGTTTAAGGAAGGCTTACAACGCGTATATTTGGGCGATGTACATGAAGCGATCTTATTGGCAAAGAAACTCAAAGCTATTAACCCGAATGAGCCAATGCGTTTTATTGACTTTGCCACGCCCATTTATGATGTCAAAACTCAGAAAATCCGTGGTGTGCTGGCGGCACATGCGGATTGGAGTTGGGCTAGCCAAGTACTACAAAGTGCACTGCCAGAAGATGCTGCTCAGCAAGGGATTGAAGTCTTTATTGTTAATGGCAAAGGCGAAATTCTGTATCCTTATAAGAGTATTGGACAAGTTCAGCTCCCCAATCAAAAAACTTCTGCACAGCCTTATTTTATTGATGACTGGCATGAAGGGCAGAACTATGTGACCACAGATGTACCTGTGGTCTCTAACACGCAAATGAGCATGGGTTGGCATGTAATTGTGCGTCAGCCAGTATCTGCAGCATTGGCAGATGTACGTGCCATGCAAAAACAAATTGGCTTGATTGGTTTGATTGTGACTTTGCTGATGCTGGTGGTGACTTACCGTTTAGCCAACCGTTTTAGTCGCCCGATCGAAAATCTGGCAAAAAGTGCCTATGCGGTCGAAAAAGGTCAAGACGATGTACATTTTGAGGCACAGAGTAGCATTCGTGAAATACAAGGGTTGTCTCAGTCTTTAAATAGCATGACCACCACGCTACTGACTCAAAAATACCAATTGGAAGAGGCAAACGCCACTTTAGAACAGAAAGTGCAAGAGCGTACGCTGGCATTAAAAGAAGCCAATTTGGAGTTGGAAAAATTAGCCAATCATGATGGCCTGACTGGCTTGTATAACCGTCGTGCATTTAACGACTATCAGGCTTATTTGTTTGCTCAGTTTCAGCGTCAGCAACAAGCCTATGCTGTGCTGCTGATGGATGTCGATTTCTTTAAAAAGGTTAATGATAGCTTTGGTCACGAAACAGGGGATCATGTATTGCAAAGTGTAGCCAGCTTAGTGGCAACAGCTGTACGCTCGACAGACTTTGTGGCGCGCTTTGGGGGCGAAGAGTTTATTGTGCTATTGCCAGCAACTGAGCAAGATGGTGCAGTATTATTGGCTGAAAAAATTCGTCAAAGCATTGAAAATGAAAATATTATTCAGGACTACCCAATTACTGCCAGTATTGGTGTGAGTGTTGTATTGGTTTCGGATCAAGATGGCAATGATGCGATCCGTCGCGCTGACCAAGCTTTATATACAGCGAAAAAACAGGGCCGTAATCGAGTTGTATCCGATGCATAGTTGGTGTAAATACAAGCCTGTTGTCTTAGGCTTAAAGGACATGTAGCTACTCGGATAGTCGTGCCATTTGTTTTATAATAGGCTTAAATTTATCTGTTCATTTCGCCTAAGTATGTCTTTCGATTTAAAAATCAGTTTGTTGCCTGAAACTGCAGCAACGCTTTCACCGCAGCATAAAAAGCTGAATAAACTGATTGAGCAAATTGAACAGCAAAAGCTAGATTTAGCACTTTGGCAAAATGCCAAAAGTGAAATTCAAAGCTATATCCAACTCAAACTCGTGCCGATCTATCGTGATTTGCATGCGGTCTACTATCGTCAGCTTAATCAACTTTGGCAGCACTTACAGCAAGAAGACTTTGCCAAAGCAGATTTAGTACAGCTCGATGTGAAGCTTGCGAAACTGGCAAAGCAGCTGAAAAAATCAAACTACTTAAATAGTGCCGAACTTGAAAAAATCGCAGAGGTCGATGTTTTTTATCAGCAGCACCATGCACATAATCAGAAGCCAAATAAAAAGGCCAAGTCAGCCCAAACTGAACAGAGCAACGTAAAAGGTCATGTTGATATAGAACAAGAAACTGCAGAAGAACACAAGTCTTATGAAGAATGGGACAGCGAACAATATCAACGTGAAAAAGAAGAGCATCAGCGTAAACGCTTAGCGCAAAAACGTGAGCAAGCTGAAAAGTTAGTGAACCAATCATTGAAAACCGTATATTTAAAAATCACCGCCATGATTCACCCAGACCGTGAACCTGATGAAACTAAAAAAGCGGAAAAAACCGAATTGCTACAAGTGGTGAACCAAGCCTATGAAGCGCAGGATTTGTTTTATTTACTAAAGCTGCAACTACAGCTTGAGACCAATAAAGGCAAAAGCCCTAAAGCTTTAACGGATGAACATTTAAAGTTTTATAAGATGGCTTTAGAGGCGCAAAGCCAGCGCCTAGCCAGTCAGATTGATGACATCACGAATAGTTTTCACTGGAGTGAAAACCCGAAGTCGAAAAATATGCAGGTGAAAGATGTGTATAAGGTGATTGATGGCGATGTTTCAGTCCTGAAAGAGCAAGTGAAGTGGGAAAAAGAACGGCTGAAATATATGGGAAAGGTGAAAGGGCTGGAAGTGTTGTTGGCACAGAGTGTACTTTGATGCTTTTCTCTCTCTCCTTTGGGATGAGAAGCACTGCTTCGCAAGGGGGTGAGGGCTGAAGTTATAATGAAAAATATTTAAAAAGCACCTCTCCCTAACCCTCTCCTAGGAGGAGAGGGAACGTTATCAATCGAATAGTTATTGAAATTCACATTGGAAATTCCCTCTCCCTTTGGGAGAGGGTTAGGGTGAGGGTAATCTGCTATAATTTTCAAAAATAAAAACTAAATCCAAAATGAACAATAAACTCGACCCCCAACTTTTAATGTTCGCCAAATCCATGCGCCACACCGCCACCGATGCAGAACAACTGATGTGGCAACTTCTACGCGCTAAACGCTTTATGAACCTGAAATTCCGCCGTCAGCATGTAATCAAACCTTATATTGTGGATTTTTACTGTCATGAAATTGGTTTGGTGATTGAGTTGGATGGCAGTCAGCACAATACGGAAGATGGGAAAGAATATGATGCTGAACGGACTAAGTTTTTAGAGGCTTTGGGCTTAACTGTAGTTCGGTATTGGAATCATGATGTGTTGGAACGGACGGATGTGGTCTTAGAACATTTATGGTCTGTATGCACTGAATTAAAAAATACCTCTCCCTAACCCTCTCCTAAAAGGAGAGGGAACATTCATTGAGTATCAAACTACAGTGGAATTCACAAAGATTGCTCCCTCTCCCTATGGGAGAGGGTTGGGGTGAGGGCTAATCATCAAAATCATCATCATGATTGTTAGCTTTATTTTCGAATCCTTTTTTTAGCATTTTGATTAAGTCATTTTCCTCTTCTGAAAGAATGGAAAGATCAGCAGAGTTTATTATGTTTGATATGCGAGGAACGTTTAAGAAATTTATAACAGTATCAGCTTTAATATATCTTTTAACATGAGGTTTAGTATATGAACTACGATAAGATGTAGTACTTTGGATCATTGTCTTAAGTATCTTTAGCATACCTTGTATATCCTGAGTTTGGGATTCAAACCAACTAAGAGTATCAGAAGAGTTCCCCCATTCCTTCCAACGCAACATAAGTGAAAGGAATGATGGATTTTTAATTATGCTGTCAGGATTTGAGATACTAAATTGACTCAATTTAAGGATGAAATCCTTTTTGAGTTGTTCAAAATCAGGATCATCTAATAGTGTATCAGTATTTCTTTCTCTATTTTTTTGTTCTTCAACTAAGATATTTCTAATAATGGAAAAGTTCGTAAATTGATTAACGTAATTATTAAGAAGTCTAGCTCTCTCTTGTCTGTCTTCAATACTTTCTAAACACCAGAATGATAATAAGAATAAATTTTTCTGTGCTGTGTCGAAGAAAGAGGTACTTGATTCAATATTTAATTCTTCCACAGCATCTAACATTGCATATATATATGACTCGAAATTTTCTTTCGGAACTTGTTTACTATATGCTTCAAATTTAGATAGAAAATCTTGTGCTAAATTTCTTGCATCTAGGGCAAGTATTTTTTCCTTAAGTTTTTCTCTATCGTTTGTTAGTTCTAGGAAATTTATAAATTCTGACGTAGAAAAATCTTCGCTATCAAAACTAAGTTTGAAATATTTATCAAAGTGGTCTTTATGGCATACTCTTAGTTGCGTAAACCATTCTTGATATGAACTATAATCGTGATAATAGTTACTTATGATCCACTGAATAGTGGGAAAGAGGGTTTTCAAAATACCTTTGACAGATTCTCTATTTATTTCTGACGCACTATTTATAATATCTTCAATTATTCGTGTATATTTTACTTTACTGGTTTCATTGTTACTTGAGGTAAAGCCTAAAGTGGTAAAAGCTTCTTTAGAGTTAGAGAGTTTGTTATAAACATTCGGTTCAAATACTCTTAAGCATTCAATGGCTATCAAATCTATTGGATCTGCTTCAAAAATGTCATTGTTTTTAAAAAGATTGAAGTTAAAACAAAGAGTCGAATTGAATCTATAAACATTTCTTAGATTAGTAAAATAGTTTTTTAAGCCTTTGCGATAAATCTCATGCCATCTATTTTGGTCAAATTTTTTATCAGCATCAGTATGACTATTTATTACATTGTTTAATAGATTAAATAAAACTTCGTGAACTTGTTGTAATTGAATCTGAGGAATTGTAAAAGGTATTTGAATAATTTTTTCTAGATAATTTTCACCAGACTGTGTGCAGTCAGTAAGTTTTTTTTCGACAATATCTTTCTGAAATAAAAGTAGAAATATTACATTAGGAAAATCAGTATTTGCCTTAATTAATTGAAAAATCATTCGTAACTCTACGGTTGTTAAACGATCAATATCATCCATAACAATTAAAAGAGGAGTTGTTCTATCCTTTAAAGCTGTAATTAACTCCTCACGAATTTCTGCTAAGTTCTTTTCATTTAATTTAGATTTTTTTTCGTAGTTTTCTGAAAGTTTCCCTAAAAATTCGCTCCCTTTTTCTGTGGCTGGTAAGATTAAAGCTATAAAAGATGTAATAGTTGCAATGAGTATTGGCAATTGTGAATTGTCAGTAAAGTAACTGCTAATTAAACCTGTACTTAGGATGGAAGTTACGAGAAGAGGTAGAGCTAAATTAGCACCCTTGAGAAAAGTGTGTGCCGTAGATAAATGATTGCCATATTTCGCAAATATATTTGCTAATTTTTGATCTTCTTTAGATGAATCCTTTCTTCCAATAGATTTTGATATTTCATCAAAAAAAGCCTGAACGATCTTATCTTGAGCTGACCATTCCCAAGGTGAAAATTCTATAATTGTGGGCGAGTCATCTTGTTGCTTTGAATACGATAACGCCATATTTTTAATTGATGATTTCCCTGACCCCCAATCGCCATGTAATGCAATAACTAAGCTTTCGTCACCCTTCCATTGAGAAATAGCGTCACTCAAGTTTTTCGCAAAATCAGCTCGACCTAATACATCTTGTTCTATTTTTTTAATTGGTCTATCGGCAGAAAATGCGAATTTATCAATATTTGTCATGTTGAGATATTTATAAAGTTTTAATCAAATAATTCTATCAAATATCATTATGATTTTAATAAAAAATCCCCTCACTAGGAGGGGATTTTTTTGAATCAAACTACAGCATTAAAGCGCTGCAATTTGCTCCATATTCGCTTTAATCTTCGCTAACTGGTCAGCAAACTCAGCAAGTTTCACTTTCTCGCCTTCAACCACAGCAGCAGGCGCTTTCGCCACAAAACCTTCATTGCCTAACTTAGTAGCAATTTGGTCATGCTGTTTTTGAACCTTGTCTAAGTCTTTTTGTAGACGACCCAATTCCGCTTTAGGGTCAATTAAACCCTTCATTGGAACAAATACAGACACGTGACCCACTACAGAAGAAGAAGACAATGGCGGTTGTTCACCGTCAGCCAAGAACGTAATGCTTTCAACTTTCGCCAACGCTGTGAATAACGCTTCAATACGAGTGATCTGCGCTTTTTCAGCATCAGTGGTGTTTTGAAGAAGAACAGGCAATAAGCGTGCATTACCTAAGCCCATCTCACCACGGATGTTACGTACCGCACCAATCAAACCTTGCAGCCATTGCATATCTGCTTCAGCTTGTTCGTTGATTTTCGCTTCATCTGCAACAGGGTACTGAGCCAACATGATTGTTTCGCCAGAAATGTTTAGTTTCGGCGCAAGCGTTTGCCAGATTTCTTCTGTTAAGTAAGGCATCAATGGATGAGCCAAACGTAAAGACGCTTCCATTACAGCAAGAAGAACACGACGTACTTCAGCTTTACGCTCAACCGATACGTTTTCATCATTGAGAACAGGCTTAGTCAGCTCTACATACCAGTCACAGTATTCATTCCAAATGAACTCGTAAATTGCTTGAGCAGCCAAGTCTAAACGATAAGTCGCGAATGCAGTTTGCACCGCTTGTTTCGCTTTTTGCAAACGGCTGACAATCCATTGTTCAGGCAATTCCCAAAGGTCTTGACGCACTTCTTGACCAATCACTTGCTCTTCACAGTTCATCATCACGAAACGCGTAGCGTTCCAGATCTTGTTGGCAAAGTTACGGTAACCTTCAACACGTTTCATGTCGAACTTAATGTCACGGCCTGTGTTGGCAAGCGCACAGAATGTGAAACGAACAGCGTCTGTACCGTAAGATTGAATACCTTCAGGGAATTCTTTACGGGTAGATTTTTCAATCTTCGCCGCTTGTTTCGGGTTCATCAAACCAGTCGTACGTTTTTGTACTAAAGTTTCAAGATCAACACCGTCAATCAAGTCTAATGGGTCAAGCACGTTACCCTTAGATTTAGACATCTTCTGACCTTCGCCATCACGTACCAAACCGTGAACGTACACAGTTTTGAACGGAACTTGCGGTGTGCCGTCTTCATTTTTCATGAAGTGCATGGTCATCATGATCATGCGGGCAACCCAGAAGAAGATGATGTCAAAACCTGTTACCAGTACATCAGTCGCGTGGAAAGTATTTAAGAAATAGTTTTCTTTATCTTTCGCAGCGTCGCCAGTCCAACCTAAAGTTGAGAATGTCCAAAGACCTGAAGAGAACCATGTATCGAGCACGTCTTCGTCTTGTTTCAATTCAACATCAGGTGCAATGCCGTTTTTCGCACGAACTTCAGCTTCATCACGACCTACAAATACGTTACCTTCAGCATCGTACCAAGCAGGGATACGGTGACCCCACCACAATTGACGCGAAATACACCAATCTTGGATGTTGTTCATCCACGCCATGTACATGTTGCTGTATTGCTCAGGAACGAATTTAATCTCGCCATCTTTCACTGCTTTAATTGCAGGCTCAGCAAGCGGCGCAATTTTTACGTACCATTGGTCAGTCAGTAGTGGTTCAACGATCACGCCTGAACGGTCACCGCGAGGTGGCTTCAATGTGTACGGTTGAATTTGGTCTAACCAGCCTTCAGCTTCTGCTTGAGCAACCAATTGTTTACGTGCAGCAAAACGTTCTAAACCAATGTAGTCCGCAGGTGCAGGAATGGTTTTAGAAATTTGCTCGCCCGCTTTCGCGATGTATTCAAACTCAGCAAGAACTTCCGCATTTTTGTTGAAGATGTTGATGATTGGAAGTTCACAGCGTTTGCCCACTTCATAGTCATTGAAGTCGTGCGCAGGGGTGATTTTCACACAGCCTGTACCAAATTCTTTGTCTACATATTCGTCTTTAACGATAGGAACAGCACGGCCTGTAATTGGCAAGATAATGTTTTTGCCAACAAGTGCTGCATAGCGTTCATCATCCAGTGCAACTGCAACGGCTGTATCGCCAAGCAATGTTTCAGGACGAGTCGTCGCAACAACGATGTGATCTTTACCGTCGTGGGTACGAAGTGACTTATCTTCAAAGAAATATTTGAAGTGCCATAATGAACCTGCTTCTTCTTTATCAGACTCTACTTCTAAGTCAGAAAGGGCAGTTTGTAGTTTAGGGTCCCAGTTTACAAGGCGTTTACCGCGGTAAATTAAGCCTTCTTCATGTAGCTTAACAAATACTTCTTTCACCGCATTTGATAAACCTTCGTCCATCGTGAAGCGTTCACGAGACCAGTCTACAGAAGAACCTAAGCGACGAATTTGACGGGTAATGTTACCGCCAGATTGTTCTTTCCATTCCCACACTTTTTCAATGAACTTTTCACGGCCAAGGTCATGACGGCTAATACCTTCAGCACCCAACTGACGTTCAACAACCATTTGCGTTGCAATACCCGCATGGTCCGTACCTGGTTGCCAAAGCGTATTTTTGCCAGACATACGGTTATAACGAGTCAGAGCATCCATGATGGCATTGTTAAAACCATGACCCATGTGCAAGCTACCAGTGACGTTTGGCGGTGGAATCATGATACAGAATGATTCACCTTTTTCAGACGGTTTGAAGTAACCGCGCTCTTCCCAAGTTTGGTACCATTTTTTTTCGATCTCGGTTGGATCGTAGGTCGTAGCAATATTTTGCGCTGAATCAGTCATAGTCTAAACAGATCAAAAGTGGATAAAAAATTAGACCTATTGTAGCAAAAAAAATGGAGATTTAGGGATGTTGCAAGAATGTAAACTTTCGCCAATTGGCAGTACCAATCCTTAGCATTATGATAGGCTTAAGAAAAGAACACGTAGACCGTTAAACACTATAACAAGGAGGCCTGCAATGAGTTATACAATTTTCCTTAAAATTCAGCCAGAAACACACCAACGTTTTATGGGCATACATCAAAAAATCAACGAAAATAATACCGATAGCATGGCAAAGCCCTTGGGGGATACTCTGGCGGATATAGCCTGCGATATTATCGATCAAGTCTTTGGAAGTATGGCAAAAATGTCCAGCTCAAGTGATCATGAGTCAGAAAAAATCATTAAGCAGGTGACTGAAATGACCCGCAAATATATGCCGTGGTCGGTGTCATTTTTTGGCAATGATCGTCTCAAACCCATGGTCAATTATCTGCATGAGCTGACTGTCGATCAAAATGGCAACACCTTTGTAACTTATCCAGTCGACAATGCCTTGATTACAGAATTACTGGGCTGTGTTGAACAGATTAAACTGGGTAATAACCAATATGTACCGACTGCACTGAAGGCATTTACCGAAGTGGTCGATCAAGGGGTTACACATTTGGTGCGTGAGCCTAAAAAAATGTTGAAATTCAATATAGTATTGGATAAAACCTTAAATGGGGTGATTAATCTAACTACTCAGCTGGGCTATAAGCGCTTTGATAAATTGGGTTCAATTTATAATGCCCAAGCAATAAGCCCATATTTTGATCATTTTATTGGCTTTATTCAGCAAGAAGCAGTAAAAAGTTAAATATCGAGTTTGATTTGCAGTTCGCATAACAGGGGAAGAACATGGCGCAACTGAAAAGTTTGCAAGGCAAAGTTGTTTGGATTACAGGTGCTTCATCTGGTTTAGGCAAGGCGCTGGCACAGGAATGTGCATTGCAAGGTGCACACGTTGTGCTAACTGCACGTCGTTTTGAGGAGTTGGAAAATGTACGTGTTGGCTTACTAAAACCTGAACAGCATTTATCTATAGCAGCGGATATTACTGATGAAAATCAAGTCCGCCATGCCTATGAACAGGTCTTACAGTGCAAAGGTCGTATCGATTGGCTGATTAATAATGCAGGCTTAAGCCAGCGCGCGCTCATTACAGAAACCACCATGCAGACTGAACGCGCCATTATGGAGCTGGATTACTTTTCACAAGTATTTTTGACCAAAACAGCATTACCATCTTTCTTGCAACAAAAATCAGGCCGCATTGTGTTTGTTTCTAGCGTGGCTGGTCTATTGGGTACGCAGTATCGCGCTTCATATTCGGCAGCTAAAGCAGCCATTCACTTATGGGCCAACAGTTTACGTGCAGAAGTTGCTGAGCAAGGGGTCGATGTATCTGTCATTTTCCCAGGCTTTGTCAAAACCAATGTCTCTATTAATGCTTTAAATGGAGAGGGCAAGGCGCAAGGCTATGATAATGAAGCCACGGCCAATGGTTTAGAAGCAGATGAGTTTGCAAAAATTACAGTAAATGCATTGCTCAAAGGGGAAGAATACATTGTGGTTGGTGGTCGTAAAGAAGTTTTGGGCACATGGGTATCACGCCTGTCGCCAAGTACGCTATATAAAATGATCCGTAAAATGAAAGTGAAGTGATTTTTTGATCTCACATTCATTAAATTAAATATAAAGTGAAATGACGCTTATTTAAATTTAAGCGTCATGAGATATGCCACTACATTGGGCATCAAATTCTGCACAACTTTTTATCAATTGGAATAGTTTGTAGAATTTGGTTGTTGGTATCCTTATAAATAAAATCGTAGTGAATGTTATGTTCAAATGTATGAGCAACTGATGCGCATAAATTTTCCTTGTGTCTTTGAGTTGAATAATTCATTAAAGGACTATTCTGAATCTGTGCAGCATTCAGTTCGGATGTGTAGGCAACACTTAATTCACGTCGATCAATAGCAATTAACGTACTATATTTATCTATTCTTAGTGGTAATTTACGACGTAAATGATTTAATTCTTCATCAAGTGCTATTGTGATCTGCTCTTGAACTTTATCTGCATTGCTTCCAAGAAAATAAGGTGAAATCACATAGTGACTAAATATATACCCACCAATTCCACCTAAAATATAACCAATAACTTTTTTCTTATTCATGATTTAAGCCGAATATTTTTTCTAACGATTTATTATTTTTGAATGGCTGTTCCATAAGCAAATACTTCTACCATACCACCTTCCATGCCCATTTCAGTGGTGCTGAGGCGTAACCCTAATATTTCAGATGCGCCGATTTTTTCTGCTTCAAGCTTTAAGCGAACTACGGCTTCGCGGCGCGCACGTTCTACGACTGTTTCGTAGCTGCTCAGGTTGCCGCCAAAAAAATTCTGAATATTGGCAATCACATATTTAAAATAATCATGAGAAATGACCACATTGCTGCTGATCATTTGTCCCGGCTGTTCGCTGGTTTTAAAACGACTACTGTCTAAGCGGATATAGGCAAGACGTTTTTCCTGTACCTCAAGCTCAGCCAAGTGTTTACTTTCGGCACGACGGCCAAAACCCCAACCGATAGCAAATAAAATAACAAAAATGACAACTTTAAAAAGAAAAGCATCCATAGCCTTAGCCTTGTGTTGGGAATGGATCAGGCAGTTTTGGCTGATTGGCTTCTACGCGCACAGCAGTCCCATAAACAAACAATTCAGATGCACCTTGCGCAATATTTGAAGTCGAAAAGCGAATACCCACGATTGCATTGGCACCCAAAGCTTGCGCCTTTGCCACCATACGGTCCATGGCTTCTTGGCGTGATTCTTCTAATAGTTCGGTATAGGCTGTAAGTTCGCCACCAACAATATTTTTAAGTCCTGCTAATAGGTCACGTCCCACGTGTTTACTACGTACAGTGCTCCCATAAACCACATCAAGTTGTTGGGTAATGGTATGGCCAGGTACAGATTCAAGATTACTCAGTAGCATTTTTAGTGATCAATATCAAAAAAAGAATACAGTGAAGATAGAAAAGTTATAGCTAAAAAGCAATAAAAAAGCCCACCGAAGTGAGCTCTTTATTAAGTGTCGCGCAATTATTTGGTAGTTGCTGCTTTACGTTCTGCACTTGATGGCTGTTGTTGTACAGCATCGCTAGTGTTAGCCTTAATACCACCACCGAGTGTTTTGTATAACTCAACTTGGTTGTTTAAATTTGCTTGCTCAAGGAGCAACAAGCCTTGTTCAGAAGCATAAGACGTACGCTGTGCATCTAATACAGTTAAGTAGCTATCAATACCAGCACGGAAGCGGGCATTCGATAGTTTGTAAGTCGTATTGGTTGCATCAACTAAGCGTTTTTGTGCAGATAGACGGTCGCCAATGTTTTGACGTACAGCTAGTGCATCATTCACTTCACGGAATGCTGACTGTATTGATTTTTCATAATCAGACAAAGCAATTTGCTGGTCTGTTTCTGAAATTTTAATGTTGGCTTGACGTGTACCCCAATCGAAGATTGGTAAGTTTATGCTTGGACCTACACCCCAAACAAAGCTACCTGACTTAAATAAATCACCTAAGTCTGTAGACGCATAACCCGCAGAGCCTGTGAGGCTAATCGTTGGGAATAAACGTGCTTTGGCTGCGCCAATATTTGCACCTGCAGCTGATAATTTATATTCAGCAGCGCGAATGTCAGGACGGTTGTTCAGGAGTTCGCTTGGTAGACCAGAGCCAATAGTATTGTTTGACGTAATACGTGTTACACGTTGTTTCGCTAACAAACTCTCAGGCACTTGCTCACCCACCAAGAGGTTGAGTAAGTTTTGTGCTTGAGCAACTTGGGTCTTGTAGTTCGCAACATCATTACGTGCAGTTTCTACAGAAATTTGTGCCTGACGAACAGGAACTTCACTGTCAATACCTACATCAAAGCGTTTTTTGTTGAGGTTATAAGACTCAAGCTGTGCTTTTAAAGTTTGATCAGCAAGCTTTAGATTCGCATTGGCAAATGAGTAGTTTAACCATGCTTGTGCAACTTGGCCGATGAGTGCAATTTGAGTCGCATCACGTGCGCTGGCAGTGGCAAGATAACTGTCTAAAGCATTGTCTTTTAAGCTACGTACACGACCCCAAAAATCAAGCTCATAAGCAGTCACACCAAGGCCGACGTTATAACGTGTTTGGGCACCCGCACCTTGGTCTTGGCGTAGCACATCACCACTTGCACCAATGGTTGGAAGTTGGTTATTTGCCGTAATTTGATACTGTTGTTGTGCACGTTGAATATTGAGTGCAGCAGTACGTAAATCACGGTTATTTGCTAAAGCCAAATCAAGAACTTGAACCAAACGCTGGTCAGCGAAAAAGTCTTTGTAACCTTGCGCAGCCACAGACGTGCCAGAAGCACTTGCTGTATAGCTTTGTGGGATATTTGCCTGTGCGACCGGTTCTGGACCGCGCATGCTTTGGCAGGCAGCCAAAGCAAGCGCAAGTGAAGAAACCGCAATGCTACGACCTGTAATAGACCATATATTTTGCATCACGATGTGTGCTCCTGATTGTTTTGTTGTTTTGGTTTGTATTTAAAGATACTTCGAATCCATACGTAGAACACAGGAATGAAGAAGATACCTAACAGCGTCGAGCTGATTACACCACCCAAGACACCATAACCTACAGAATGCTGACTACCTGCACCCGCGCCAGAAGCTAAGGCAAGCGGTAATACACCAAAACCGAAAGCTAAAGTTGTCATAATGATTGGACGTAAACGCATTTTTGCTGCATGCATTGTTGCATCAAATAGCTCTTCGCCTTTTTCCTGAAGTTCTTTGGCAAATTCTACAATCAAAATCGCGTTTTTGGCAGCCAAACCAATGACTGCTACGATCGCGACTTGGAAGTAAATGTTGTTTGACAGGTTCGGATCTTTAAACAACACCATACCTAAGAATGTTAATGCAACAGCACCCATTACACCCAAAGGTACGACCAATAATACAGAGAATGGAATAGACCAGCTTTCATACAACGCTGCTAAGCACAGGAATACGATAAGCAATGAAAGTGCGTATAAGAATGGAGCTTGTGCGCCAGACTCACGTTCTTCAAGAGATAACCCAGTCCATTCGTAATCGAAACCTTGTAAGCCCATAGATGGCAATTTCGCAACGATTTCTTCCATAGCCGCCATCGCATCACCCGAGCTCACACCTGGTGCTGGCGTACCTTGAATGTTCATGGATGAAATACCATTATAACGCTCAAGACGTGGTGAACCATAAGTCCATTCGCCAGTAGCAAATGTTGAGAATGGAATCATTACACCTTGTTTATTACGTACATACCACTTATTCAGGTCTTCAGGCATCATGCGTGAGTCTGATTCACCTTGGATATATACTTTTTTCACACGGCCACGGTCAATGAAGTCATTGATGTACGAACCGCCCCAAGCCATACCCATCGTGGTGTTAATTTCAGAAATACTCACACCCATTGCACCAGCTTGCGCTTGGTCAACAATGATTTTGTACTGAGGTGTATCTTCTTGGCCGTTTGGACGCACACCCATTAAGCGTTTGTCTTGAGCAGCCATGCCTAGGATTGCATTACGTGCATTAAGAAGCTGTTGATGACCAGCACCACCAGAATCTTTCAACTGTAAGTTAAAGCCTGCGCTCACACCCAATTCAGGCATTGCTGGTAGTTGTAATGGCATGATGTAAGAAGCATCTTTAACAATCATGTTTAATGCCATACCACGGCCAATAATTGCACCTACTTGAGACTCAGGTGAAGTACGTTCAGACCAATCTTTTAACTTAATAAATGCCAAACCGGCATTTTGCCCCACACCTGTAAACGAGAAACCAGATACGCTGAATACAGATTCAACATAATCTTTTTCTTTATGCAGGAAGTAGTCTGTCATGGTGTTAATGGTTTTGTCAGTACGTTCTAAGGTTGCGTTAGGTGGTAACTGAACCAAAGTCATGACTACACCTTGGTCTTCATCTGGTAGGAATGAAGAAGGCAGTTTGGTAAACAAGAAGCCTAAAATAACGATTACAACACCGTATAACAAGCCAGAGAAGAGCTTGGCATGGGTCATGCGGTTAACGCCGTTTTGGTATTTACCTGCAACTTTATCGAAGCTTGTGTTAAACCAACGGAAGAATCGGGCAGGTAAGCTGTTACTCGGCGCTTTGTTTGGATCATGTTGTTTCAACAAGGTCGCACAAAGGGCCGGGGTAAAGGTAAGAGCCACAACTAATGACAAAATCATTGCCGTTACAAGCGTAATAGAGAATTGACGGTAAATAACACCTGTTGTACCACTCATAAATGCCATAGGTACGAATACCGCAGACAATACAGAGGTAATACCAATTAATGCACCCGAAATTTGCTTCATTGAAATTTCAGTCGCATGTACTGGGTCTAGGTGTTCTTCCACCATAATACGTTCAACGTTTTCGACCACAACAATCGCGTCATCCACTAAAAGACCAATGGCAAGTACCATCGCAAACATAGTGAGAGTGTTGATTGAGAAACCAAATACATTAATTACAGCAAAAGTACCAAGTACAACAACTGGTACAGCCATGGTTGGAATGATCGTTGCGCGCCAGTTCTGTAAGAACAAGAACATCACAAGGAATACCAAGATCACCGCTTCAATCAGTGTATGTACAACACTTTCAATTGAAAGTTGAATAAATGGTGTTGTATCAAAGGCCAATTGGTCTTTCATACCTGTTGGATAGTTCTTGCGCAGTTCAACCAAACGCGCTTCTACTGCTTTTGCAGTATCTAGGGCATTTGCGCCTGTAGCCAGTTTAATGGCTACACCACCAGCGGGCTTACCATTGAACTTAGAGTCGAATTGATAGCTATCGGCACCAAGTTCTACGCGCGCAACATCGCCTAAGCGAACTTGAGCACCATTAGATGTATTTTTTAAGAAGATATTTTTAAATTCATCAGCCGTTTGCAATAAGCTTTGTGCATTGACTGTCGCATTTAGCACTTGGCCTTGTACCGCAGGTGCACCACCTAACTGACCCACTGCAACTTGTGCGTTTTGGGTTTTGAGCGCACTTGCAATATCGCTAGGAGTGACTTGTAAGTTGGCCATTTTGGATGGATCCATCCAAATACGCATAGCGTATGACCCACCAAATACTTGTACTTCACCTACACCTGCCACACGGCTTAGAGGTTCAGAAATATTTGAGTTTACATAGTCTTTAATGTCATCTGCTGACAAGTTGCCATCTGGTGAGTAAAACGCTAAAACTTGTAAGAAGCTTGCGCCAGACTTGGTTACTTTTACACCTTGACGTTGTACGTCTTCAGGTAAAAGTGCAGTAGCAGATTGAAGTTTATTTTGTACTTGAACTTGGGCGATATCTGGATCAACGCCTTGTTCGAAGTTTAACGCAATCGATGCTTGACCATTACCTGCGCTGTTTGAAGAAATGTAGCGCAAGCCATCAAGGCCATTCATTTGCTGTTCGATAATCTGTGTAACTGTGTTTTCAACAGTGGCAGCAGATGCACCAGGATAAGTCGCAGAAATCGTGACCGTTGGTGGAGCAATGGTTGGGTACTGTGCAATCGGCATTTTTGTCAGCGTGATAATACCCGCCAACATAATGACTAATGCAATCACCCACGCAAAAATGGGGCGATGAATAAAGAATTGTGCCATTCAGTCTACCCCTTATGTATTTGAAGTAGCTTTTTGTTCAGGTTTAGCGGCAGCTTCAGAAGCTGGTTTGGCTTGACCTTGAGCACCTTGTGGAGCAGCAGCTTGAGGCTGGTAAGGTTTAGCAACCACTTGTTGCTCAGGTTTTACTTTTGCAATACCGTCTACAATCACTTTATCACCTGTGGTTAGACCTTCAGTGATAATCCAATCTTTGCCATGTACACCAGCTGTGGTTACAGGGCGAGACTCTACAGCACCTTTAGCATTCACAATCATGGCAATTGCTTGGCCAGTAGGTGTGCGTGTAATCGCAATTTGTGGTACCAAATATGCATTTGGAATTACGCCTTGAACGATTTTAGCATTGGCAAACATACCAGGAAGCAAGAGGTGATTTGGGTTAGGGAACACCGCGCGCAGTGTAACTGTACCAGTATCAGGATTCACGCTGGCATCAGAGAAAGCTAAACGACCTTCTTGTGAATACTCACTACCATCTTCTAGCGTTAACTTCACTTTAGTGTTGTTACTGCTGTCCAAAGAACCTTTGCTTAATTGCTGGCGTAGGCGAAGCAATTCTGCGCTTGATTGGTTAATATCAACATAAATTGGATCTAAACGCTGAATTGTGACCAATGGGCTTTCTTGGTTCATTGTTACCAAAGCACCAGATGTCACTGTAGAGCGGTTAGTTTGACCAGAAATTGGCGCACGAACTGTAGAATAACCTAAATTGATTTCGGCATTTTTCAGTGTTGCACGGCTCGCATTTAATGTAGCTTCAGCAAGTTTAACCTGTGCAACGATATCGTCGTATTCTTGTTTTGAAATCGCATTGCTACCAACCAATTGGCGGTAACGACCTTCTTTAACACGTAATACGCCTAAATTCGCTTCTGCACTTGCAATCGAGGCACGTGCATTGTCTACATTAGCGCGATTGGTACTTGAGTCGATTTCATATAATGCTTGACCTTCGCGTACATAACTTCCTTCAGCAAAAAGACGTTTCAGAACGACACCGCTGGTTTGCGGACGCACTTCAGAAATTTCAAATGCTGTCGTACGGCCTGAAAGTTCAACAGACTGTTCAACGCTTTGCGGTTGCGCAACGATAATTCCAACTTCAGTTGGTGGCATTTGCTGAGCAGCGCCTGCTTGCTGTGCCTCCTTTGGATCTTTACTGCAACCAACAAGTGCAATACTTGTTGCTAATGCGCAAGCGGTTAGGGCAGGGGCCCAAAGCTTTGCAGACATCATTCTTCCACCTCAATTAGATTTATATCTAAAGTTTATTTTTTATTTGCGCTTTGGTATTTGCTTATCGCGAGATATAAAAGCGTGATCCAAATAAAACTTATGCTCCAGCCAGAAAGGACATCGGAAGGATAATGCGCACCTGCGTACACTCTGGATATACCCATAACAATCATCCATAAACTCATCGCTAAACAAATGAGTTTATGGTGTGTATACTGCAGATATACGTACATTGCAAGACACCCCAGCGTTGCCGCATAGAGGCTATGTCCACTTGGAAATGAATCTCCATAGGTTTGCACTAAGAAATACATTTCAGGTGGACGTGGTCGAGAAATGAAGTATTTGAGTGCCCAAGTGAGAACAATACTTCCAATAATTCCTATACTGATAAAAACAATATTTATATATTTTTTATACCATGCCAAAGTTAAACACCATAGCGTGGTCATAAATAATACAAATGGCATGCCACCAATAATTGATAATCCAATAGCGATGCTGTTGAGACTGTGGCTACGATGAGCAAACATCCATTGCACTGCACCTAAATCAGAAGCTTTAAATGCAGGAATTTTCAGTAAAATTATACTGATTAACAACAACAAACCGCCGAGGAACAGCAATTGCTTTGGCATGCATGTATCCTTGTCATGTTAACCGAGTGAAACTGGGTTAAATAATGGGTTAAAGTGTACTCATCAGTACACTTTATTTCAAGTGTGTGTAAATTATGCTAATTTCTTTTTCGTACTTTTTTAACACTGTGTAAAATAAAATAACAAATCCTTTTAGTGGGAATTCTTTTGAGGGGCGTTATTTTCACGAATTTCTAAAGCTTGTTTAGGTGGCCAGAAAAAATCACTTGGGCGTGTGAGGAAGTGTGTTAGCACCAGTTTTGCGAGCGGTTTCCATTGTTCAAATCGTACACGACGTGCACGAAGTGCCACAATAATGGTTAAAGTAAAACTCACAAATAAGTTGGTTAAACCAATCATGAGTACGCCCATAAAGGACACAATAATGAGTCCGATATCTGGGCTACCATTAATTTGCATTAAGCCTTGAATAAAATTGGCAGACGCAAAAGCAATGTGTCGAATATCTAAAGGCAGACCTAAAATATAACCAATGGTGCCCATACTGCCGAGCATAATCCCGAATAAGAAGTTACCCGCCAAAGCCCCTAAATTTCGTTCTATATAGGCTGCAAAGGCGTTTAAGCGCTCTTGGCTCATTATTTTTTTCAGCTTAGGATGAGCTTTAATTCGAGGCCCAACCTTGCGATAAATGGCCATATTGTCAAAATACCCCGCCAACAGGCCTGACAAAAACAAGCAAATACCCGCTATAGCGGCATGGGGAACGGCCAAAGAGGTAAAGGGATTGAGGTCATGCAAAGTTTTGGTTGCTTTGGCATGTGTCATGAGGTGTTCATGTAACACCACATCCCAAAACATCACAATGAGTGCGGCCACGGGAATCGCAATTGAAATATTACCTAGAATTGCAATAAATTGAGTGCGGATAATATTAATAATCAGGGCGGCCAATTCTGCAATTTGCGTGGTCTTTGAGCCTTTACGATGTTGTACTGTGGCTGCAAGTGCTGCCGCTGTCATAGCTGGCTGTTTGGTAGCTACGGTAAAGTGCATCACATGTATGAGCATAAAGCCTAAAGAATAATTCATGCTATAGCTAAAGGCCTGCATTAACGGGGCCATCGATACGCGTGCCATCAGGGTTTTAAGTGTTGCCATTATGGCAATAATCACACCGGCGCCTGCTGCCGATTTGTACATCGAAAAAAAGCCTTTTTTGTCTGTACTTACATAATGTTCACCAGTTTTACTGGCATTTTCTGTGACTTGTAAGGCCATCAATTCACTGTTGGTTGCCAGTAAAGAGCGTACGCTTTGCTCACTGTAGATTGCATCAGTGATATCTGCAAGGAGTGTGCCTAAGGCAAAGTAACGCTCGTTGTCTTCTTCAACAATGAGTTTTAAGAGAAGTTCTACGCGGTCGAGGCACTGTTCTAATAAAGACAACAAATAGGTGAGGCTGACGCTCACGCCAATTCGTTTAGTGGCACGGCGAATTTTAAGAACGACTTCACGACATTGATCCAACATGACGAGCGCTTGTGATGCGTCGGGTGGCACAACTGCATGCATGAGTTCTGTCGATTGGTGAAGTTGTTTATATTGATGAATAAATTCGTTAATTTCTCGGTTTTGAACCAAAAAAGGGGATTCGTATTCTGTTAAATCTGGCTGTGCATTAATAAACTCGGGGTATAGACCAATTCCACTCACACGATAGGACAGTACCGTTATAGCTTTAATTAATTCACGGCGAATTTGTTTTTTTTCGTCTTGGTTACTGTGGCCTTGATTGAGAAGCTTAAACAGCTTTTGCCATTCATGCGCATCAATTTGATCAAGCCAATATTTATCACTACGTTCGTGAAATACACGGCGGACTAGGTCTTGTAACTGGCTTTGATCATTAATCAGCGGTAAAAAATGTGCACCTAGACGTTGTGAGAGCTGATTCCAAAAGCCATCGAGCGATAAAATACCTGTATCAGCATACAGTCCTGTTTGCTTATATTGGCTAATGAGCTTTAAAACAAAGCTTTGCAGTGTAGATGCTGCATCTGGTGTTAGTAGGAGTGCTTGTAAAAAAGCATTAAACTTCGTATGTATTTCTTCGTTATTTTTACTGTTTTCTGGACGGATACGATCAACGAGATCAATCAGTAATTGGTCATCTAACACAGCCCGAGGTTGCTCGAGCTGATGTTGCATAGATAAAAATAAATCGTTGAAATTTATATGCATAGGCAAAGTAAAAATGATAAAAGATTACTGAATTCGATGAAGTGCCAACTGTGCCAAATTCATCAGCGCTTGGCGGTAAATTGTATCGGGTAGAGCTTGCAGTGCATTTAATGCTGCTTGAGTTTCTTCCTCAGCACGTTTGCTGCAGTAATCGAGTGCGCCTGAGCTTTGTACGATAGCAATCACGCGCTCTAAATCTGCTGTTCCACCAGTGGCAATACTACGACGAATAATGTCGTGTTCTTCACCTTGTGTATTTTTCAATGCTGAGATTAAAGGTAAAGTTGGTTTACCTTCCATTAAATCATCACCAATATTTTTACCTAATGTTTCAGCATCTGAGGTGTAATCTAAAATATCATCAATAATTTGGAAGGCATTACCAAAGTGACCCGCAAATTTGCGTAGCGGTTCACGGTAGTCCTGTGTGCCTGTCAAAATAGCAGCACCTTCAGTTGCTAATTCAAACAAACGTGAAGTTTTGCCATGAATAATATCTAAATAGGTCTGTTCATTTGTATCTGGTTGATGCTGTGCTTGTAATTGTAGGACTTCGCCTTCAGCAATTTCGCAAGTTCCAGTCGAAAAGTCTTTGAGCAAGACCATATTGTCTAAATCAACCAATAAGTCAAAAGCACGAGAAATAAGAAAATCGCCCACTAATACCGCAGTTTGATTGTTCCATGTTGCATTTGCTGTCGGACGACCACGTCTTAAACCAGATTCATCAACCACGTCATCATGAACAAGCGTTGCTGTGTGCAACATTTCAATAATTGCGGCTAATTTACGGTGTTTTTCTAAATCTTCTGCACCACACGCTTTGGCTGCCAGTAAACACATAATTGGACGCATGCGTTTACCGCCTGCTTCTACAACATGCTTACTTACGGCCATGACTAAAGCCACTTTTGAGGTAATTCCTTCATTAATAAATGTGTCCATCGCGGCAAAATCAGTTGCAACAGGAGCGAGTATATCTTGCTTAAAGTCGATGGTCATGTGAAGAAAAACCTCATTTGGTTTGAAATTACTCTAAATTTTAAAAGAGCAATTGTGGTGGTATTTACAGATAGAAGCGACCAGTTTTGTCGCAAGCATAAGGCTTTCATGCGACAAAAATCATCCTTCTAATCTCCCTATGCGAATGCACATGGCTGATTTCTGGCAATAATAGCGCATGTGCTTATGTTTATAAGGACTATAGTAACGAATAGTTTTTAAAAATCTATGTCATTTTTCAAAGAAGTATAAGCCTTAAGCAATATTTAATCATGTTCTAAGATATTGTTTATTAAATAATCGTTAATTCTAGATAATTTTTTGTGCAAATGACTTGTTGTTTGTTCTATTATCACTTAAAATCCTTGCCCTTGTATAACCCCAGTGGCGATCGTATTAAGATCGGTATATTCCTTTATCGGCACGACGACACGGGCATGTTTGGAGTACGTTATGTACGCAGTTATCCAAAGCGGTGGTAAACAACACCGTGTAGTTGAGGGTGAAACCCTTAAAGTAGAATTATTGAAAGCTGAAACTGGCTCAACAATTACGTTTGATGACGTATTGATGCTTGTAAACGGCGACAGCATTCAAATCGGTGCTCCAGTTGTTGCTGGCGCTACTGTTACTGCTGAAGTAGTAAGCCATGGTCGCCACGACAAAATCCGCATCATCAAAATGCGTCGTCGTAAACACTATCGTAAACAACAAGGTCACCGTCAATGGTTCACTGAGTTGAAAATTACAGCTATTTCAGGCTAATTACGAGGAGTAAAGAGACATGGCATCTAAAAAAGCCGGTGGTTCGACTAAAAACGGTCGTGACTCGAACCCAAAAATGTTGGGTGTTAAAATCTACGGTGGTCAATCTGTGACTGCTGGTAACATCATCGTTCGTCAACGTGGTACTGAATTCCACGCTGGTCAAAACGTAGGTATGGGTCGTGACCATACACTTTTTGCTACTGCTGATGGCGTAGTAAAATTTGAAGTGAAAGGTCAGTTTGGCCGTCGCTACGTATCTGTTGACGCTTAATCGCTGATATAGAAAAAAGCCCACTGTAAAGTGGGTTTTTTTATGCTTAAAATTTGACAAACGTCTTCATCATGATGAATAAAACTATGCATTTTGCATTAATAACAATACAAAACTTCTTATTTTCTCTCATTTTAGTGATTCAAATTGGTTTAAGATGTGTGCATAGATTGAAATTGCGATCACGCAAATATTAGAAAAGGTGAATTATGAAAATGCTTCGTAAAACCGTATGTGCAATGACATTGGGTGTAGTAATGTTAGCACCAGCCATGAGTACGACTGTGTTTGCTGCTACAGCAGCGTCGGAGCAGCAAGCGACAGCAAGCTTAGTTAAGCAGTTAAATGGCATTCGTAGTCTAAGTGCAACATTTGAGCAAACTTCTAAAGCAACTGCAGGTGCAAAGCCTGTGCAGAAAAAAGGTTTATCTGCACAGCACATGAATCAAACTTTTAAAGGGGTGATGAAGGTTGAACGCCCAGGTAAATTTTACTGGGAAACCACCAGCCCATCTAAGCAGACTATTGTGACTTCGGGTAAGACGGTATGGATTTATGATCCAGACTTACAGCAAGCAGTAAGACAAGGTTTGGATGATCAAGTTGCAAATACACCTGCATTGTTACTTTCGGGTAATACCAATCAAATTATGCAGTCATATCGTGTAACACAGCCAAACAAAGCTAAAACTTACTACACGCTATATCCAAAACAAAAAGATGGTGTTTTTCAAAGTTTAACCATCAGCTTTGGTGTCAATAAAGCACCAAACTTAATGATTTTAGCGGATTCTTTAGGTCAAACCACTTATGTGCGCTTTAATAATGTAAAAGTGAATGCGTCTATTCCAGCATCGACCTTTAATTTTACCCCGCCAAAAGGCACAGATATTATTGATCAGTAAGATGATGATCTTGAATAAATCTGAGATACAAAAAGCAAGCTGAGGCTTGCTTTTTTTATGTCTATGCTGAGTGAGTTAAGTATATAACGCTGATGCATCAATGAATTATTTTTAGGAGCTTTGGTGTTTTGGCTATACTTTTGACTTTGAATAATGTGAAAATTCAACTTTACTTCGGCTAGAAATAACCATAGGGATTTCGGATGAACTCAGTACAACTTAAACCAGTGTTGTTAATGACCTTGCTGGCGACAATGTTTGTAGGTTGTCAGCGCCATGACTTACCTAAAAAAGATCAAGAGGCTGCAGCATCTGCGCCTGTGGTCGCTGAGACACCATCTGTTCCGTTGTTACAAGTTAAAGCGGTGAATGTAGCGAATTACCAGAAGAATGTTTGTGAAAAAGAAGGTTGTACTCAGTTTGTGTTGCAAACCGTTGAGTCGGGTGTGCCTTGGATCGATGATTATTTTAATGATCGTATTCGTAAGGCTGAACCGATTGCATTTGCAGAACATGCGCCACAAAAGGTGGATGTTTCTGAAGGGAGTCAAGCGGGTTTAAATCAGCAAAATATGTCTGTTCGTTATATTGGTCAGCAGTATAATCTTGCGACGTTTGCAATTTATAGCTATAGCTACAGTGCAGGGGCTGCACATGGTATGTATCATATTGAATATGTAAATTTTGATTTAAAAACGCATAAACGATTGTCTTTACAAGATATATTGAAAAAAGGTGCGGAGCAAAAAGTACTAGATTCACTCTATGATGCCAATATCAACTGGTTATATAACCATAAAATTGAAAAGGCGCAGTTAAAACTCAGCGATAATTTTTATTATGGCCCGAATGGTCTGATGTTTGTTTATCCATTGTATGAATTGGCCAGCTATGCTGAGGGAATGTCTGAGCTTAAATTGCCCTATGAATCTGCGGGTGAAGTGATTCAGGCGCAATATTTGCCAAGTTTGCCAAAATATAACAATCAATAATCGCGATGAGGATTTGTACAAAATCTTCGCAATATTGTTCTAATAAGGCACAGCTGTATGCCCAGTCACTGTATTTTTTAGCATGAAGAGCTTACACTATAGCCAGTTTTTTTCTTATTCCAAGACTGGCTATGATCGACCCGAAATTACTCAGAAATAATATTGAGGCTGTAAATTTAGCCTTAGCTAAACGTGGTGTGCAATTAAATGTAGAAGAGTGGGCATCACTTGAAGCACGTCGTAAAGAAATTCAATCAAAAACTGAATCTTTGCAAGCAGAGCGTAATGCGGGTGCGAAGCAAGTGGGTCAGCTTAAAAAAGCAGGCGAAGATGCTTCTGAAATTATGGCGCGTATGTCGGCTATTGGTGATGAAATTAAAGCCGCTGAAGTTGCTTTAGCAGAATTACAAGCAGAGTTAGAAGAAAAATCATTATCGATTCCAAACTTGCCAGATGAGTCTGTACCAGAAGGTAAAGACGAAGCGGATAACGTTGAGATTCTAAAGTGGGGTACACCACGTACATTTGATTTTGAAATCAAAGACCATACTGACCTTGGCGAAATGATGGGCGGTTTGGAATTTGAAACTGCAACAAAATTAACAGGTTCGCGTTTTAGTGTATTAAAAGGGCCTTTAGCGCGTTTACAACGTGCGATTACTCAGTTCATGTTAAATACGCATACTGAGCAAAATGGCTATACAGAGGCGTACGTACCTTATCTTGTTAATGCGGATTCTTTACGTGGTACAGGCCAGTTGCCTAAATTTGAAGAAGATTTATTCAAGCTTCAAGGCGAAAAAGAATTTTATTTAATTCCTACAGCTGAAGTGCCAGTAACGAACTTTGTCCGTGATGAAATCATTGATGCAGATCGTTTACCACTTCGCTATGCGGCGCATACACCGTGTTTCCGCAGTGAAGCAGGCTCATACGGTCGTGATACACGTGGTCTGATCCGTCAGCACCAATTTGACAAAGTAGAAATGGTTCAGATTGTAAAACCTGAAACTTCTATGCAAGCGCTAGAAGATCTTACAGGCCATGCAGAAGGTATTTTGCAAGCTTTAGGTTTGCCATACCGTAAAATCATTCTTTGTGGTGGTGATATGGGCTTTGGTGCAACCAAGACTTACGATTTAGAAGTTTGGGTGCCGAGCCAAAATACCTATCGTGAAATTTCTTCATGTTCAAACATGGGTGATTTCCAAGCACGTCGTATGAAAGCGCGTTACCGTGCAGACCAAAAGAAAACTGAATTTGTGCATACACTTAATGGTTCAGGTTTGGCTGTCGGTCGTACTTTGCTTGCAGTGATGGAAAACTACCAACGTGCAGACGGTTCGATTGAAATTCCAGAAGTATTACGTCCATATATGGGTGGTAAAACTTACATCGACTAAGTTCGAGTTGAATCAAGTGCACACAAAAGTGTGCACTTTTTTTTAAGCAGTCAGATATAGTTTTTTTGAGGTCTCTTGTGGATATTTTTCCAATCTCGCTAAAGTTGCAACAGCAACCTTGTCTGATTGTTGGCGGTGGTCATATTGCCTATCGTAAAGCAGTCTTATTGGCCAAAGCAGGCGCAGTCGTCAATGTTGTTGCACCAGCAATTGAAGCTAACTTATTAGAGATCGTTGAGCAATCGCAGGGGCAATATGTACAAGCACCATTCAGTGCTGACATACGACTGCGTCAATATCGCTTGGTGATTGCTGCTACAGATCATGCTGAAGTCAATCGTCATGTATTTGAAGCCTGTGAAGCTGAGAATGTGTTGGTAAATAGTGTTGATGATCCGCCACATTGTCGTTTTATGGTCCCAGCCATTATAGATCGTTCACCCTTGGTCGTGTCTATTGCCAGTAATGGCACATCACCTGTGTTGTCTCGTCAAATTCGTACCCAGCTTGAAGCCAGTATTCCGCATGGAATGGGAGCTTTGGCAGAGTTTTCGGGAAAATGGCGCAGTGTCGTAAAAGCCAAAATTATCAATCCAGATGAACGCCGTATTTTTTGGGAGGACTTATACGCCAGTCCACTCAAAGAGCAGGTGTTTAATGGCAATCTTGCTGAGGCAGATCGTTTAATTGAACAAGCTTTAATTGAATGGACAAAGCCGAAAGGTGAGGTGTATTTGGTTGGTGCAGGGCCGGGCGATCCAGAGCTTTTGACTTTGAAAGCCTTACGTCTGATGCAACAAGCTGATGTGGTGATTTACGACCGTTTGGTCTCTGCCCCAATCATGGATTTGTGTCGTCGTGATGCAGAAAAAATCTATGTGGGTAAGGCGCGTTCAAACCATGCTGTGCCCCAAGAAGGTATAAATGCCTTATTGGTTCAATATGCACAGCAAGGTAAGCGTGTTTGTCGCCTAAAAGGTGGCGATCCGTTTATATTTGGACGTGGCGGTGAAGAAATTGAAGAGCTGTTTGCAGCAGGTATTGCTTTCCAAATTGTACCTGGGATTACCGCAGCCTCTGGCTGTTCTGCTTATGCGGGTATTCCTTTAACGCACCGTGATTATGCGCAAAGTGTACGTTTCTTAACGGGCCATTTAAAGGAAGGTTCACCTGAACTCCCTTGGCAAGAATTAGTTTATGAAAACCAAACACTTGTGCTGTATATGGGCTTGGTTGGATTGGAAAAAATCTGCCAACGTTTGATTGAACATGGTCAACGTGCAGATATGCCAGTGGCTTTGGTGTCTAAAGGCACTACACCTGATCAAAAAGTTGTGGTCGGGACATTGGCAGATATTGCCTCCAAAGTGAGTGATCATCAAATACAAGCGCCAACGCTAACCATTATTGGTGAAGTAGTACGCTTGCGTGAACAATTACAGTGGCAAGGCTAAGCGCCTTGCGACATTGAAAAGAGTAGAGTAAATCCTGTGATTCATGTTGTTTTATACGAGCCAGAAATTCCAGCAAATACAGGGAATATCATTCGTTTATGTGCCAATACAGGAGCGCAATTACATCTAGTAAAGCCATTAGGTTTTGAGTTAGATGATAAAAAATTGCGTCGTGCTGGATTGGATTATCATGAATGGGCACACATGAAAGTATGGGAAAATTTTGCTGAGTGTCTAGCACATTTAGATAGCGTAGGCATTGCAGCAGATGCGATTTATCCTTTGACGACCAAAGGGACAGAAACGCCACATACTTCTAATTTAAACCGTCCTGTTGCCTTGCTGATGGGGCCAGAAACACGTGGTTTACCTGAAGATGTACGTTTAATGTTCCCACAGTCTCATTGGATTCGCTTACCAATGGCTGCGAATTCGCGCAGTCTAAATTTATCTAATGCGACGGCTGTGATTTTATACGAAGCATGGCGTCAGCAAGATTTTAAAGAACTGGTTTAAAACTCCATAAAAAAACCACTCGAAAGAGTGGTTTTTTTATGCCATTTCATAAGCAAAAGGCGGGACTAAAGTTTGTGTTTTATGTAAGTAAAATGTGTTGAATATTTTGCTTGATGTTGAAACTGTGTATAACTAAAAACAATAAAAACTGAGCTGATGAGGGATGATTTTGAAATATCGCCAATGGATCAATGTAAGTAGTATGTTGTTCGTTAGTTTTTTGTTCTCTCAGTATGCATCTAGTGCTACAGATAGCGAGCCGAGTGCGAGTGCTACACAAGCAACAACAACTGTCTCTCCAATCACTTCTGCCGAAATGGAGCAAGGTTTAGCACAAATGATGCAACGTCAGAACCAGCGTATTGAAGATTGGGGGAAGACTTTGACAGATAAGGACTTTGAACGTAGCTTTTTGTTGGGGCGTCAATTGAATAAAACCAAGCGACAAGAAGTCTGCGGTATTTTTCAACGTACAGTCGATGAAATGTTTAATAGTGCTGTTACTAATCGTGAACGTTTGAGTGAGCAAGATCAGAAGCTTTTGACCGATCGAAATTTATTTATTCAAAGCTTGGGCTATAAAGATAATATTGTAGATACGCGCATGGGCTTTAATTGTCGCTTACGTTAAGAAAATATAGTACGTAAAGGTTTGAGTGGATATTTTAAAGCAATATTTTTAGATCATTTATAAGTTAGTTATTTTGAAGTGTTCTTTTTCCGTCCCGTTGAACGGAAAAAGAATTTATTTGATTAATTAAGCATGAATCATCTTAAAATTATTCAAATTCATTATGCTGTGGTGCAGGGTGTTTAAAGCCCTTAGTTTTGTAGCCTAAGTACAAGATACCAAACATCGCCCACCATAAACCATATTTCAATGCTGTTTCTTCAATCTCTAACCACATGGCAAAGATACTGAGGAAACCACACATTGGGATGACGACAAAACTGAAGATATCCTTGAAGTTTTTAGTACGACCATCACGTAGTGCATAGCGTGAAATGACAGAAAGGTTCACAAACGTAAAGGCAGTTAAGGCACCGAAGCTGATCATAGAAATCACAATATCAAGATCCATGAAACCAGCAGTTAATGCAACAACGCCTACAATGATAATGTTATAAGACGGTGTGAAGCTTTTTGGACTGATATGACCAAAGATCTTCTTGTTAATTACGCCATCACGACCCATAACATACATTAAACGTGATACACCTGCATGCGCAGAGATCCCTGATGCCATAACGGTAACGATTGCAAATGCAAGTACATACGATTGGAATAAAGAGCCACCGACAAGCAGTAAAATTTCTGGTTGTGTTTCGGCAATATTCTTAAAGTACGTTCCTGGTGCAGAAGGGAAGTACAATTGCATGAAATAAGTACTGATAATGAAAATTACACCTGCAATCAACGCTGTTAAGAAAATCGCTTTAGGTAGGGTTTTTTCAGTATCTTTGGTTTCTTCAGCCAGTGAACTTAATGAGTCAAAACCGGTAAATGAGAAACACAGTAAAGTTGCACCAGTAATGAGGGCACCAACGCTAGTGAGTTCATTCCAAAATGGTTCGAGACTCCACAATTGCGCACGTGTTTCTGCTGTAATTGGGCCATCTGCATTGAATCCAGCTTGAAGCTTGCTGTATACCAACCACGTAAATGCGCCAATCACGATCAGCTGAATCAATACAATTAAGCTGTTAAAGTTGGCAACAAAGCGTGCACCACGAAGGTTAACACCCGTCATAAATGCTGTAAGCACAATGACCCAAACCCAGTGGTTTACAGAAGGGAATAATGCTTCAAGATAAATAACGGCCAAAATAATGTTGACCATTGGCGACAATAAATAGTCAAGCCAAGACGACCAACCCACCATAAAACCGACGTTTGGGTGAATTGACTTTTGTGCGTAGGTATATGCCGAACCCGAAGAAGGGTAGCGACGGATCATATGACCATAGCTAATAGACGTAAATAAAATTGCAATTAAAGCAATAATATAAGAGGTAGGCACATGAAAATGACTTTCTTCAGATACTAATCCGAACGTGTCAAATAAGGTCATCGGTTGGATATAGGCCAAACCAATGATAATGATGTGCCAAAGCCCGAGTGTTTTTTGCAGTTTAGCTGCCGATTGAGTCCCAGATAAATTTGTCAACGGCGTTATCCTCTTAATCGTTGATCAAGGATCAGTCTTATTGTGTCAGGATCGTTTGAGACGAACGATCCCCCCTACATTTTGAAACAAAAGCGCGCCAATTTACTCCAAGATGTAAATTTTTGCCAGTGATTTTATTTCTTTTCTGAGCAGAAAACATGCCAACTTACATGAAGATAAAGTGAAAGTCGCTGTTTTTAAGGCTTACAGATAAAAGCCTGATGCTTAAAAAAACATCAGGCTGGAATTTTCGCTATATTGGCTTATTTTTCAGTAATTACCAAGCTTTTTCTAAGATAGTTTTTAAATCTTTGAGTGTTGCTTCTTTCGGATTGTAAATGATCGAACCATCATTTAAAGCCTTTTCTGCAACATCGTCGAGCTGAGCTTGAGTTACTTTGCCAGTCTCACTCAGTGTACGTGGTAATTTTGTTAGGCTATAGATACGATCACGCATGGCTAAAATAGTTGAAATCGCCTTATCTGCACGTAAGTGAGCAGGGGTTTGCGAGTAAATATCTGGGCCAGCAAGTGGAAGTAAAAGATCTGCGATTTTATCGGCATTCACTTCTTTGTTGTATTCCAGTACATAAGGCAAAAATAGATTCATACATAAGCCGTGGGGCAGATGTGCAACTGCACCTAAAGCGTGACCAAGAGAATGTACTAAGCCAACCATCGAGTTTGAAAATGCAATGCCTGCCATTGTAGATGCTTGAGCTAATTCTAAGCGGCCTTGTGCATCAGTTGGGTTATCCAGTACGTTAAATAAATGATTACTTACCTTTTTAACGGCTGCTGTTGCATAAGCATCAGAAATTGGATTGGCTGCAAGGCAGGTATAGGCTTCTACTGCATGTGTCATGGCATCCATTGCCGTCATCGCAGTGAGGTGCGGTGGCAAAGTTTGCGTCATACGCGGATCTAAAATAGCTGCATGTGGCATCAAGTAATAAGATGCAAACGGCATTTTGACATTTTTTTGGTTATCGGAAACCACGGCAACCATGGTCACTTCTGAGCCTGTGCCTGATGTGGTTGGAATCACAAAAAAAGGTTTTAAAGGTTTTGGCAGATTATGTGCACCCGAATATTTCAGCAGGTCATCACCACCTTCAGACACTAAAATATTAGTGGCCTTAGAAGTATCAATGACTGAACCACCACCGACAGCAATAATCGCGTCGCAATTGTTATCGCGATAAAGCTGAGCGGCTTTACGTACAGTTTCAAGGCTTGAATCGGGTGGTACATCGTCAAAAATATGCCCAATAACGGCATCTGTAGATTCAAAAGCCGCTTCAATCGGTGCCAATAGGTTGTTACTGCGTACGCCTTTGTCTGTAATAATTAAGGGACGAGTAGCACCTAAAGTTGCAAGTTCAAAAGGGATATGCTCTAGCGCAGCATGCCCAGCAATGACTTTAACTGGACAAAAAAATTCGTAATATGGTTTAGCCATGTGTTATGCGCTCCGCTTGAAATAGGATTGAGCTACCTTAAGATAGATATTTGCAGCTCCAGTTAATTTTTCTTTTAGGCTTAAATCGCTTGGATATTCTTTGACTGCCAGCTCTGCAACCAGTTTTGGCAAAATCAGCGCTTCCATTTTATTTAGGCAACGAACCAGTCGAATCGCATAAGAAATATCACCATTAGCAATCATGCGGTCATTGGCAAATGCTTGCGCAGTACTTTCTTGGAAAGAAAATACTAAAAATGCATGATTAAGATGCTTAAAGGTAATCGTTAAATCTGGCTTTGTTGCTAAATCAGGAACCAATTCTAATTGCTTATTTGCCGTCACACGTGCAATGAATGCTGGCCCATTGGGGAATACATTCATTGAGAGTGTGAAATGATCTGGAAACTGAGCGACTTCCTGTTTAACTTCTGCATCGACTTGACTCGCCATCACTAAGCCTCTGCCAATCACATCCATCATGAGTTTGACATAGGCTAGCTGCAAAGCGGGCTTGACGGATTTAGTTGCAATCACGTATTCATCCCTTTTCAAAATATTATTTATTTAGAGTAAATACTCTAATTTATTTTATGTATGAAAGCAAAGGCTTTATTTTTGTTCGACGTGAACGTCTTTAAAGTAACCGCTGTTCTGCAATGTTTCAATCATATCGACGCATAAGTTTTCAAATTTAGGGTAGTCTGCTACCAGATCTTGTATGCGGACCATTTCTAAACCTGCATAACCGCATGGATTGATGGTATGGAAGCCAAATAAATCACAGTCAATATTCAATGCTAGCCCATGATAAGAGCGACCTTTGCGGATTTTAAAGCCGAGTGAGCCAATTTTACGCTCGTCTACATATACACCGGGTGCATCTGCTTTGGCGTATGCTTCAATGCCATATTTTTTAAGCAGATCAATCATGAGGTTTTCAGCATAGCTGACCAGAGTACGTACATTCCAGCCTAAGCGATTTAAATCAAACATGAAGTAAGCCACCAATTGACCTGGGCCATGCCAAGTGACTTGTCCACCGCGATCGCTTTGTACAACGGGGATGTCACTGTGCAATAAAATATGTTCGGGTTTGCCAGCTTGGCCCTGTGTAAGGACATCATGATGTTGCAAAATCCACAATTCATCTGGTGTGTGTTCGTCACGTTGTTCGGTCAATTGTTTCATTTCCAGAAAACGCTCTTCATAAGAGGTTAACTGAGTGTAATGACGAATGATCAGTTGTGGTTTAGCCTCAATCTCCACGATTTTAAGTCCTTAAGGAATGCATGATAAAAATCTATTATAGATAAATTGGATGAGATAGGGGGCGAGAATGGACAGATTTTGTCTGTTCGTTTGGTGAGGTTTGCATAAAAAAACACGCCCGAAAGCGTGTTTTTCTTAGAGTGCTGTTTTGATCAGTGGACAAGCTGCAAGGTCTGCATAGACAGCATGTACTTGCTCAAGTTCTTCAAAACGCAGTTGTGCAGTAATTGAGTGGTATTTCCCTGTGCGTGATGGCGTAACAGTCATTTTTGCACCATCAAATTCTGGAAAATGTTTCACGAAAATTTCATTTACTGCTTGGCGTAATTCATCGCCTGCATTACCAATGAGTTTAATCGGGTAGTCCATTGGGAAGACCCAAAGATGCTCTTGTAATTCACGTGATGGAGTACGATCAGTCATGTCAGTCATAGGACACCTCAATATTAAAAATACCTGCAATGTGCAGGTATTTTGATTCATTTGCTACATGCTCTTATTATGGGGGAGCTTCCCCCATATTCAAGCCTGTATTATCCCACTGATGGGTTAGTCATTCTCAAGGAATGAACGTAAGTGTTCAGAGCGAGAAGGATGACGTAATTTACGTAATGCTTTTGCTTCAATCTGACGGATACGTTCACGTGTTACGTCAAATTGTTTACCAACTTCTTCCAAAGTGTGGTCGGTAGGCATATCAATACCAAAACGCATTTTCAAGACTTTCGCTTCACGTTCAGTCAAGTTTTCCAGTACTTCGCGTGTTGCTTCTTTTAAGCCTTCAGAGGTTGCGGCATCAATTGGAGAGGTAATGTTACCATCTTCAATGAAGTCACCAAGATGCGAATCTTCGTCATCGCCAATCGGCGTTTCCATAGAAATCGGCTCTTTGGCAATTTTCAGTACTTTACGTACTTTGACTTCGTCCATTTCTAGACGTTCGCCCAATTCTTCAGGTGTTGGTTCACGGCCCATTTCTTGAAGCAATTGACGAGATACACGGTTGATCTTGTTAATGGTTTCAATCATGTGCACAGGAATACGAATCGTACGTGCTTGATCGGCAATTGAACGGGTAATCGCCTGACGAATCCACCATGTTGCATAAGTTGAGAACTTATAACCACGGCGGTATTCAAACTTATCTACCGCTTTCATCAAGCCGATGTTACCTTCTTGAATCAAGTCGAGGAATTGTAGACCACGGTTGGTATACTTTTTCGCAATCGAGATTACAAGACGTAAGTTTGCTTCAACCATTTCTTTTTTAGCACGGCGTGCTTTCGCTTCGCCTACAGCCATACGTTTAGAAATTTCTTTAATTTCTTTAACGCTTAAATTAAGGTCTTTTTCAATGTCTGAGATTTTTTGCTGGAAAGCTAAAATATCAGGGCGTACTTTTTCTAAGTAGCCTTTCATTTCTGCAGGTGCTTTCGCAATTTGCTCATCTAACCATGCTTGGTTTGATTCTTGACCTGGGAATGAGGTACGGAATTGCGTACGATCCATACGACCACGACGTACTGCATAACGCATCACTTCACGTTCTGATGTACGAATTTGTTCGTGTGTACCGCGAATCATTTCACTAATGATATCAAATAGGCGCGGTGTAAATTTAAACATCATAAACACAGAAGCTAAATCTTCGAGTGCTTGTTTGCCTTCTTTACTGTTACGACCATGTTTTTCAACCAGTAATTTGGTATTGGTCCACGCATTTTCTAGTTCAGTAAAACGTGCTTTGGCAATTTCAGGGTCTGGGCCTGAATCACCTTCAGAGTCGTCATCACTTTCAGATTCTTCGTCTTCATCATCATCATCCAATTTTACATCTTTGGTTGATTTGTTTGATGATGCATCGTCTTCGTCTAGATCTTCAGACTCATCTTCTAAAACTTCAGGAATATCATCGTCAGTTTCAGGGTCTAGGTAACCCGATAAAATATCAGCAAGACGACGTTCACCTGCTTCATAATCTTTATATTCTTTTAAAACGACTTCAACTGCGTTTGGCCAATAAGCGATTGAATTTAAAACGTCACGAATACCTTCTTCGATACGTTTTGCAATGCTAATTTCGCCTTCGCGTGTAAGGAGTTCAACTGTACCCATTTCACGCATATACATACGTACAGGGTCAGTGGTACGGCCTGGTTCATTTTCAACTGATGCAAGTACAGCAGCGGCTTCTTCTTCAGCAACTTCATCCGTTGCGTCGCTGCCACCTTCAAACATGGCATCATCAGTTTCAGGTGCACGGTCATGTACAGGAATACCAACGTCATTCAACATTTGAATGATGTCTTCAATCTGTTCGCTTTCTGTGATTGAATCCGGGAGATGATCGTTGACCTCAGCGAAAGTTAAGTAACCTTGTTCTTTGCCTCGGCTAATCAGCGCCGCTACTTGTGAAGTAGGGGAATTCATATCGCTCATCTATGCTTACTCTTCGTTGAATCTGTGACAGTAAAAAATCGTATAGTAGACTTATACGATTCATCTCAATAAAAATTTATCAATAGCTTGCTTATTCCATCAAATATTCAGTCTTATTTGAAAGACGATTCGATGGAATATTAAAAAATTAAATTCAGTAATTTAGGTGGGGCTGAAATTGTTGTTTTCAAGTTCATCCCGTACGTATTTGGTCAGATGAAATCATCTCGATATTCATAAAACTGAAAGACGCAGGGTGGATTATATCATGCCATAACTTAGGTTAAGAAAAAAGCCTAATTTACGGCTTTAACAGCTAAAAATACAAATAAAACTTGACAAGGTTCTATAACCCATATAAATAGCGCCTAGACCCCTTTAAATTTTTTCATTATGAGGTAGTTTCAGTGTCTTCGACAGATTTTGAACTAGATGATAACTACGGTGATGATGATGTTAATTTCGATGAGGCCGGCGGAAAAATTAGCGCTAAAGAATCGCTAGAAAAACGTCGCTTGATTGATGAACTTCTTGCACAACGTCGTTTAGAGCGTGAACTCAAAGATTTTGACTATGACTTTGACGATGACGACGATTTTGGCGATGAAGACGACTAAAATCAGTTTTGGCGTAGTGTTTTTAAATGCTATGCTTACACATTAAGTTTCTATGTTTGTGGATGTAAAATGAGTGCTTTAGATTTAGACCGTTTGAGCGACTATCTAGACGGCGATCAGAATGAGTTTGGTCTGGATTTTGCTGCAACTCATGGTTTTTTGTGTGCAATTGCAGTTGGCCCGCAATTTGACAAATGGTTAGAAGAACTATTTGACAATAACCATAAAAAAGTTCCTGCAGACATTATTGCTCAGGTGAAAGCTTGGTTAGAATCACTGCGTCAAAACTTAGCCAATGAAGAAGGAATTTCATTTCCTTTTGAAGTGGAAGAAGCAGACGTAGAGTCAAGCCTAGGCGACTGGAGCGTTGGTTTTGTTGATGCAATGTTCTTAAATGAAGAAGCATGGTTCGCGCCTGAATTTGAAGAACAATTAGTTGATTTGACTTTGCCAATTATGGTGTTTAGCGGTATTGATGAAGAAGATCCTCAAATGGAAACCTTCCGCCGTAATGGTCAATTAATGGATGAGCTTGCAGAAGAGATTCCAGAGAACTTAAACGAATTGTATTTGATGTATCACACACCAAACTAATTCAAATAAGTTATAAAAAAAGCACCGAGTTTGGTGCTTTTTTTATATAAGTTTGTCGTTCAGCTTATTTTGGATTTACGTTGCTTTTGCTTTTGCTTTTGTTTTTGTAAACCTTTGACGGCATTATTTGCCATCCAGCCAAAACTCATGGCAAGAATTAAATAATGAATAAATAAGGTAAAGCCGACTGCAACACAGATGATCCAAAGTGGTAGTGCTGTGAATAAAGTGAAAATAGCAAGCGATTTAAATACTACAAGTATAATGATGATGGTGGTGATGAGACTGATTGCAATAGAGGTTGCAAGACACCCCCAGATGAGTTGTATTTTCTCTGCTGCTTCAGGCGCTCTTTGATGGTCTTGCACGAATTTATTGGCAGTTACAAAGCCTGCAGTCATGATGCAGGCAACAGATGTACCGTTAGGTAGGTTAAAGAAATAAATAATTACTGCCATGATGGCCATAGCGATTAAATAGGTTATAGCAAAATATATAATGTATTTTTTCATCAGTTTTAGGTTCGAATGTTATTGGTATAAGGCGTCACCACAGTAGGGTGTTAAGCATTTTTTTTGTGATGAATGAGTATAAGGGATTGTTTATTCATGTAGAAGTGACATTGAGCGATTTGATATATCACTCAATTGGCTGTGCATTTATTTTTGTTGTGATGCGGCTTTTTTACGTTGCTGGCGACGGTATAAAATCCATAAGATGATCATGATGGCGATCGCAATAATCACGTAGCCAACGCGACTGAAGATTTCATGCATGAGTGCTTGGTTTTCACCAAAGTAATAGCCAACACAGGCTAAAAAGGTGGTCCAAATAATGGTGCCTAAAGCGCTGTAAAGCATGAATTTCCAAAAAGGCATTCGGCTCATGCCTGCAGGAATGCTGATCAGTGAGCGTACAGCAGGGATCATGCGACCAAAAAATACAATACGATGACCATATTGCTCAAACCAAGCCAATGCTGTTTTAACATCTTCTGTTTTAATGAATAAATATTTTCCATATTTATCAACACAGCGAAAAATATGCTCGTTATTGAACTTATAGCCCACCCAGTAGAGTACAGCGGCTGCAATCAATGAACCAATACTTCCTGCAATAATGACCCCTGTGAGCAGAAGCTGGCCCTGCGATGCGGTATAACCCGCAGAAGGCATAATGATTTCTGAGGGAATGGGCGGGAAAACATTATCTAGAAACATGAGGAAGGCGATACCCAAATAACCGAGCTGTTGCATGATGGTTAATATCCATTCGGTTAAATTCATGGGCCTTCCAAAAGTAATAGGGGTAAATAAAAGGAAAATCTCATTTGAGTATGCAAGATATTCCGCATAATGTGTGTTACAAAATCATGAAATTTGTGTTTAAGGCAGATTTGGAGCATGTGTTTGCCATTTAAATAAGGGCCAATAAAAAACCCTCCTGAGGAGGGTTTTTCAAGCTGTTAGTTCAATACAACTTAGAGGCGTTTACGTTTAGCCGCTAAAATTTGTGATTGACGCATACGGAAGCCTTCTTTTTGCTTATCGGTTGTTTTGTCGATGCAGTAGACACAAGATACACCATGCTCGTAGCTAGGCAGTTCAACTTCTGCAGGAACAAGTGGCCAACCACATGCGTGACATTTAATGTTAGCGCCTTCTTCCATGCCATGTGTTACTGCGGTACGGCCGTCAAATACGAAACATTCACCTTCCCACATGCTTTCGTCAGCTGGGGTTTCTTCTAGGTATTTAAGAATACCGCCTTTGAGGTGATAAACTTCATTGAAGCCTTCTTGAAGAAGCAATGATGTTGATTTTTCACAGCGAATACCGCCTGTACAGAACATCGCAATTTTTTTATCTTTGTGTTGTTCCAACTCTTTTTTTACATAGTCTGGAAATTCACGGAAAGTTTCTGTTTGTGGGTCAATCGCGCCTTTAAACGTACCAGCTTTGTATTCATAGTCATTACGTGTATCAATTAGAATCACGTCATCACGCGCAATCAGCTCGTTCCATTCTTTCGGGTCTAAGTAATGGCCTACTAGATCACGTGGTTTTACTTCTACACCTAAAGTGACAATTTCTTTTTTGAGTTTAATTTTCATTTTACGGAAAGGTTTTTCCGTACTGTGTGACTCTTTATATTCCATAGACTTAAAGCCTTCGTCTAAAAGAAATTGATGGATGGCATCAATTGCTGCGCGGTCGCCCGCAACAGTACCGTTAATGCCTTCGTCTGCCACAATAAGAGTACCGCACAAATTGATTGAGCCGACTAAGTTCAATAGGCGTTCTTTTAACGCAGCTGCGTCTTGAACTTCTTTAAATTGATATAGCGCGGCAACAACCCAACCTGTGGTCGCTTGCTGTTCTACAGGTGCAAGCTGTTCTACAGTAGCGTTCATGGAGTACTCCAAAATAGAAAAATAAAAAAACAGGAATTTCGAAAGGCGCATATTTTAACGTGTATTGATGGAATATGCGAGTAAAACAGTACATGCAGATGACTTCTATTCATGTGCAACTGCGTGTATATTCGGGGCCTCACGTTGTGTTTTGTTTTAATAGCAACAGCAGAATTTTAGGAGTTTGTTTTGAGTAATGACCGTCGAATTGCTTCACTTACGCCATGTGCAGGGCGTTGTTCAACGGTATTTGGTGATGCAGTGTGTCGTGGCTGTCGCCGATTCAATCATGAAGTTATTCAGTGGAATACTTATAATCCAGTACAACAAACCGCTGTGTGGAAGCGCCTAGATGCACAGTTAGATCAAATTTTAGTGCCCATGCTGCCCTTTGCAGATCTTCGTCATGTTGAAGGTTTTGTTTTGTCTAAGCGTGTGCGTCTGCGTCCAGATGCGAGTAAAGGGCGTAAGTTGTACCATGCCTTAAAATTGTGTGAAAAAAACCGTCATTTTACCGATGATAGTGGACTTGGTATTCACTACAAACAAGTGCGCCCATTGTGGGAAGAATTCGAGCGTCGCGTGTTGGCACTTGCGACAGCCAGTTATGATTTTGCCTTTTTGCGAGCAGATGGCATTAGTCATCATTTACTGAAAGGATATGAAGAAGAGGACGAATAGTCCTCTTTTTATTTAATGAGGGAATATAAGCTGATCTTGGTATACAAATATGAACTACTCTGAATATTTTTTATATTGCGTGGCTGTGATTGTGATGATTGCAACGCCTGGCCCAGTCATGCTTTTGGTGGCAAGTGCTGGTTTAAAAGGTGGATATAAAAAAGCCCTACAAACGATTTTTGGCACGAATTTGGCCTCATTGGTTCTTATTGTATTTTCTGTATTGATTTTAAAAGGTGCGTTGAATATTAATGAGCAATGGCTCAATGCAATTAAGGTGCTGGGATGTATCTATATTGCTTATATTGGTCTACAGGTTTTAAAAGAAGCACGTGAAGCTCAGCCTGAGCAAAGTCAGGTGGTACTCCCAGATACGCAGGGTGGCTTTAAACAAGGCTTGCTGGTGGGTATTTCTAATCCTAAAGATATTATTTTCTTTGCATCTTTCTTTCCGCAATTTACAGGTATTACAGCGGATTTAAATTTGAGCCTGAGTATTTTAACCATCAGTTGGATTATTCTAGATTTTGCTACGTTGTCTTTAGTTTATTTAGCTTTTAATCGTTTATCGCGCTCAGCAGTCTATCCAAAATTACTGGGAATCTGTGGCGCCGTACTGGTTGTGGTGGCTTTATACGGCATTTACAGTGCTTTATTTTGAAGGCTGAGCCATCAGTAAATAGATTAATTGAAAGATCAGCGCTTTTTGTTGGTTGCAGGTTTGGGCATTAAAACCATCGACCAATATTGTGCTGATGAGTCCTTCAAGCTGAAGATAAAACAAGGCACTTATTTTCTGCTGCTGAGGAAGGCAGGCAGTTTTGCTTTGAATTAAATCACGGATCCATTGTTTATGTGCCTGAGAAATGGCAAGTATATCTGTGTCTGCAGCATTTGATTCACCCACAGCTCGAACAAATAGACAGCCTTTGAAATGATCTGCTTGAAACCAGTGGATATGCCAGTCATAAATTTTTTCTAAAGCCTCTAGACCTTCAAACTCTTGAACGGCTGTCAGTAAGCTTTGCCTAAAGCGTTCATCTCGCGCTTGCAAAACGCTGTAAACCAGCTGGTGCTTATTTTTAAAATAGGTATACAGCGTAGTTTTAGAACAGCCTGATTCATCTCGAATCAGATCGACACCAACAGCACTAAAACTTTGCTGATTAAACAGCTGTTCTGCAGCATTTAAAATTTTCTGTGCTGATTTAGACATCGCGGTTTTACCTCATCTGAAATAGCATATTTACAAATAGTACAGATCTGTACTATTTTAATTATAGCGCGCGCTGTATCTAATATCAATCAAGAGGAAATCAGCATGAATATATTCGCGGGTAAAGAGAAACTAGCACCTCGACCATCAGGGCGGGCCTTGCTGCGTGGATTTTGTGGGGGAACGCTCAGTATCTTTATTTTGTTGCTGATTGGGCAGTATTCACATCATGCATGGATCATGGCACCTTTTGGTGCGAGCTGTGTACTGTTGTACGCTGCAGCGCAGTCGCCATTGGCCCAGCCACGCAATCTTATTTTTGGTCATGTCATTTCTGCGACAATCGGTTTATTTTTTGCTTTATATCTTCCTATTAATATTTTCACAATTGCAATTGCGGTAGGCCTTGCTATTGTTGGTATGCAATATCTACGCTGTGTGCATCCGCCCGCGGGAGCGAATCCATTGGTTATTTTATTAACTGCGAGTACAACCGCTTATGATTGGAGTTTTTTGCTTTTTCCAGTGCTTTCGGGCGCGGTGAGTTTGGTATTGGTTGCTTATGCTGTAAACAATATTGGCAAAGGAGCAGTGTGGCCTGAATATGGTTTAGGCTTGATGAAAAAGTAGGAAAATAAATTTTGATCTAAAGCTGATCTTGCATATCCATAAAAAATCCCAGCAGGAGAGTTCCAACTGGGATGCATTTTAAACTGCGTATGAATTATAGATTGTGTGCTTGACGATACTGTACCAGTTCTTCAATGTTAATGAGCGTGAGCTTGTGCTCATTCGCATAATCTAAGACTTGCTTGCCTGAGGCCATACTGCCATCTGGATTTGTGACCTCACAGAGTACTCCTGCGGGCTGAAGACCTGCTAAACGGGCAAGATCAATAGAGGCTTCAGTATGACCACGGCGGCTAAGTACGCCACCATCACGTGCACGTAAAGGAAATACATGTCCTGGGCGGTTTAAATCACTTGCTACAGCACCTGTTTTAATTGCCGCATGAATGGTGGTCGTGCGGTCTTGTGCAGAAACACCTGTAGTAACCCCTTGAGCAGCTTCAATTGTGACAGTGAATGCTGTTTTGAATTGGCTAGAGTTGTTTTGCACCATAGGTGGAAGTTCAAGGTGATCTGCGAGTGCATTGGTGAGCGTAAAGCATACAATTCCAGATCCATCACGTATCATACGTGCCATGGTTTCGACATTCAGTGTTTCTGCTGCAACGATAAGGTCGGCTTCATTTTCACGGTCAAAATCATCCATGACTAAAACAGGTTTGCCTTGACGAATATCTTCCAGTGCTTGTAAAACACGTTGCTCAGATGGGGGAAGGGCTTTAAAGAAAATTTCGGGTTGAATTAAATTAGACATTGAAACGCTCGCGTAAGTTTTAAGGTACGGTTGAACATTTCAGGACATGTGAAATAGTGTGGCGTTACGGCATAGCTTGAAAATAGCAAGCTATTAAAATGTGACGTCGTCTTCTTTCATCCGGACTATACCGTCGGCTTTGGAATCTCACCAAATCTGCCATCTCATGCAATGAGATCGGCTCGTGGGCTATGGGGGATTAATATCCAACCAATTACCACCGGTGGGGAATTACACCCCGCCCTGAAGCGATGTCATTTGATTATAAGCCGATTGCGCATAAAGGCCAGCTTTTCTATATGACTAGTCAAGCTATACATATTCAAAATATGAGAAAGTCTTTTGTGAAGCTAGGTTTATAGTGCTTTATCACTGGTATTATTGGGTGTGTCGCTTTAAGCTTTAGCATTAAAATATAGCGTGCTATGCACGTTATTTACGTATGATAAAAATAAAAATGTATATGTAGCACTGAGCATTTACGGGCCCCAAGATAAAGAAGAAAAGGGTTAAAACAGAAATTATGGAAAATTTACTGAATCGGCAGAGTTTTCAGCATCATTTAGTTGCAATTGGTTTTGGCTTATTGGGCGTGAGCATCCTGTACTTAATTGCAGCCAATTGGTGGATGCTACCTCAGATTATACAACTGGCTTTACCACAAGTATTACTGTTGATTATTGCCGTACTGAGTGTGTATTTTTCTCGTGCGTCTGAAGCGGTGATACAAACATTACACGCTTTGTGTGGGTTAATGCTCGGTTTGTCTCTTGCAGTGATTGGGCAGGTGTATCAAACAGGAGCAAACAGTTATTTGTTATTTCTGTTGTGGTCTATTTTGTTGCTTCCTTGGTTGTATCGGCAGAATGCAGGGATTTTTATTTTATTGGGTTTGACTGGTTTTTTAGCACTTTACTTGGCCTCGGTGCAGTTGGGTTTTCATGATTGGCAGAGTATTGTGTTATTGCAAATTTGGTGGTGTGGCATGTGGTTGCTGGCTTATTGGCAATATCATGCTTTAGAAAAATATACTTTGCTTTGGATTGTGGTCTTATCTGTAGTGAGCATGGTTGGCTTTTTCTATGCAGACCACCTAAGTGCTGCCGTTTTATTGATCAGTGCTTTTGTGCCACTTTCTTTGCTGGCTTGGCAAAGCTACCGCAAGCAAGATACCTTGGCTGTGAGCTTGCTCAGTGCAGGCATAGGTATCAATATTTTAATGTGGGTAGCGTATGGGCTGATTGATCAATTAAATTTAGGTACCTTCGGGTTTTTAATTTTGGTCATTTTGAGTCTTGGAATTTTTTATTTAATTACACGATTTATATTGCAGGTCTTACCAAAATCTTATGTGAGTACTATTCCCTTGGGGATTGGCGCATGGTTAGCAGGCATATTTCTCTCGGCCTTTATTTTTGGCATGGTGCGCTCCGCATGGGGTGCATTGCTGTGTGGCGCTATTGCGTATGTGGTAGTAGTTTTTCAATTCAGAAAGGGAGAGCAAATCGGCCATCATTTTAAAAATCAATTACTGTATTGCTTACTGATTTTTTCACAAGTTGGCATGTATGGTGGGGTACTTGGGCTGACAAAAAATCCTGTGTGGGCAATGCTAGTAATGCCTCCATTGATTCTGGTTAGTTATGTATTATGTCTACGCGCTTGGTTGCTGTGGTTACAGTTGATTTCTTTTTATTCGATGTTATTGCTGTGTTTGAACTTCGCAGTTTATGAATGGCAGATGGGGCAGGAGCTGTTTAGTTGGCTTTGGTATGCCTTGCATTATGTTGTATATAGTTTGGTCGTGGTTGGTTTATTTGTTTTAGATCAAAAATATCAGCGTAGTTTATTGTTTTGGGGTTTAGCAATTTTATTAATTGGCCCAGCATCACTCATGATGGGGCGTGACTTGTTTGCCCCATCAGGCAGTTTAATTACTGTTGAGTGGTGGGCTAAGCTGATCTTTGTAAGTCTATGGTGGCTTGCATTTGCCTATATATATCAACACTTTTGTTCGCAACGATTTACGATTTTTCAGTGGGCGCTGTGGGGGATATTTTCCATAGTTTTATTGGCTTTAGGGTATTTTGAAATTTTTCTGTGCATGTTGATGCTGGCATGGGCGTTGGAGCGCAAAGATCGGCTGATCTATGCATGCAGTATTGTCGTACTATGTCTATTGCTTACTCATTTATATTATTTCTTAGGGCTGAGCTTTTTGGTGAAAAGTCTGAGCATTTTTATTTCTGGTCTCGCTGTATTGTTATTGGCTTATTTGGTGCGCCGTAATCAGTTGCCAAATACTCAGCAGGAGCAGATATGAAAAAAATAATTCCGATCTTGTTGACCATCTTAAGTCTGATTTTATTTGAAACCTTAATTGCAAAGAATGAGCAACATTTAGCAACAGGTCAAAGCATTTATGTTTCTTTGGCACCAGCTGACCCGCGTGCATTGCTTCAAGGGGATTATATGGCGCTCCGTTATAACTTAAATTTTGTGGGTGCTATAGTGCAAGCCCCCTGGGGTGCATTGCCTTTGGCTTATGTGCTGGTTGACTCACAAGGGCGTGTTTTAAAAACCAGCTTTAAACAAGATATATTGCTGGGGCAGGGCCGTGTTTATCCTTTACAGCTCAAAATGGGGCATGGTGAGCGCCCATTTCCAGCATCAGACAGCTACTTTTTTGCAGAGGGTTTAGCAGGTTGTTATGAACAAGCACGGTTCGCCTTATTTAAAGTGTCGGCTGAGGGTAAACCATTACTGGCGGATTTGGTGAATGAGCAATTGCAACCACTGCATTGTGAAGCACAACAAAAATGGCAAGAGGGTACTGAAAAACCAGTGAGTTAAATAAAATTAATGGTTTTTTTTGAGTCGTTGTGAGCAAGCGTGATGCAATTAATTATGAGTGTTTAGGTATAAAAAAACCCGCAGTTTACGGGTTTTTTAAAATCTTGGACTTTTAAGCCACTTGAACTGGAATACAGTTAGCTGTGTGGTTTACAGTATTGTTTGGGTTTGCATATACCAAACGAGGTTTATGAGCATTTGCTTCAGCTTCAGTGAAATCACCAAATGTTGCAATAATCATTAGGTCGCCAACGTCAGCTTGAAGTGCTGCACCACCATTGACAGAAATGATGCCTGAACCTTCTTCGCCACGAATTGCATACGTTGTAAAACGCTTACCATTAGTCACGTTCCACATGTGAATTTCTTCATATTCGCGGATACCGGCTAAATCCAAAAGAATGCCATCGATCGCACAAGAACCTTCATAATGTAATTCTGCTTGTGTTACGACACAACGGTGGATTTTTGCTTTTAATAAACGAGATAGCATGGCTAGCGTCTCCTTAGTGGACCTAAGATTTTGATCTTATGGTTAAATCAGTTTTCTACTTACAGATTACGTTCAGCAAGCAAGCGCATTTTGCTCTGAAATGAGCAACATGGCAAGAAACATTGTTCAACAATTTATGGATTGATCAGTTCTATTTGTAAGCATTGATTTGGTTCATGGCTTGTTGTATGTCTCCGTTTATCAGTAGTTTGCTACGTGATAAAGCATGAGCAATAGCATCATCCATTAAACCTTGTTCACTGCTAGGGGCTTTACCCAATACATGTCCAGATACACGGTCTTTAGAACCTGGGTGACCAATACCAATGCGTAAGCGATGGAAATTAGGACCTGTATGCGGAACGATATCACGTAAACCATTATGACCACCGTGACCACCACCTGTTTTAAGGCGAATGACACCTGGGTTCATGTCCAGTTCATCGTGTGCAATGAGCATTGCTTCAGGAGCAATTTGATAGAATTTTGCGAAGGGAACAACACTTTTACCAGAAAGGTTCATAAAGGTTGTAGGTAATAACAGACGAACGTCCTGACCTTCAATATTACCGCGACCACTAATTCCGTGAAATTTTGGGTCTGCTTTGAGCGAGATACCATAAGCTTCGGCTAAACGTTCTACGAACCAAAAGCCAGCATTATGGCGGGTTTGGGCATACTCAGAACCTGGGTTACCCAAACCTACAATCAGTGAAATATTTGACACTAATTTACACCATTAACACTTATGCGCGTTTGAAGTCAGCGTGCATAGGAGTGTTTTTAGACGGGTGACGTTGTAAAGCTTGGATTTTAACGCTTTCAACTTTACCGTCGATGTTGATTTCTACAGTTTCTTCAAAGAAAGCTTTGTTTTCTAAAGCTTTAACAAGCTCACGAAGCTCTAAAGTTACTGCTACAGGAGCTGCTTCGCCACCGTAGATGATTGCTGGAACTTTAGCTTGAAGACGAAGGCGGCGGCTCGAACCTTTCCCTTGTACTGCTTCTTCACGTGCTACTGCATTTAATACGAAGTTTGCCATGATAGACATCCTTAATTTAAGTTTAATTGACTAGACCTTCGACCAGTCTAGTGAGTAAAAGCCCCGCCAAAAGGCAGGGCTTAGGAATTCAGCGCTATATTATAGATAAGAATCAAACATTGCGCTAATAGATTCTTCGTTGTTAATACGACGAATCGTTTCAGCAACCATACTTGCTACTGAAACTTGACGAATCTTGCCAAGAGCTAAAGCTTCTTCTGAAAGAGGAATTGTGTCAGTAACAACAAGTTCATCAATAACAGAGTTCTTTAAGTTCTCAATTGCTTTACCAGACAATACTGGGTGAGTTGCGTATGCAACAACTTTACGCGCACCAAAAGTTTTTAATGCGTCAGCTGCTTTACACAAAGTACCCGCTGTATCTACCATGTCATCAACAATGACACAGTCACGGCCTTTTACATCACCAATCAAATGCATCACTTGTGATTCATTTGCTTTTTGGCGACGTTTATCGATGATTGCAAGATCGATATCACCCATTTGTTTAGCAACAGCACGCGCACGTACTACACCACCAACGTCAGGAGATACAACCATAAGGTTGTCATGTGACTGTTGACGAAGATCAGCTAAAAGAGCAGGTGTACCGTAGATGTTGTCTACAGGAATATCGAAGAAACCTTGGATTTGGTCTGCGTGAAGATCGATCATCACAACACGGTCAATACCTACAGTAGTGAGCATATCTGCTACAACTTTAGCAGTAATAGGCACACGGCTTGAACGAGGACGACGGTCTTGACGAGCATAACCAAAGTAAGGGATTACAGCAGTGATACGGCCAGCGCTCGCACGGCGTAAAGCGTCTGCCATAACCAAGACTTCCATAAGGTTGTCATTTGTTGGGGCACACGTAGGCTGTACGATAAATACGTCTTTACCACGAACATTCTCAGTGATTTCTACAGCAATTTCACCATCAGAAAAGGTAGAAACGGCAGCAGCACCTAGAGGAATATGTAAATGGCTTACGACTTTTTGAGCGAATTGTGGATGCGCAGTTCCACTAAAAACGACAAGATTGGGCATGAAGCACCCTTGGCGGTTGATATATAGGGAAAATAGATGGCAGGGGTAGCTGGATTCGAACCAACGGATGCCGAGATCAAAACCCGGTGCCTTACCACTTGGCGATACCCCTAATGCGGCAGAACTTTAATATTTTTACAGCTTTTTGTCAAGATTATTTAACATCGAAGCTACAAAAGAATGTTCTGTCTTTTTTGAGAAAATGGCAGGGGTAGCTGGATTCGAACCAACGGATGCCGAGATCAAAACCCGGTGCCTTACCACTTGGCGATACCCCTAATTTGATGACTGTAAGATGGCAGGGGTAGCTGGATTCGAACCAACGGATGCCGAGATCAAAACCCGGTGCCTTACCACTTGGCGATACCCCTAATACAGTACATCTACAGGTGAATTAAATGGCAGGGGTAGCTGGATTCGAACCAACGGATGCCGAGATCAAAACCCGGTGCCTTACCACTTGGCGATACCCCTAACACACCTTGAATTTGCGTAATGGCGATTCTTGTAAACTATTGACCAAGTAAGCTTTACATGGTGAATTTTCAAGAATGTCATTTACATTCAAATTTTCGGTTAACTCAATAAACACACAAGCACCTGTACCTGTAAGTTTTGCAGTACCGAACTGATCTAAGTATTGCATTGCTTCATCTACTTCTGGATATAAACTTCTTGCCAGTGGCTCAAAGTTATTGCCGAAACTCGATGGCGTTAACTGATAGGCGCAAAATTTAGAGGGCTTTGAGTTTCTTGTCAACGTTTTTTGTGAAAAAAGTAGTTGAGTGCTGATAAAACAGTCAGGTTTGAGCACAATGAACTTTTTTTGAGCTAAATCTATGAATGTTAAGTGTTCACCGATGCCTTCAGCCCATGCATTTTGACCGTGTACAAAGATTGGAACGTCTGCACCCAATTGAACGCCGAGTGCTGCGAGTTGTTCAATTGTTAGCCCGCACTGCCAGAGTTGATTCAAAATAAGCAGTGTAGTGGCCGCATTAGATGACCCACCGCCCAGACCTGCACCCATTGGAATATGCTTTTCGATGCTTATTTTTAAGCCAGTCGGTGTTTTTGCATACGGTTTTAGGATTTGTGCGGCTTTGTAAATCAAGTTTTGTTCTAATTCAACCGAACCAATGCCATCAATTTCGATGTTCTCTGAATTTGTTTGTTTAAAATCTATCCAGTCGTATAAATCGATTAGCTGAAAAATGCTCTGCAATTCGTGGTAACCATTTTCACGGCGCCCCGTAATGTGCAAAAACAAATTTAATTTGGCTGGGGACGGAACTCGAATTACATTCACGATCGTTTTTTCCTAAAGCTTTGTGCTTATAAATGCATCATATATAGGCTGGCATTATAGTCGAATATTGTTTTGTGTTGATTGCAATTTGAAATTGTGAGGGATGTGCTTAGTTTGAAAAAAAATAAGTGATGGAATTTTGCTCGAAAGAAATGGGCATGAGTTGTTTAGTACTTTGCTTGTTTGTGCTTGTTTTAGGTTGAGCAAATTAAAAAAAGCTCATGATGTATTCATTTGCTGTTTTATTATCAAAATAAAAGATTAGCCACTGGTTATAGCCAAGCACTTGTTGATTGGGCTTGGCTATACCTTAACTCTGGTGTTTAACGATTTTGAATTACCATGGTAATGCGGTTTTCTTTACCCGATTCGAGGGCTTGTTTCAAAATCAATTTATTTGGCAAGGTTGCATGTTCTGCATAGCTTAAGTCAACATTCCAGTCATCTTCAATAATTTGAGTTATGCGTTGCTGTTCATCTTTGTTTAGTTGGGCAGATGCTGTCGCGGGTTTTGCTTGTACCCATTTGATTAAATGTGTAATAGGTGCATGCCATCCTGTTGCGCGTTCGAGTAGCTCTTCGGGGCTATCTGCGTGGATTTCACCAGTTTTAGCACTGTTAAGCGTTACTTGGCCTGTGTGGCCTGTAATTTGCGTTTTACCCACGCCTAAGATGCCACTTAGCTCGATATCAAATTTATCTTGTTGCTGTTGCCACGTAAAAAATGCACTACCAGATTGTTGTGGTGTACGTACACCAATTTTTCCTTGTAGGGCAAACTGATCTTTAGCTACGTTTTGCGTTTGGGTTTCTTCAGGCGCGGTTGGTTGGATAGCTTGTGGGGGAAGCTGTGGTTTACTAAATTGTTGGCAACCTGTCAAAGCCAAAGTACTGCATGCAAAAAAGGGAAGGGTGTATTTGGACAGTTGGCGCATCATGCGGGTTTAACTCTTTTTAATATATTGAGGTAACAATAGCGAATTTAATTGATCTAATTGCGGATCATTTGGGTATTTTTGTTGCAGTTGCTGTAACACTTGGTTGAATTTATTCATATCACCTTGCATAAAAATAGCACGAGCATAGCGTGTGCCAATATTGACGCTATGGCTTAAGTTGTAAGCTTTTTCGAGCACTTGTGCAGAGGTGATAAAGTCATTTTGTAAAAAGCAAATATAGCCCAATGTATCTAAAATAGATGCTTGTTCTGGTGCATATTCCAGCGCATGTTCGACATAACTACGCGCTTCATCTAAGCGTCTATTTTGCATTGCCAAGGTGTAGGCATAAGCATTGAGATAGGTTGGGCTATTGGGTTCTAATTTGAGTAGTTTTTTGAGTAAGTTGTCGAGTTTTTCCCGATCTTGAAAAGGATCAAGCATCAGCACTTCGGCATAAATCAGCTCTGGATCATCAGGCAAGTTTTTAACGGCTTCATCTAATAAGCGCACAGCTGCTTTTTTATTGTTCATTCGCTTTAAAATATCAGCCTGAGCAAGATATAAAAAGCTGGCATGCTGGGGGTAGTTCACACGCTCTTGGGTTAAAAATCGTAGTGCATCGTTAAGTTTGTCTTGTTCAGCAAATATATGAATCATATTGCGACGTGAAACCGTATATAAACTGCCGTCTACTAAGCGATAGTAGGCTTTAGCAGTTTCAAAGTGTTGTTTTCGCTCAGCATTGACTGCAAGATAATAGTAGGCTTCATTTTGATATTGTGCTGAATAACGTAGTTCGACCAAATATTTTTCGGCCTGTTCATAATGCTCTAAATCAATACTGGTTAAGCCTGCAATAAAAAGTGCCTCATCGGTTTTTGGCCATTTCTTGAGTAAATCTTCTAGTTTGCTCAGGGCTAATTCTGATCGATTGATATTGATTAAATACTTTGCTTCCGCAAGGCGAATATCGATATTGTTGCGATGCTTATGACTGGCTTTAGCATACCAATTGACGGTGTCATCCACATTGCCTAAAGCATTTAAAATATTGGCTTTTAATAAAATATAACTGGTGACTTTAGGGCGCTTATTGAGTGCAAGATTAATAGTGCTGAGGGCATTCTCTAGCTGGTTGTTTTGAGCTTCTAAGCCTGCAATAAGTACCAAAATAGATGGGTTGGAACTCTCTTTGCTTGCCCTTAATGCGCGAATTAAAAAGTCACGATCTTCCTCAGACTCAGGAGAAATTCCAGTTAAAATTTGAGCTAAATCAGCATTTGGATCAATATTTAATATCTTATTTAAGGTATCTGCAGCCAAATCATATTCATGTGTTTTGAGGGCAATATGCGCCAAGTAGAACATGGCTGGCACATCTTCAGGTTCTTGTACCACCCAAAATGTTGCGATGTCTAAAGCCGCACGTAGATCATTTTGTTCAATTGCAATATTTAATGCGCGTTGTTTAACCGTTGTTGAATTGCTTTTTATGGCCAAAACAGTGTAATTATGAACTGCGGTAGGAATATCGTCATAAGCCAGTGCAAACTCAGCAATCATGCTTTGCTTGAGTGCATCATAATTTGAATTTGCATGGTAAAATTCTCCAGATGCTCGAATTTGAGCACTAGAAGCCATGCTACCAAGTAACAAGAATGTGGTAGAATACTGCTTTATTGTCACGCCACTAATTCGGCTATTTGTTTGACGCAATTTTTCTTGATCCAAGTAATGCTTTTTATGACACCGATGTTGCACAATAGCATAAATTTAGCGAAATGATGACCTGATATGTCTTTCTTTGCATTAGGTGTCAATCATCAAACCGCCTCTGTAGAGCTACGCGAACAGATTGCATTTAACCCAGAAAAGTTAAGTGCTTTACTCGCGGAGCAGAGTCAGTGTGCCGATTTAAACGACATGGTTGTGGTCTCGACTTGTAATCGGACTGAAGTCTATGCGATGTCTGAAAATGCAGACATGGTGATGAATTGGCTCGCACAATCAAATGGTTTAGATGTTCGGCAGTTAAGCAATCATGTTTATCGCTATGAAAATGCCAATGCGGTAACACATCTGATGCGTGTGGCAAGTGGTCTTGATTCATTGATGTTGGGCGAGCCACAAATTTTGGGTCAAGTCAAAACAGCATTGTCTTTGGCCAAAGATGCTTCTACCGTTTCACCAAATTTAAACCGTATCTTTGAATATGCCTTTTATGCAGCCAAGCGTGTACGCTCGGAAACTGCTGTAGGTAGTCATGCTGTATCAATGGGATATGCTGTAGCGCAACTGGCGTTGCAGGTGTTTAGTAAGCCTGAACAGCTGACCGTCATGGTGGTGGCTGCTGGCGAAATGAATAGCTTAGTGGCAAAGCATTTGGCTGAAATGGGTGTGGGTAAAATCATTATCTGTAACCGTACTCGCAGTCGTGCCGAAGCATTAGCACAAGAAATCGCACATCGTGTTGATGTAGAAATTATCGAATTTTCTCAGTTAGCAGAAAATCTGCACCGTGCAGATGTGATTTCGAGCTGTACGGGGAGTTTGCATCAGGTCATTCATTTTGCAGATGTAAAAGCAGCACTCAAAAAGCGCCGTTATAAGCAGATGTTATTGGTTGATTTAGCTGTACCACGTGATATTGAACCTAAAGTTGAAACACTAGATGGCGTGTATTTGTACGGTGTAGATGACTTACAGTCTGTAATCGATGAAAACCTTGCACAGCGTCGCCAAGCTGCAGTAGAAGCAGAGGTGATGGTCAATCAATTGGCCACAGAATTAATTACACAGCAAAAAGTAAATCTTGCGGGTGAGACAATTCATGCTTATCGTCAGCAGGGGCAAGAGTTGGGTCAAGCAGAGCTGAGCTTGGCATTGGCACGTTTGCAAAAAGGTGAAGATGCGAGCAAGGTGGTAGAAGAGCTAACGCATCGACTTACTCAAAAGCTACTCCATCCGACATCTGTATTATTGCGTCATGCAGCAGCATCAGAAGATCCAGCATATTTTGAAATGCTTCAGCAAGATTTAATTGAAACAGCAGAAAAGCGTCGTAAACCTAAAAAGTAAATACATGAAAAGGTTGCTTAAAGTTTGTGCTGTATTTTAAGTCAAAAAGAAAATGAAGATCGCTTATTCGTCTATGAGGGTAAGCGATCTTTTTTTATCAATATCATAAATGCGCTGTTTTAAATTTCTCATCTCAGACAAACTGGCAAATTTTTTCGATTTTAATTTTTGCTGTAGGAACTGATATTGCAGTTTGGTCGAAAAGTCGGCTGCAAGTTTATCAGCCTGTTCGGGTGAAGAAGTATAGTCGTCTACATTGGCCTGAGGCAGAATCTGGGCTAATTCATGATGATAATTCGCACAAGCGCCCATCACATAATAACTCGACAATTCTGGATCATCAGGTAAGTCATCAAAAATGATGTTTAAGACATTTAAGATTTTAAATAACAGTTGATCTTGTGGAACCAACGCACGTAAAGGTTCAAAGTGAATATATAAGTAAGGATGATTCATTAAAATTGCGATGACATATTCTTCAGCATCAATTTTAGTACTAAAGCTGAGGGAAGCATCTGTGTTGACTTGAGGTTGCCAACGTTTATTAAAACCAAGCTTTTCTCGGAAATACTGCTGTAATAAGTAGCGATATGACCCCGCTTTTGGTAAAAGTTCAGTTAAGTTGCGTAGTTCACCCATCACCTGACTTTTGCCTTCAGGTGAAGCAATATCTTGTTCACGTGTCAGCTGAGCAAATACAAATTCGGACAGAAGCGGAGAGGTGTCTAATAAACGACGGAAGTTTTCAATTCCTTCACGACGGATTAATGAGTCTGGGTCGTGATCATTTGGTAGTACAAAGAATTTTAATTCACGACCGTCATTGAGTAAGGGTAAGGCAATTTCCAGTGTGCGACGGGCAGCTTTTTGGCCTGCAGCATCACCATCAAAGGCCAAAGTAATACGGTTATTCTTTTTATCATTTTGATTAAAAAGAATATTGAGATGTTCTGTATTACTGGCTGTTCCTAAAGTCGCCACTGCACCAGCAACACCATATTGTTGCAAGGCGATTACGTCCATATAGCCTTCGACCATAAGCCAGTCATGGGCTTTTTGCTTACGTCCTTCATATAGGCCGTACAGCAATTGGTTTTTATGGAAAACTTCGGAATCAGGGGAGTTGATATATTTGGGTTTAATTTCGTCGTTAAGTGCACGACCACCAAAGCCAACAACCCGACCTTTTACATCTCGAATTGGGAAAATCACACGGTCGCGTAATAAGTTAAAGCTACGGCCATTATCATTGGTACGAATAAGTCCCAGTAACTTAATGCCTTCAATATCTTGCGGAAATGCTTTTTCTAAATGTTGCCAATCTTCGGGTGCATAGCCCAAACGCCAATAAGCAATGGTGTCGCTTGTTAGGCCACGTTGTTTAAAATATTGCTGTGCTGTTTGGCTTTGAGGTAATTTTTGTTCATAAAATTGCGCAATATTTTCCAACAAATCATACAAATTACCATCTTGAGCAGCCTCTTCAGGCACATTGAATTGATCAAAGCCTACGAATGGGTCTTGAAAAGCAGATTCGTCAAATGCTTGAAATTCAGCAAATGGGTCATGTTCTAAATTAGGGGTAAATGCGTCATTGCTGGTTTGTGCTTTAGTTGGATTGTCTTTATTGGGCGCAACTGTAGCTGCAGTGACTTTGGGTTTGGCTGCTTCGCGTTTGTATTTAAGTTTATTGGCGTCGCGGTTATCTTTAGGTAACTCAATTCCTGTCTGACTCGACAAATCCTTCATGACATCCACAAAATTGCGACTGCCAATATCCATTAAAAAGCGAATGGCATTCCCGTTGGCTTGGCAACCAAAACAGTGGAAATATTGTTTATCGCGATAAACATGAAAAGAAGGTGATTTTTCTTGATGGAAAGGGCAACAGCCTGAATAGGTACGGCCAGTCTTTTTCAATTTCACGAATTGACCAATCACATCGACAATGTCGGTGCGATCTAAAATTTGATCAATTGTATGTTGAGGGATAGCCATGCCGTTGCCGATTTAATCTAGAAATTTAATGTGAAACAAATAAGAAATTGTTTTTACAGCACAAATATTGAGTGATTCAATAAACGTAGCTGTAGGGTAAAAGGTTTAAGTCTATCTTTTATACAATTGTTGAGCTGTTGAGCACAAGCCCAAAACTAAAATATAAAAGGGCAAGTATGATAACTTGCCCTATGAAAAATTGCACCCAGAATAGCGGTGGAATTACTCAGCTGGTTTCTCAATGGTCGTCGTTTCAGTTTTTGGACGGTCCAGTAGGCCGAAACTCAAACGATTTGTGAGGCTACGCTCGTCATTGTCAGCAGAAGACTGCGTTTTGCTGTCTTGCTCAGAGTGGGTACGACCTTCTTTACCAAAAATACCAAGGGTGGCACGGTTGATTAAACTGCCGTCACTACGTGCTGCACGCATATTCACTGTGCCATCTGCTTTTACAAGCTCAGGATAGTTTTGTTTTAAAACGTTAATATATTGTTGAGCAGTGGCTTTATCACCAAGTTTATCATAACCGTATGCTGTGGTTGCCAGTGCTTCTGGAATTTGTGGGGTTTGAGGATAGTGTTCAATGACCCAAAGTGAACGTTCAACAGCAGCTAAATAAGCCTTACGTTTGATATTAAAACGAGCCGCATTCATTTCACTTTCAGCCAATTCTTGGCCAATAAATTTCATGCGCTGTGCTGCATCTACCGCATATTCGCTAGATGGATAGCGACGAATAAAGTCGACAAAGTTTTGATATGCAAGTTTTAAATAGCTCACATCACGATGTGCTTGCTTTAAAGAAGTGTAACGAAGTAGGCCATCATAGTTTTGTTCCATGTTTGAAACGCCACGAACATAATAAGCATAGTCTACTTTCGGGTGTTGTGGGTTTAGGCGAATAAAGCGGTCTGCTAAAGCCACTGCACCTTCATAATCTTTTTGCTGGAATTTCACATACAACAATTCAAGCTGCGCTTGTGTTGCATAATTACCTGTTGGGTAATACGTTTCTAAAGCTTCTAGGTGTTTTGCGGCATCTGTATATTGATGACGATCTAACGCTTTTTGTGCTTTTTCAATATAAACTTGCTCACTAGAGAGTGGGCCAGTATCTACAACTTCTTTTTTGGGATTGCTGCTGCAGCCTACCATTGCCGATGCAATGCCAATTGTTAGAGCAAGCATTGTCATTTTATAATGTGGTAGTGACATAAAAATTCCTCTGTTATTACGGGCAATGAGCTACAATTGCACTATTAAACCACTTTTGTCTGAATGAGCAAATGAGTCAAGCACAATCTTCCAATTCTACTTTCCCTGAAACTGATTTCAATTTACTTGAAGATTCTGAGGATGCAGATAACCATACTTCAGACTCAACTGCAACACGTTTATCGTTGCAATTTCAATTGGATGAAAGCTATCTGGGACAGCGTATAGATCAAGTTGCAGCAGCAGTTTGGTCAGACTTTTCACGTGAGAAGCTAAAACAATGGATTAAAGACGGCAGTTTGCTGGTCGATGGCGTAGTCGTAAAGCCAAAATTTAAATGTGAAGGTGTTGAATTATTAAGCCTTGATGTTGAATTAGAGCCTCAAACACGCAGTTTGCCTGAAAATATTCCACTGGATATTGTTTATGAAGATGATGATATTATTGTCATTAATAAACCCGTAGGTATGGTTGTACACCCAGGTGCCGGTAACATTACAGGTACTTTGGTGAATGCCTTGCTGTATCACTATCCAAAATCTGTTGAACTTGCACGTGCAGGTTTGGTACATCGTATCGATAAAGACACGTCAGGCTTATTGGTTGTTGCAAAAAACCTAGAAGCTCAGTTTGCGTTAAGTCGCCAACTCGAGAAAAAATCGGTTTACCGTATTTACGATTTAGTCGTGTACGGCAACATTATTGCCGGTGGCACGGTTGATCAACCGATCAAGCGCCATCCAGTTGACCGTGTAAAAATGGCTGTATTGCCAGGCGGTAAAGATGCAGTAACACACTATAACGTTAAAGAACGTTTCCAACATTTTACACGTGTACAAGCTCGCTTAGAAACAGGTCGTACGCACCAAATTCGTGTGCACTTTACCTATATTGGTCATGGCTTGGTGGGCGATCAAGTATATGTGCCACGTGTGCGTTTACCTGCGGGTGCTTCTGAGTTATTAGAAGACACTTTACGTGGTTTTAGACGTCAAGCACTTCATGCAGCTAAACTCGGTCTAGTGCACCCACGTACACGTGAAGACATGATGTTTGAAGCACCTTGGCCTGAAGACTTTACACAATTGGTTGAAGTCTTACGCACAGAAAATAAAGCGTACTAATTTCAATATGAAATTAAGCCCATATAAAGGCAATCTAAGTTGCCTGAGTATGGGCTTTTTTCGTTATGATGGGTTTAATGTTGTAAATGAAAGGGAATGGACATGCAGTTTGTTGAAGGCTTGCCGAAAGGGATCTATGTTGGTCAGACCCGTGTACACCACGCGCAGACCTTGGCAACTAGCAATGAAGCACTCAGTGGATTTAATTTAGCATTACATGTTCAGGATGATGCACAGCGTGTGCAACGCCATCGTATGGCATTGCTCAACGATTTTGCTACTTATGGCGTAAATAAAGTTACATGGATGACGCAAACCCACAGTACGATGTGTCATACCATTAATGAACAAATTCCTTTTGAAGCATTAGAGGGAGATGGCTTGGTCACTCAGCGTCAAGGTCATGCGCTGATGATGATGACAGCAGATTGTTTACCTGTGGTTTTGGGCAATGCAATGGGCACTGAAGTTGCAAATTTGCATGCAGGTTGGCGCGGTTTGGCAGGCGGTATTATTGAAAACACCATTGCAGAAATGCAAACAGCGCCAACATGGGCGTGGTTAGGTGCGGCCATTAGCCAAGCGTGTTTTGAAATTGGTGCAGAAGTAAAACATGCATTTTGCTCAAAATATCCTGCCTTAGAAGATGCCTTTAAAACAGGTGAAAAAGCCGATAAATATTATGCAGACCTATATGCTATTGCACGTTACATTTTAGCCCAACATGGGGTACAGACCATTTTAGGTGGCGATCAATGCTCATACAGCCAAGCAGACGAGTATTTTTCATATCGCCGTCATGCCGAAACAGGGCGCATGGCAACATTCGTGTTTATGGCTTGAAAATGTTAAACTTGAGTGAATCTATCAGCTTTTAATTGTTATGTCTTTGTCTGATCAATCTCTCGCTATTGTTTATCACAGTCCATACGGGCATACCGCTAAAGTTGCTGATTTTATTGCACAAGGGGCTAGAAAAGTCGGGGTTCAAGTTCATTTAATGGATATTGAACATTTAGATTGGGAAGCACTAGATGCAGCTCAAGCGATTGTATTTGGTTGCCCAACTTATATGGGTAATCTTACCTCGGGCTTAAAGCTATTTATGGAGCAGTCTTCTAAGCGTTGGCTCGCGCGTTCATGGCAAGGCAAATTAGCTGCGGGTTTTACCAATGGTGGTGGATTGAGTGGTGATAAGTTGGCTGTCTTACAGCAAATTAACTTATTTGCCATGCAACATGGCATGTTGTGGTCAGGCTTACCGATGATGCCTACAGGCCGTGGCACTCAAGATTTGAATCGTATGTCGAGCTTTTTAGGATTAATGACACAATCTGACAATGCACCTGTAGAAGTAACACCACCTTCAGGAGATTTGGAAACTGCACTTTGGTTTGGTGAGTATTTGGGCTTATTGTTAAGTCGCCTTAAATAATAATGTATTGTTGGAATTAATTGTTAATATATATTTCAACTATAAATGAATGAAAAGCCAAAAGAAATTGCTTGCTTTTGGCTTTTTTTTGCCTTGAAATTGGCATTTTATAGGGTTTTAGTGTGATTTTAGTCACATAATGATATATAAATTTGAGATATTTCTTGTTCTAATCTTCTCATAAAACCGCCGAGGACGGCGCGATTAAAAAAGAAAAGAAGGATGAGCTAAAATGAAAAGAACAACACTTGTCGTTGCGCTTACGCTCTGTTTTGCAAATAGCGTATATGCAGCAGATGGGCTAAATCTCTTGGACGATCAGTAGCTCTCCAAAGTCAATGGTCAAGCTTTACTGAGCATGACCGTAACCGATCCAGAATTTACCAATGCGCAAATGAAAGCAGAAAATATTGGCTTTTATAAGCTTGGTATGGATGCTGTCATGGATTTAAATATTAATGTGAAGAGCTTAAAACTCGGCTGTGGCGGTGTAAATGGTGCAGGTGGCTGTGATATCGATATTGATAATTTAAGCCTGAGCGGGCAAAGCAATACTGCAGATGGACGAGCATCATCTTCTGCTCAACTCACCAATCCGTTTATTGAATTTGCAGTGAAAAACCCTAAAAGTGCAGCTGCACGTGAAATCGTAGGTTTCCGTCTTAGTGCAGATAAAGTTGTGGGCTTGCTCACCACGGGGACAGAAAATAGTTCTAAACCCAATGGGATTAATAGTTTATCTGGCTATATGAAAGTACAGTCAGACAGCAGTGGCACCATTAAAGGCTTAGCCAGCACAGCGGCGACGCGATACAACTTATATGGCTCAAATCAATACGGCAATCTTTCTGTAAATGGTCGATTACAAGCCTTAGGTTTAGGCGGAATTGCAGAAGTTGCATTTACCACCACGGCGGGTGGTTTTAATATTCCAGATATCAATAACAACCCATTTACCACGCCCGCAATTGTGGTGAATGGTACGCGTATGAAATCCGTCACACTGGTATCTCGGGTAAATGTACCTGATATTTTGTTGGGCGATGATAAGAGTGGTTATGCGCCTGAAGGTAAAGTTAATTACGACCCAACCACTGGATACCCAACAGGTGTTACTGCTTTGGGCGGAAAGGTAACAGCAACCGTGACCAGTTGTAATTTATTGGCTTGTTTATTGGCACCAACAAACTCTAAGTTTGAAAATGTATATATGAACGGAAAAATTACAGGCGTAACTGCGGATTTAACATTGAATCAGTCTTTGGGCTTAATTCATAATTTACCGATCAACTCCGCCGTATCCCTAAGTTTGCAAAAGCAAGCGGTCAAATGGTTGGGCACCAATGATGATGATATTGCACAAAAAGGTTGGTGGTTGTCTGCAAAAGATCCAGTCAATATTGGTGAAGTAATTCCACAAGATTTGATTAATATTGATCAACTGTTCCCACAAATTGGTACGGCCGTCAGTGATTATTTACAAAAGAATCCTGCCAAAACCAATGATTTGGGGGGCTTGTTAAAGCTAGGTGCATTAACTGCCAATATTGGTAATATTGATTTGAGTAACACGCCATTGAAATTAAATGTTGAAAACTTAATTTTAAAAGGCCAAAGCTTTGCATCTAACTGCTATGGTGGTTTGAAATTCTGTTAATTGAAGATATTTAATTGACTAAGTTGAAGCATATAAGTAAAAAAACCTCCGCATTGGGAGGTTTTTTTACAGATAAAAATAAATTTTTATTTGTGCATAATGCGGGCTTTGTCACGTTGCCAGTCACGGTCTTTTTCAGTTGCACGTTTATCGTGCAATTGCTTACCTTTTACTAAGGCAATTTCTAGCTTGGCATTTGGACCTTTCCAATAACATGCCAGCGGTACACATGAATAACCTTTTTGATTAATCGCACCCATGAGTTTTTCAATTTCACGGCGGTTGAGTAAAAGCTTACGTGTACGCGTTGCTTCAGGTACAACATGCGTAGAAGCACTGAGTAGGGGCTGAACCTGCGCGCCAAATAGAAAAGCTTCGCCATTTTTAAAAGTAATATAACTTTCAACAATGGTCATACGGCCTGCACGCATTGATTTGACTTCCCAACCTTGTAAAGAAAGTCCTGCTTCAAATTTTTCTTCAATAAAATAATCGTGGCGTGCACGCTTGTTGAGTGCAATAGTGCCGCCGTTATTTTTTTTAACTACAATACTTGCTTTCGCCATAATCTGATACTTCCAAACTTAAGACTATTGTACCCGAACTTACATAGATATGAAGTTTTTAAATGATGGAGTTTCTTCACCCAAAAACAAGATTTTGCTAAAATATAGTCCTACAAAATAAACTGAGTACAAATGGATGTCTAAAACTCGCGTAATTTATCCGGGTACATTTGATCCTATTACCAATGGGCATATTGATTTGGTTACACGTGCAGCCCGCATGTTTGATGAGGTTGTGGTTGCAATTGCGATTGGGCATCATAAAAATCCGGTATTTAGTTTGGAAGAACGTGTCGAGTTGGCAAAGGATTCTTTAAGCCATTTGAACAATGTTGAATTTGTAGGATTTGATGGTTTGCTGGTGAATTTTTTTCATGAGCAAAATGCCACAGCGGTATTGCGCGGTTTACGCGCCGTATCGGATTTTGAGTATGAGTTCCAATTGGCTAACATGAACCGCCAATTAGATCCACACTTTGAAGCGGTGTTTTTAACACCATCTGAACAGTATTCATTTATTTCAAGTACCTTGGTACGTGAAATTGCTCGCTTACAAGGTGATGTAACGAAATTTGTTCCTGCAAATGTCGAAGCTGCCTTTAAGCGCAAACTTAAACAAGGCTGGTAGAGTGTCTTTATATATCACCGATGAATGCATCAATTGTGATGTTTGCGAACCTGTATGTCCAAATGAGGCAATTTTTATGGGGGAGGTCATTTATGAAATTAACCCTAATTTATGTACAGAGTGCGTTGGGCATCATGATAAACCGCAATGCCAATTGTTTTGTCCTGTCGACTGTATTCCGCTTGATCCCAATCATGCGGAAACGCAGGATGAGCTATTTGCAAAGTATGAAAAACTGACTGCTCAAAAAACATCAAGCAATTAGTTCAAATTTTTGCTAAGATGCGCCTCGAAGTGAGCCAGACGATCGCTGCTGTGGAAATCTCCGTGATTGAAGCAGGGGAGGAAAGTCCGGGCTTCATAGGGCAAGGTGCCAGGTAACGCCTGGGCGGTGTAAACCGACGGCAAGTGCAGCAGAGAGAAGACCGCCTTCATTATGTTTTCGAGCAATCGGAATCGGAGGTAAGGGTGAAAGGGTGCGGTAAGAGCGCACCGCATGGCTGGTAACAGTTCATGGCGAGGTAAACCCCACCGGAAGCAAGACCAAATAGGGATCCAATAGGCATGGCCCATGCTGGATCCGGGTAGGTCGCTTGAGCGTATGAGTGATTGTGCGCCTAGAGGAATGATCGTTCTAGACAGAACCCGGCTTATCGGCTCACTTCAACAAATTTTGATCAATTAAGCGCATTAGGTACTTGACGTGCCGTGGATAAAACCACATAATGCGCGCACAGTTTAAGGCTATGTAGCTCAGTTGGTTAGAGCACCGCACTCATAATGCGGGGGTCACAAGTTCAAGTCTCGTCATAGCCACCATATTCTGAAAAAACCCGCTCCGATTGAGCGGGTTTTTTTATCTAAGGTAAATATTTTTTAATTAAAAAAAGCACCTAAATTTCAGGTGCTTTAACTAGATTTATTAACTACGTAGTCCTAAGTATTCCCAATAAGAAATATGTATTGACCAAGTGAAATCATTATTTCTATTCATCTGGGTATTAAATAGATCAGGATTATCATTATATGAGGTAAAGTTATTTTCATCTTTTCGAGAAATTAAACCTATTTTATAAGCAAAATTTCCTAGGTCATGTGCATCTTTGTAATCTAAACCATCAATTTTACCTATTTGTTCAGGTGAGCGTCCTCTTATGAAATAACTCTCAATAGCAAAAATTAGTTCGTTATAATTATATTCTTTTTTATGGCCTCTAAAGCTATCAATGAATTTATCTAACTCTTTAAATTGATGCTTGTGCTCTTTAATTAGATCAGATTTTCTTTTTTCACCGAATGTGTGCAAAATTTGATTGATATGCTCTAAGCTTACTTTTTGCTTACGTGGGTTTTCGGCGGCTTTTTCTAATGCCATTCGACATACTTGATTTAGCCATCTTGGTCTCTTATTTGAAAAAGATTGGATAGCAAAAAATATAGATTGTTCTTTGTTTTGCCAAGTAATAGGAGATTCAAAGACAACTTTAATTAAATCATGATATTGATTTTCATAATTATATTTTGCTTCTTTTGATGTTGGATATTTCCTATTTATATAGGCTAATATTTGTTTTGATAAAATGTCTCTTATTTGTCTAGATGACCAACTTATTTCTGTAATGTACTGTTCCCATTTATCTAAATCCTCTAATGTTCTGAGATTGGACCATACATCAGATCTAATTGTTGATCTTATAAAAAGACCGTTCATTTCATTGGAAAGTGATCTAATAGCACTGAAGAATGCGCCAACACGTGCTTGATTGAGAGCGTCATCTAGATATTTTGCATCGATATCATCTATAAGAAACCAAATTTCAATATTTTGATTTTCTTCTTGGAATCTATTGAGCAATGCAATTGGATCAACTTTATTAGTAATTTTTTTTTCGGGTAATAAAGGGATCTTTAGTGTAAGTCGATCGATCAAAGCACTTAGTAAATTTCTGCCCTTGAGACCATTTAGTTCGGATGCTTCAACTAAAGATATATCTGTATCATTCAGTGCAACAGAAATTTTAGAACCAATTTCAATATTTATTCTTTGGCAAATTACTTGTTTCCAGTAATTTTCGAGATAAGCTTGGTCAGTACTATGGAAATTCCCAAGACCTAATAAATTATTTCCTGTTTCCCTAATTACAAACTTTTTATTATTATCTAAAAGTTTTTGGTGAAAGACTGATAATAAAGCAGATTTTCCCATACCCTTTTTAGCGCTAACTACACTAATTTTCTTGTCAAAATTAAAAAATTTGGAAAATTTAGGATTCTCTACGAAATAGCTTTCGAGAACGTTAATATCCTCATCTTCGCCAGCCTCATTACCAAAAATTTCATCATTTAAATTTATTCTAAGCATTTAAAAATTTTCAAAAATATAGTTGGATGAATTTACAGTATATTAAAAAGTCTTTCAATATCATTACTTTGAAAATCATCTCGCATCTTTAAAAACTGCTTTTCATCTAAGTCATAGAGTCTTAGAGAAAGCAGTTTTTCTATATCTTCTTCGGAGAAGCGGTATTTAATAATTTTTGCAGGTACACCGCCTACGACTGCATAAGGTGGCACATCTTTGGTCACTACTGCGCCTGTTGCGACCACAGCACCTTCGCCAAGTGTCACACCTTGCATTATCATGGCGCGTGAACCAATCCAGCAACCATCGCCAATGATTGTATCGCCAGCAGGTACAAAACTACGCGTATCGAATGGAAAAGCTGAAATCCAGTCCGTACGGTGCAATTGATTGCCACCCATCATAATCACGCACTCTGCGCCAAAACAGACAAAATTACCGATATGTAGCTGATCAATTGGTTTATCTACAGTTGAAGGCTTGTCATGCAAATAACGCACGACACAGCGCTCAAAGCCCTGATCCCAGTAAGCTGAGTAATAGCTGTAATTGCCCTTAATATGAATGTTGGGGTTTTTAACTGTTTTAGAGATAAACTCAAATTCACACCAATGATTCACAGGAGAATTAATCAATTTTTCAGACATACAATTTAAAAAGCTAAACAAGTGCAGTGCTATTTTATATCACTGGGTGCAAAAGTCTAAATAAACTGTAAACGGATTAAATGTGCTGCATCTGTATGACGCATTCCATTCTTACGCCATGCGAGATAACGCTCTGTAATATCTTTTCCAGATAAATCTTCTACAACAAGATAGCCCAAATCCCACATTAAGTCGTGCAGTTGTTGTGTATTAAAAAAACCAATGATTGGTTCATTGAGTAAGTGTGTCACTTGACTGAGTAACATGGTGCCAAGGCGTTCAATACCCTGTAAATTTTGATATGGCACCGAATAATCAAACACAAGTTCACTGTCAGTGGCGGCGCAACTTGCCAGATCTTTTAAAGTACTGAGTGTTGTTTCTGGTTTGAGATAATGTGTTGTGCCTAGCCAAGAAAAATGTGCAATTTGATTGGCATCGTAGCTACTTTTTCCAAGTGCCTCACTGAGTTTTTCTTGTTCAAAATTAATGGGCACAAATGCGACATTCTCTGGAATTTTTCCATGTTCGCTTAAAATTTTAATTTTTAGTGCTTGAGTATCTGGATGATCGACTTCGTAAATTTTGACATCAGGGTATTTGGCTGCAGCACGTAAAGCAAAAGAATCTAGGCCAGCGCCAATCATCACATATTGCTTTACGCCACGATCGAGTGCTTCGTATAGCCAGTCCTCACTATAAGCCGAACGTAATGCAACTTGTGTGACCAGCAAATCCCATGCGTGTCGTACGGGCGATGTTTTTAATAGTCGCATGAGCGCCTTATTTGAAAGTATAAATCGCCATGCGGGACTGGTCATGTTGATAGCATAAGCATCATGAAATAACGGTCGCTGATTGCTAAGGTTGTCGTATGCGCGAATAGCGGCGGCTGCTTGAGCGGTATTGCTGGCACGTCCAGTTTTCATAATGCATGCACACTTCAATTATTTTAATTTGATGTGATTACACTAATAGAATGCGCAAAATTTGCAATGACAATAATGATTTAAACGTTTGAATGTTGTTGCAAGTTGGCAAGTAAGTATTTTCAAATGGCAATAAAAAACCCCTCTAAAGAGGGGCTTCAATGGTGAATCATTTCAATTAAGAAAGGTATTCAACTTTAACAACTTCATATTCAACTTCACCATTTGGTGTTTGAATTTTTGCTTCGTCGCCTTCATTTTTACCCAAAAGACCACGTGCAATCGGTGAGTTCACAGAGATTTTATTAATTTTAAAATCAGCTTCGTCATCACCAACAATACGGTAAGTTTTTTGTTCTTCAGTGTCTAGGTTTTCAATCGTCACTGTTACACCAAATACGACACGACCGTTTTGCTCAAGGTCTTTTACATCAACAACTTGGCATGCACCTAGTTTGCCTTCGATGTCCTGAATACGACCTTCACAGAAACCTTGTTGCTCACGGGCTGCATGATATTCTGCATTTTCTTTTAAGTCACCGTGTTCGCGTGCTTCAGCAATAGAAGCAGTAATACGTGGGCGATCCACAGTTTTAAGTTGGTGTAATTCTTTCTCTAAGGCAATTTTGCCTTCAGGAGTCATAGGATAACGTTGCATGGTTGTCCCTCAAAAAATTGTCAAAAAGACAAAGTATATAAATGAAAAAAGCCCGCCACCAAGAAGGTGACGGGACTTCTCGGTAGCTTAATTAACCTTTGGTAAGGTCTTGCAAGCGGTATACATCCATTGGCAATTTAATTGCTAGGGCTTGGCATACAGCATCTGCACCGTTTAATGTAGTGGTGTTGTACACTTTACCTTGGAGTGCTGAACGGCGGATAGAGAATGAATCCTCTTGTGCCTTTTTACCTTCAGTCGTGTTGATCACAAGGTGGATTTCGCCGTTTTTAATACGGTCCACAATGTTAGGACGACCTTCAGTGACTTTATTCACGCGCTCACATTCAAGACCAGCTTCACTGATAACGTTAAATGTACCATCAGTCGCAAGAATCTTGAAGCCTAAATCAATAAGTTGTTTCGCAATGCCTGCAGCACGTGGCTTGTCTGAATCACGCACTGAAATAAATGCATGTTTCACTTCACCTTCAGTTGGTAGGCCAGGTAAACGTTCGTTTGCACCTAAAACAGCTTTGTAGAATGCTTCACCAAATGTTTTACCCACACCCATTACTTCACCTGTAGATTTCATCTCAGGTCCAAGAATTGGGTCAACGCCAGGGAACTTGTTGAATGGGAACACTGCTTCTTTTACAGAGAAGTGCTCAGGGATAATCTCTGCAGTGAATCCTTGAGATTCTAGAGATTGACCTGCCATACAACGTGCAGCCACTTTCGCTAAAGATTCGCCGATGCACTTAGATACGAATGGAACAGTACGTGATGCACGTGGGTTCACTTCTAAGATGTAAACGTCATTACCTTTAACAGCAAACTGTACGTTCATCAAACCAATTACGCCAAGCTCTTTCGCCATTGCAATTGTTTGACGGCGCATTTCGTCCTGTACTTCTTTAGATAAAGAGTAAGGAGGGATAGAACATGCAGAGTCACCAGAGTGAATACCAGCTTGTTCGATGTGCTGCATGATACCGCCGATCACAACGTCTTTACCGTCAGATACGCAGTCTACGTCAACTTCGATTGCGTCATCTAGGAAACGGTCAAGAAGTACTGGCGCTTCGTTTGATGCTTGAACCGCATCACGTAAGTAGCGTTTTAATTCTTCGTCGTTGTAAACGATTTCCATTGCACGACCACCCAATACATAAGAAGGGCGTACTACAAGTGGATAACCAACTTTCGCAGCTTCAGCCATACCTTCTTCAGCAGATTTTACGATGCTGTTGTTTGGTTGGCGAAGTTGTAGACGTTGAATCATTTGTTGGAAACGTTCACGGTCTTCTGCACGGTCAATCGCGTCAGGTGAGGTACCAATAATTGGCGCACCAGCTTCTTCCAAAGCACGAGCCAATTTTAAAGGTGTTTGACCACCGTACTGTACGATAATGCCTTTAGGCTTCTCGATACGCACGATTTCAAGTACATCTTCAAGTGTAATTGGTTCGAAGTACAAACGATCTGATGTGTCGTAATCTGTAGAAACAGTTTCAGGGTTACAGTTCACCATGATTGTTTCATAGCCGTCATCACGCATAGCAAGCGCTGCGTGTACACAGCAGTAATCGAATTCGATACCTTGACCAATACGGTTAGGACCGCCACCAATTACCATGATCTTGTCACGAGTTGAAGGATTTGCTTCACATTCTTCATCGTAAGTTGAGTACATGTAAGCTGTGTCAGATTCGAATTCTGCAGCACATGTATCCACACGTTTGTAAACTGGCGTTACGCCCAAGTTCCAACGGTGTTTACGGAATTGTTTTTGTGAAATGCCCATCAAGTTCGCAATGCGAAGATCTGATAAACCTTTACGTTTGAATGAACGGATGTTGTCCGCGTTCAAATCACCAAAACCTAAAGTTTTGATTTGGTTTTCAGATTTGATGATGTCTTCGATTTGGATTAAGAACCAACGGTCGATATTGGTTGCAGCAAATACTTCGTCTAGTGTGAAACCATGACGGAATGCATCGCCTACATACCAAATACGCTCAGGACCTGGAACTTTAAGCTCTTGTAAGATTTTCTCACGCGCGCCCTCAGAACCCACTTCGATTTTTTCGTCAAAACCACAAGCGCCAACTTCAAGACCACGAAGGGCTTTTTGTACAGACTCTTGGAAGTTACGACCAATCGCCATCACTTCACCTACAGATTTCATCTGAGTTGTAAGCGTTGCGTCAGCTTGTGGGAATTTTTCGAAGTTGAAACGTGGAATCTTTGTTACAACGTAGTCGATCGCAGGTTCGAACGAAGCAGGAGTTGTACCGCCAGTGATGTCATTTTTCAATTCATCAAGGGTATAGCCAACAGCCAATTTCGCAGCGATTTTTGCAATTGGGAAACCAGTTGCTTTAGACGCAAGGGCAGATGAACGAGAAACACGTGGGTTCATCTCGATCACAACCATACGGCCGTCTTTCGGGTTGATACCAAACTGAACGTTCGAACCGCCAGTTTCAACACCAATTTCACGAAGTACAGCTAAAGATGCATTACGGAGTAATTGGAATTCTTTGTCTGTTAATGTTTGTGCAGGAGCAACAGTGATTGAGTCACCTGTGTGCACGCCCATTGGGTCAAAGTTTTCAATGGTACATACAATGATACAGTTGTCGTTTTTGTCACGAACAACTTCCATTTCGTATTCTTTCCAACCAATTAACGATTCATCGATCAATAATTGTTTAGTCGGAGAAAGATCGAAACCGCGTTCACAGATTTCAATGAACTCTTCACGGTTGTACGCGATACCACCACCTGAACCACCCATCGTGAATGATGGACGGATAATCACAGGGAAGCCGAAACGTGCTTGGATTTCCAAAGCGTGTTCCATGCTTTCTGCAACGTCAGCACGTGGACATTCCAAACCGATTTTGCGCATTGCGATATCGAAAAGTTTACGGTCTTCCGCTTTTTCGATTGCTTCTTTTGTCGCGCCAATCAATTCAACATTGTATTTTTCTAAAATACCGTGCTCATCAAGTGCAAGCGCACAGTTCAATGCAGTTTGACCACCCATTGTAGGAAGAACAGCATCTGGGCGTTCTTTCTCAATGATTGCAGCTACAGTTTGCCAAGTGATTGGCTCGATGTAAGTTGCGTCTGCCATAGCAGGGTCAGTCATAATCGTAGCAGGGTTCGAGTTTACAAGAATAACTCGGTAACCTTCTTCACGAAGCGCTTTACACGCTTGAGCACCTGAGTAGTCAAACTCACATGCCTGACCGATGACAATCGGACCAGCACCAATAATTAAGATGCTTTTAATGTCAGTACGTTTAGCCATGATGCTTCCTTAATTACTTCTTAGATGCTTCGATAAGTTCGATGAAATGATCGAACAATGGTGCGCAGTCATGTGGACCAGGGCTTGCTTCAGGGTGACCTTGGAAACTGAACGCAGGTTTGTCTGTACGATGAATCCCTTGAAGAGTTTGGTCGAACAGTGATTTGTGCGTAGCTTTAAGGTTTGCAGGAAGAGTTTCTGCATCCACTGCGAAGCCGTGGTTTTGCGAAGTAATCATCACTGTGCCAGTTTCAATGTTCTGTACAGGATGGTTGGCACCGTGGTGACCGTGAGGCATTTTCACAGTCTTAGCACCGCTTGCAAGTGCAAGAATTTGGTGACCCAAGCAAATACCAAATACAGGTACGTTGCGAGCGTCTTCTACAATTGTTTTTACAGCTTCAATTGCGTAGTCACATGCAGCTGGATCGCCGGGGCCGTTCGATAAGAACACGCCATCTGGATTCAACGCAAGTACGTCAGCAGCAGGAGTTTGCGCAGGCACGACAGTCAATTTACAACCGCGGTCTGCGAGCATACGCAAGATGTTGGTTTTGACACCGTAATCGTATGCAACAACATGGAATTTAAGTTCAGGCTGAGAAAAGCCTTTGCCAAGTGTCCAAGAGCCTTCAGACCATTCAAAGCCTTCAGGGTCGCAACATTCTTTTGCGAGGTCTAAACCATTTAAACCACCAAAAGCGCGTGCTTTTTCTAATGCTTGTTCTTCAGTGATATTTTCACCAGCAAGAATACAGCCGTTTTGCGCGCCTTTGTCACGTAAGATACGTGTTAATCGTCGGGTATCGATATCCGCAATGGCAACAACATTATGTTCTTTTAAGTATTCACCTAATGACTGCGTAGATCGGAAGTTGCTATGCAATAAAGGTAGGTCACGAATGATCAATCCGTTGGCCCATACTTTATGAATTCGACCTGACTCAGCGTCTTCATCATTACAACCTGTATTACCGATATGTGGGTAAGTTAGGGTTACAAGTTGTTGTGCATAACTTGGGTCAGTCAAAATTTCTTGATAGCCAGTCATGGCAGTGTTGAAAACGACTTCACCAGTCGTACTACCCGATGCACCAATAGAAGTACCTTTAAAGATAGTTCCGTCGGCAAGGGCTAAAATTGCTGGGGTGCTCAAACCAAAGCTCCTGAAATTTAGGCTGTAAAAAAGCGAGAAGACGAAAAAAAAGGAAGGTTACTTTAAAACCTACCCTCCCTATGTCTGCTCGCTTGAACTTAACACGGCATTATACGCAGGAACCCCTTGAAAGTCCATTCTAAAAGTCGTGAATATATGAGATAAAGCGCTTGCATTTCTTTAAAAAGTTTGTTTTTGCTGTTTGTCAAAAAATGTAAGCAATTAATTATTGTCTGACAAATCATAAATTAAAATTTATCAACAATCGCTAATATGTAGTTTCATGAATAACTATAGGTATAACAATCATGGCAACTCAAGAAAAAGCAAGTACAGAGAAAACGACCCTGAAGGCTATTGCAACAGAGGGTGCTGATAAGCTTGAAAAAGTGGCGAAAGAAGCAACTGAACAAGCTGTAGAGGCAGTTGTAGATAGTAAAGAAAAACTTCAGGAAGAAGCGAAAGTGCTGAATGCAAATGTGCAAGGTCAACTACAGCAATTGAAACAAGACATTTTGCAAAAAATTGAATTGTTAAAAAGTCATTTTGGTACATCGCAAAAAGATTTCACTGAGTTGAAAACATTTGTCAAAACTGAATTTAATGCTGTATTAGATGATTTATCTAAATTAGGTAAAGAATTGAAAGCAGATGTCTCTGAAATTTCAGGTAAGCACAAAGAGCAAATTACGGAAACGTTTAAGCGCTCAAAAGAGCATACGTTAGAAGCATGGAAAAAAGTGAATCCAGTTAAAGCAGATGCTCAAAATTCAACGTTAAAAAACTAAATATTTCAGCTGAAGTTCACTTGAAAGGGAAATTTACTGAGTAATGAATATACATAAGTAAACTCAAGTGGGTGTTTAGTATAAAAAATGGGTAGGGCAGGGACTGCCCATTTTTTTGTCTTAATTTTGAGTTTTGAATTTAGCCTAGTTGTTGTGTTAGTTCTGAGTTTGGCTATGCGTGCAAAATTTAAGGTAAAACAAATAAAGAAATAAGTTGTCGTTGAATGACGATTAACATGAGTGAAGTATTTGTTATTAAAGCTAAGTTCTAGGCGAAAAAAATGAGGCTAATCGCCTCATTTTTTTGTGCTTTTGATGGACATCAAAATTGATGTAGCCAGTCGCGCTTGTTATGAAAATCTGCTTGTGGGCTACTATGTTGCATTGCGTAATACTGTTCACCTTGTGAGGTTTGGAGTACTGCGCTTAGACCAATATAAAGATCGCTCCACTTTAATTTATGAACCAGCATAAATTCGGTCAGATCAAGACTGACATTTAATCCGTAATGCGTGCGCTTTAATTGGTTCAGCTCAATATCATACGCTGCTTGCGGCGGCATATTTTCCGGATAGCGGTATTCTTCAAACTGATAGGCTTGCCATGCTTCGGAAGGAGAAAGATTGATTTCACGGTAATAGTCTTCACCGTGTACACCAATAAAAATCTCGAAGCAGGTCTGTTCCCATAGAAAGTCACGGCGCGGATTAGATGCAGCAGCTTCTGGCCATTGGATCATTAGATTAGGGTCACGTATCCAAAAACCTGTGTTTAAGGTAAACGGACTTTGTTGTTCAATTGCACCAACTACAGAAATCGCTTGAAACCGGCGATCAAAGGCACTGAGTTCGAAACTAGCCATATAGGGAGATTAGTTTGACAAATGTGCGTGACGAACAAGATTTGAAAGTTTTGGATTTTGCTTTGGTGCTTTTTTGTAAAGCAATGCAATTTTACCAATTGTTTGTACAACTTCAGCACCAGACACTGCCGCCACTTCAGCAATAAGCGCAGCACGTGCTTCACGGTCTTCAGCTACAATTTTAACTTTAATCAGTTCGTGGTCGTTAAGCGCGCGGTTTAATTCTTCAGTTACGCCTTCAGATAAGCCTTTGTCGCCAAGCATTACAACAGGATTTAATGCATGACCAATTTGACGTAAGCGTTTACGTTCTTGAATAGATAAAGCCGCCATAAGTATAACCTAAATTTTAAAACGGCTTAGTATAACAAAAGTGAGATTGAAACGCTGTAAATTCTATGCAATTTATCGATGTAATTTATTGGAAAAACATGTGTTGGATAATGATTTATATACACATGCATACTGCAAAAAGTGTGTTTTTCACGTACAATAAAATATTAGAAGTTATTTTTATTTAGAGAGTTATGGCGACGCGCATTACCAACCAAAAGTTATCTAAAAGTAGTCGTGATTGGATGCGAGAGCATTTAGATGATCCTTTTGTGAAAAAAGCACAAAAGGAAGGCTATCGTGCTCGTGCAGCTTACAAGCTTCTAGAAATGCAAGAAAAATATAAGCTTATTAAGCCGGGCATGGTCGTTGTAGACTTGGGTGCTGCACCAGGCAGTTGGTCGCAAATTGCGGGTAAATTGGTTGGTGAAAAAGGCTTAGTTATTGCTTCTGATATTTTGGAAATGGATGCATTGCCCGATGTTACTTTCTTGCAAGGTGACTTCCGTGAGCAAGAAGTGTTCGATAAATTGTTAAATATTTTAAATGGACGCAAGGTTGACGTTGTAATTTCTGATATGGCCCCCAATACATCAGGTAATAAGGCCGTAGATCAGCCACGTCAAATTTATCTTTGTGAGCTTGCGCTTGATTTTGCGAACAAAGTACTTGGTCCAAATGGTCAATTTGTTGTTAAGGTTTTCCAAGGCACAGGTTTTGATGAGTTTCGTAAGCAGATCGTAGACAGTTTTGATGTATTAAAAACTGCTAAACCTGCTGCATCGCGTGCTCGATCTAAAGAAGTATTTTTAGTCGGGCAGGGGCGTAAGAAAGCTTTGAAATAAAGTTTACTTGCCAATGCGTTAAAAATTGTGCATTTTGTACGGTTTACATTATTGCTTGCTGATCTGCAGCGTTAAATTAGGGTCACCCAGTATTGGGCATGATCAAATTAGATTGAAATGGGAATAAAGCTTTGAGCGATCTTTTTAAGAATGCCGTGTTGTGGCTTGTCATACTGGGTGTGCTGGTGCTTATCTTCAGCAACGTCAGTGACCGCAATCAGCCGACAGCGCTGAATTATTCAGAGTTTGTTGCAGCGGTGAATGCTGGTCAAATTAAACGCGTCACTATTGATGGTGAAAGAATCCGTGGTGAAAAATCAAACGGTTCTGAGTTTGAAAGCATTCGCCCAGCGGTTCAAGATCCTGAACTGATGCCGAATTTGATTAAAAATAACGTTGTTGTTGAAGGTACTGCACCTCAGCGTCAAGGTTTATTGATGCAACTTTTAATTGCAAGCTTCCCAGTATTGTTAATCATTTTGTTATTCATGTTCTTTATGCGGAATATGGGTGGCGGTGCTGGTGGCAAAAATGGTCCGATGAGCTTTGGTAAGTCTAAGGCCAAAATGCTGACAGAAGATCAAATTAAAGTAACATTTACCGATGTTGCTGGCTGTGATGAAGCGAAGCAAGAAGTTGTTGAAATTGTTGATTTCTTAAAAGATCCTGCAAAATTTAAACGCTTAGGTGCAACAATTCCTAAAGGCGTGTTGATGGTTGGTCCTCCGGGTACAGGTAAAACTTTACTTGCGAAAGCCATTGCGGGTGAAGCCAAAGTTCCATTCTTTAGTATTTCTGGTTCTGACTTTGTTGAAATGTTCGTGGGTGTGGGTGCGTCTCGTGTACGTGACATGTTCGAACAAGCAAAACGCCATGCACCATGTATCATCTTCATCGATGAGATTGATGCAGTAGGTCGTCATCGTGGTTCGGGTACAGGTGGTGGTCACGATGAGCGTGAACAAACACTGAACCAAATGTTGGTAGAAATGGACGGCTTTGAAGGTAATGAAGGTATTATCGTGATTGCTGCCACTAACCGTGCAGACGTTCTCGATAAAGCTTTACTGCGTCCAGGTCGTTTTGACCGTCAAGTGATGGTGGGCTTACCAGACATTAAAGGCCGTGAACAAATTTTAAATGTTCACTTGAAGAAATTGCCATCAACAACTGGCGTTGACGTTAAAGTATTAGCTCGTGGTACACCAGGATTCTCTGGTGCGCAATTGGCGAACCTTGTAAACGAAGCTGCATTATTTGCTGCTCGTCGTAATAAAAACACTGTCGATATGCATGATTTTGAAGATGCAAAAGACAAGCTTTATATGGGCCCTGAACGTAAATCGATGGTACTTCGTGAAGAAGAGCGTCGTGCAACGGCTTATCATGAAGCAGGCCATGCAATTGTTGCGGAAATTTTACCGGGCACTGACCCTGTACATAAAGTAACGATCATGCCACGTGGTTGGGCATTGGGTGTGACTTGGCAGTTGCCAGAGCATGACCAAACGAGCCATTACAAAGACAAAATGTTGAATGAACTTTCTATTTTGTTTGGTGGTCGTATTGCGGAAGAAGTGTTCATTAATCAAATGTCGACTGGTGCTTCAAATGACTTTGAGCGTGCAACTAAAATGGCACGTGCAATGGTAACGAAGTACGGTATGTCTGATAAATTAGGCGTTATGGTTTACGAAGATGATTCTCAACAGTCGTTTATGGGAAGCATTGGTAGCCGTACGATTTCTGAAGCAACGCAACAACAAGTAGATGCTGAAGTTCGTCGTATTATTGATGAGCAGTACCGTGTAGCTCGCGATATTCTTGAAAACAACATGGATATTGCACATGCAATGGTGAAAGCATTACTTGAGTGGGAAACGATTGATCGCGAACAAATTCGTGACATTATGGAAGGTCGTGAGCCTCAACCACCTAAAGTATATGTAGCAGAAAATCCTGTGATTGATGTTACGCCTACAGATGGTCCAGCTACGCCACCGCCGTTACCTGCAAATTAATGCATTAACTGCGTAAGTTTAAAAAAGAGTCTCAATGAGGCTCTTTTTTGTTTTTGGGTTAGCACAATTGCGCCTTCACATACACAAAATTGATAACATAGTCAGATTCATGTAGGAGATGTTGTATGCGCTTAATGCCTTTACCAAATAAAATCTTAAAGTGTGGCAAATTGACATTAGATCTGTCGACACCACATGTGATGGGGATTTTAAATGTGACACCAGATTCATTTAGTGATGGCGGGCAACACAATGGTAAAGATGAAGCGGTAGCACGTGCAAAGCAAATGATTGCCGAAGGGGCAACAGTCATTGATGTAGGGGGCGAATCAACCCGACCAGGTGCATCTGTAGTTGCTATCGAAGAAGAAATCCGACGCGTGGTACCAGTAGTAGAGGAATTAGCAAAATTAGGTGTGGTGATCTCAATTGATACCTCTTCACCAGAAGTGATATCTGCAGCTGTAAACGCTGGAGCACATATTTGGAATGATGTACGTGCCTTAACTCGTCCACAAGCATTAGAAACTGCAGCTCGCTTAGACATACCAGTGATTATTATGCACATGCGTGGTGAGCCAACCACGATGAATCATTTGGATCAATATAATGATGTAACTATGGATGTCATGGCGGAAATCTCACAGCGAGTACAAGATGCTCTAGATGCAGGTGTAAAAGCTGAAAATATCATGATTGATCCAGGCTTTGGTTTTGCTAAAAATGCCCAGCAGAATTTAAAATTATTAAAAGAGTTATATCAGTTGAATGCACTTGGTTATCCAATTTTGTCAGCGTTGTCGCGTAAGCGATTTATTGGTGAGGCTGTGGGGGCTGTGGATGCAAAAGAGCGTGCAGTTGGATCTGTAGCAGCACATTTGATGAGTATTCAGCAGGGTGCTTGTATGGTTCGTGCGCACGATGTAAAAGCCACTAAAGATGCAATTTTAGTGTGGAATGCTATGCGTTCGGCCGAAGACTAAACATAATATGACACAGGAGGTAAATCTTGTGGTATGAAATTTTAAGCGGTTTCATTTGGCGAAATTTAATCAATATGGTATATAAGCTCGCTTAATGTGTTTGTATTGAGAACCTGTATGTTTGCAGATCTTCTTCTCCCGATGTTTGACGATGATTATTACCCAGATATCTTGGTTGCTGAAGTTAAACAATTGATTGTCCTGTTTGCTAAAAAAGTCGCTAAAGCGAATCTTTCTGAAACTGATATTTATCAATTTGCCAATGAAACAATTTCACTGGTGAATAAGATGAAACCTCAGTTTGAAGATTTGGACTCTTCACTTGATGATACGGCTGCTGATTATATTGCTGAAGCAATGATGATGGCTGTACAAGAGGAAGGGTATATGGATATTGAAATGGAAGAGTTGGTTGCAAATAGAGAGTGGTAAGCCACTCTCTTGTTGTATCTGGCTATTGGTTTTTTAGTGATTGAGTCTTAGGAGTTGTTTAGTAAATTAATCAGTGGTTGGTTGAGGTGAGGCGTTCAGAAATCTTTCTGCAATTTTAAGTACTGATAAGTTGTAGCGAACATTTTTATTTCAGTATATACACGTAAATCTAGCTAAAAATTTTATGTCCCAGCATGATTTTTATTAACTGTAATTTATCTGACTTAAGCTTAGAGCTGGGTGCGAATTTCGAGCTTTATTGTTTTATGGTTAACATTGAGGATGTTTTTTCTCATGGTATGAGACGGCACATTGATCACAATAAGTCTTCATATTGGGTTTTGGTTGAAAAACAGAGAAATGAAGATCTAAAGGGTTGAGAAAGTTTTAATTATTTTTTGATGAGATATTTTTATTAAATTTTAGACATAAAAAAAACAGCTTAAAGCTGGGTTCTTTATTTGTACCATCTAGTAGAAGGATGGTGCCCGAGGCCAGACTCGAACTGGCACGACTTGAAGGTCGGGGGATTTTAAATCCCCTGTGTCTACCGATTTCACCACTCGGGCATGAGCGCAATAATAGAGGAGCAAATGTAACTTGGCAAGCATAAATAACATTAATTGTTTTATTTTCAAGCAAAACATGAGTTTATGTCTAAAAAAAATCCAAAAATAGCCATTAAGTATGAAAATTAATCAAATATTCATGTGTTTGAGATGAAATTGAAATACGGATTTCTTATTTTGCTTAAAAAAGGAAATCTTTATGAAACCAATTTTAAATCGACGTGAATTGATTCAGCGTGCATTGGCTGGAGTGAGTGCGGTGTCATTGCCTATTGGTTTAACCGCCTGTGGCAGTGATGATGCATCTGACGCATCTAATACAATTGCATTACAATTTTTGCATGGGGTTGCAAGTGGGGATCCGCTCCAAGATAGAGTCATCCTTTGGACGCGGGTAACGGTCGCTGATGTAAATTTACGTTTGGAACTAGATTGGGAAATTGCCACAGACTCCGAATTTAAAAATATACAAAATCGTGGTAAGGCCCAAACCAGTAGTGCAGATGACTTTACCGTGAAAGTAGATGCCGATAAATTAAAAGCCAATCAAAATTATTATTATCGTTTTAAATTTGGTGCTGTCATTTCAGCTGTGGGGCGTACCAAGACTTTAGCTGAGCCGTCTACAGCGCTCGAGCAGGTCCGTTTTGCTGTGTGCTCGTGCTCAAATTATCCAGCGGGTTATTTTCATGTGTATAAAGAAATGGCCACGCTTGATGTCGATGCAGTTTTGCATTTAGGTGATTATATTTATGAATATGGCCAAGGTGGCTATGCGACAGAAGATGCTAAAGCCCTAGGTCGTGAGTTTGCATCTGACAATAGTCAAGAAATTCTCAACCTCAACGACTACCGTAAACGCTATGCTTTGTATCGTTTAGATCCAGATTTACAAGCTTTACATCAGCGCCATCCTTTTGTTGTTATTTGGGACGATCATGAGCTAAGTAACGATACATGGTTAGATGGTGCAGAAAACCATCAAGCCAATGAAGGCAGTTTTGCCGAACGGAAAGCTGCCGCTTTGCAAGCCTATTTTGAATGGATGCCAATTCGAGCTAAAAGCGCTGAAGATCATTTACATATTTACCGTCAGTTTAATTATGGCAATTTAGTGCAACTAAATATGCTAGATACACGCATACTAGCGCGCAGCGAACAGCTTGATTATGCAAACTATATGACAGCAGTAGGTGGCTTAGAGAGTGCAAAATTTACATCTGATTTGTATAACAGTTCTCGTACTTTAATGGGTGCTGAACAATTCGCATGGTTAAACACGTCGCTTGCTAATTCTCAAGCAAAATGGAATGTACTGGGCCAGCAGGTTTTAATGGCTAAAATGCTGATACCCGCAGAAGTATTAACTATTTTAGCAAAAGTGCAAAGTGGTACGGCTGGTGCTACAGAGCTAGCAGCAATTAAGCAGATGATTACAGAATTATCTGCAATTAAAATCCAGTATTTAACAGATCCATCTAAATTGACAACACAGCAATTGACACGGATTCAAACGGTATTGCCTTATAATTTAGATGCTTGGGATGGCTATGCCTATGAGCGTGAAGCATTGTATGGCATGTTACAAAAGCTGAAAAAGCAAGTGGTGGTATTGGCTGGCGATACACACAATGCTTGGTATTCGACCTTGTATGCACAAAATGGCCAGAAAGCAGGTCTAGAGTTGGCAACCAGTTCTGTGTCATCTCCAGGGATGGAAAAATATTTGCAAATTAGCCCAACAGATTTACACAGCTTTGAGCAAGCTTTTGCTTTATTGATTGATGAATTGCAATATTGTAATTTGAGTCAACGTGGTTATTTACTTGTAGAGTTTAAGCAAACAGCTGTAAATGCAAATTGGGTTTTTGTTGATACGGTAAAAAATAAAAACTACCAAATAGACTCAACAACTGCGAAAGCTGTATCTTTCGACTCAAACTTCAAAACTGTTGTGACGGTTGCAAAGAGTGCTTAGACAGTTGTAAAGAGCACTTAGATGTTAAAACTAAAAACTGGGCATGTTGCCCAGTTTTTTTATTTGCTCATTTCTTCTAAATAAGCATCGATATCAATATGTTTAATGCTTTTACATAGTTTATGTTCAAAATGTAGGGTTTCTAAATGTAAGTCCTGCATTTGTTTGAGTTGTTGTGTAAGGGTAGTGTACTGAGCAGATTGGCTTTTGCAAAAGCGCAAACGGAGTTTGGTTTTTAATATCTGCTTATAGGTCCAATAATTGACGCGACGTATTTCTTGTAAGCAAAAATAACCAGTAGTTTCACAATCTGAACGAAATAAATTTTCTTTGTAAAATTTAACAAAGCCAAAGCTTAGCGCAAAGAAAAACAGCAAAGCTTGTAAAAAAGAACTTTCGATATAAGCAATATTGATAGCTTGTATAATAATCAGCACAGTGAGCTTAATGGGGGTATGGCGCACTTGCTTATACAATGAAATTGAGCTGTGCTTCATTTGCTTAATAATCAGTGGGCATATCAGCATAAAAAAAAGCATGATCGCAAGTACAGCAAGGCCTTCAGCGCGAAACTCACTCCAATTGGGTAATGTCTTTTGCAAAAAATCTCCGAGTACCATGCTACTCGAAACAAAAATCATAGCTGCCAATAACCATGGCAAAAGCTCTTTGATTTCATCAATTAAGCCTTTGGTTTTAATGAGGCTATAAAATAGAAAATTACGCTTAAAGGCTGCAGGATACTGTGATTTTAATTGTTCTAGATACTGTAAAGCCTGTGGAATTTTAAGCATGGAAAGAATAAACGATTTAAAGACGCTTCAATATAAAACAATTTTTACACGGATGAGCAATTTTTTATTCACCAATTGAATTATCTAGGCTAAAAAGCAAAACGCAATGAAAGATATTTCCCTTTTTATAAGCTGAATATGAGAAAATACTGCTTTAAGAATTTTTGTAAAGGCAGTGTATGGCTGGTCAATCTCCTGAATCTTTAAGCGATATCGAAATTTTAGATATTTTAACATCGATGAAAAGTGATGTTTTAAATACTGAGGCTGCGCAAATTATCCGTAATGGGGGTAAAGCAGGCCGTCAAGAATCGCATAAGCAGGCATTGGTCGCACTCAACCAGTCTTTTGAAGATAAATTTGTTGAAGCGGTAACTTTGGCTTTAAATCTTAATGAAGCACAAAGTAAAAAAATTCGTTATAAAAAAGACCGTATCCGTATTTTAAAAGTACGTGGTATTGATTATATGGCTGTAGATGGTGCTGAAACAGCTCAGGTGTTGTCACAAGTTGCTCAAGCTATTCTGCGTGAAGACGCAACAGTAACGCATGATTTGCATAATATTTTCCCATTCTGGAAAGAAGGCTGGCCAATGGTTCAGTTTGATAATGCCTATGCTATTTTAGAAGATGATATTTCAATTCATTATCAAGCACTTTTGGATGCATTAATCAGTAAACACTGATATGTATGTAGCCACAAAAAAAGCGCCTTTTGGCGCTTTTTTTGTGGTTATTTTTAAATAATGTACAGAATATATCGCGTTTAGCTAATGGATGAATAAAACGGGAACATGCCAAAAACTAAGCCAGATACCAGCATAACCAAACAAGTGATAATGGCCCAAAGAATCGTAAAGCGTTGATGTTGACCAAATTCAATCCCTGCTAAGCCACAGAGTAAATAAGTTGAAGGAACCAGTGGCGAAAGTAGGTGTACGGGTTGCCCGACAATGGATGCACGTGCCATTTCGACAGGTTCAATACCATAGTGCATGGCAGCATCAGATAAAATTGGTAGTACCCCATAATAAAATGCATCATTCGACATAAAAAAGGTCATAGGCATACTAATGACCGCTGTAATAGGTGCTAAGTAGGGGCCCATGCTGGTTGGAATAATGCCGACCAATTCTTTAGACATTGCTTCGACCATACCTGTACCAGCCAAAATACCGGTAAAAATGCCTGCAGCAAAAATAATCCCTACGACATTGAGCGCACTTCCTGCATGGTGTGCGACCAATTGTTTTTGCATGTCAATTTGGCGGTAATTAACTACCAGTGCAATACATAATGCCACCATAAATAAAATAGGCATAGGTAGTACATTCATGACTAAACAAACCATGAGTGCAACAGTAAGCAAGCCATTAAACCAACGTAGATGTGCACGATTTGCTTCGGGATTTGTCGAAATTTGGATATTGTCGCCATGGCTAATATCGAGTTCTATAACGCCTAAGCGTTTACGTTCCATACGGCCATACATATAACCTAAGAAATACACCCAAGCTATTGCAAACAGCATGGGTAAAACCATCGGAATGAAGACATCGCTAGGATCAACATGTAAAGCACTGGCTGCACGTGCAGTAGGGCCACCCCACGGTGTTAAGTTCATAATGCCACTCGAGAGCATCATCAGGCAGGCCATAATTAGTGGGCTCATATCGAGACGACGATACAAGGGAAGCATGGCTGCCACACAAATCATATAAGTTGTTGAGCCATCACCATCTAGCGACACAATAATAGTAAGGGTAATGGTGCCTAAGACGACTTTAAGTGGATCACCTTTAACCAAACGTAAAATAAACTTAACTGAGGGATCAAATAATCCTGTATCAATCATAATGGCAAAATACAGAATCGCGAATAACAGCATAATCCCCGTTGGCGCTAATTTTTTAACGCCTTCAAGCATCATTTCGCCAATTTCATGAATTTGAATATGAGCAAGGCTGTCGAAATAAAAACCCATTAACCATGCAAGAAGTGCAAACAATAGGGGAATTAGGGTGAGTGCGACGAGTGGACTCATTCGGCGAGACATAATCAAATACATAAAGCAGATGATCATGCCAAGGCCAAGTAGCGTTAACATGGTTTTTCAATCCTTTGAGTTTTTATTCATGAGGGCTTTCAAAGCGCTCATGGAGGATATAAAAAAAACAACAGGGGCAAAACTATGTAATTAAAATGTGAATTTCATCATTATTTTTTGAAAAAATAAAATTAATAAAACAAAAGCTTAGTTGATTGAAAAATCATGTGATTGAGGCTGTGGAATTTTATAATGTAAGTCATTGTAATTTAAATAAACACAACCATAAGTGCTTTGATGTAGTTTGGTAACTAAGATGGATGATGTTGTGGCTACATAAAGCATCTTAATAGCTAATCATGCAGCCAAAAACGAAAGATAAAGCGAATAGGAAACATAAACAGACGCCACCAAAAGATGAGTGGATCAAAGAGCATTGAATCCCAGCCCATTTGCATCGTTTGGTCGTAATTTCTGCGCTTTCGACTGTTATGACTTGGAACGACTAACCAAGAACAAATAAATAGAATTAGCGCAAAAATTAAATATAAGGGTTGGGGCTGAACCGCAAAAAAGCGGTAAATTAAATACACTGCAGAATAAAAACTAAAGCAGGCGATTAAAGCATGTATCGACATGAGGTAAATCCGTTATTTTTTATTGTTTTGTCTTTTGTGGTTGAAGTTGTAGGGCACGCTTGTGCCCTACATTCAATCGTTTGTTTAACTTGTTGCTTCTTCAGGTGGTACTTCGGATTGCTCTAATAAGCGCGTTACCAGTAATTGGTCAATTTTAAAATGATCGACATCGACCACTTCGAATTTATAACCACCATAAATGACTGCATCAGCAGGGCGTGGAATTTTGCGAAGCTTATACATCATAAAGCCCGCTAAGGTTTCATAATTGTCTGTATCAGGCATTTCATCAATCGCTAGCGCATGCATCATGTCTTCGATTGGTGTGCTACCTTCAATCAGCCATGAATTATTATCACGTTTAATAATTTGCTGATCTTCCTCAATCGGCGTAACCCAATCACCCATTACCGTAATCATGATATCTGACAAGGTAATTACACCAACGACCAGCGCATATTCATTAATAACGACCGCAAATTTCTCTTTGGTGGAACGGAAACGGTCGAGTAATTCAGACAGTGTGAGCGTATCTGGAATGGTGAGTACATTACGAATGGTATTTTCGTTTAATTGTAAAAGGGATTGATTATTGAGGATACGAACCAAAATATCTTTGGCATCAACATAACCAATCACATCGTCAATATTTTCACTGCAGACTAAAAATTTAGAATAAGGATATTCTGCCAGCTTTTGACGAATACTCGATTCAGATTCCTTGAGGGTAAAATACACCACGTTTTCACGGGTCGTCATACTTGAAGGGACGTTACGTTCTTCGAGTTCAAATACATTTTCAATGAAATGATGTTCTTGTTTTTGCAGAACACCAGCTTGTGCGCCAGCATCCATCACGGCTGAAATATCATCAAAAGTAATATTATCGTCGCGGGTGGTGTTCACTTTAAATAAGCGGAACAGCATATTGGCAATGGCATTGATAAACCATGCCAATGGTCTGCAGACCACAATGAAGACTTGAATCGGGTTAATCACAGAAACCGCGATTTTTTCAGGTGCAATCATTGCCAAACGTTTTGGCATGAGGTCTGCAAATAAAATAAATAAAGAAGTAACTAATGTGAAAGACAAGGCAAAGCTAATACTTTCCGTCCAGGGGCCATGATAAAAGCGTGCAACCATGTCATAGAAATAAGGGCGAAATGCACCTTCACCCAAAATACCGCCGAGAATTGCGACTGCATTTAGGCCAATTTGCGAGGCTGCAAAGAAATCTGCTGAATTTTCTTGTAAATCGAGCACTTTCTGAGCACGCTCATCGCCCGATTCTGCCAAGATTTTTAATTTAACTTTACGTGCACCGGCAAGGGCGATTTCAGTTAAAGATAAAAAACCAGCTCCCGCAATAAGGATGACGATGATTAGGATGTTTTGGAAGAGGCTCACTGAGGCACCTGTGGATCATCATTATTTTGAATATTTTTAACATAAAAAAACTCAAGGAGATCAGTTTAATGATTTCCTCGAGTTCTAGTATAAGCTTAAAAAAGAAGAATTTAAGAAAATTTATGTTTAATAATGAGAAAATTGAGAGTTATTCATTAAAAATTCACGGTTTTCTTCTTCAATCATTTGGCGTGCAACATACAAAATAAGCTGACGTAACCAGCGATGTGCAGGGTGATGATGTAATAAAGGACACCAAGCCATTTTTAATTCAAATTCTGGAATATAAAATGGTGGGTCTTTAATCAGTAAGTTTTGGCTTTTTGCTTGAAGGCGCGCAATACGTGTCGGTAGGGTCGCAACTAAATCAACATTGGAAGCCAATAGCCCAGGCATTTGATAATGACGTGTAAATACAGAAATTTTACGCTTTTGACCAATACGTTCTAGGGCTTGGTCAATCCAACCTAAGCCTGCTTGCTTTTCTGGATTGACACCAAAGCCAACGCCCATACCTGTTTTAGATACCCAGATATGTTGAGCATCTAAATAGCTTTTTAAATTGAGGTTGTTTGCAGCAGGGTGTTTACCATTGAGTAAGCAAGAAAAGCTGTCACGCCAAACTAAAACTTGGTGAAAACTTTGCGGTATTTCATTAAAACGGTTAATTGCAAGATCGACCTTACCTTGTTCCATATCACGATAAGACACATCACTTGGTGTTAAAAAGTCGAGTACGACATTTGGTGCTTCTGAGCGGAGTGCTTTGACTAAGCGAGGTACTAAAGTCGCTTCGGCATAGTCAGAAGTCATAATGCGAAAAACGCGATTCGATGTATAAGGTCGGAATTCAGTACGTGGTTCCAAAATCATCGAGAGATCAGAAAGCGCATCGCGAATACGCGGTTGTAATTCTAAGGCGCGTTCTGTCGGGGTCATACCTTCAGAAGAACGAATCAAAAGCGGATCATTAAATAAATTACGTAGACGACGTAAAATATTACTCATTGCAGGTTGGGTTACGCCTAATTGTTCTGCAGCACGCGTTACATTTTTTTCACGAAGTAGCACGTCAAGGTAAATGAGTAGATTAAGATCGACACGCTCCAGATTCATAAAATAAATACCGAAAATAAAATCATGAAATTATTTTGATTATGCCATAAGCCATCCGCCTTGTGTAATAAACTGATGAAAAAAAAGACGTCCAATTGCAGGCTAAAAAATACAGTTAGCCTAATAAATTCAACTGTTCCGCGAGGGCATGAGCGCTACATAGCGTCTTAAAGAAGATAAAAATTCGCATTCACATGTGAATATGAACAGGAATATTTAATACTTATTTTTACTGATGAAATTAGCATTTAAAAGCTAAAAACAAACCGCTCAGTTAAGTTAAAAAGTGTTGTGATTTTGATCAAATTTGCCAATTTTTAGTAAAAAATCACACTTTTAAAGCCTTTCAAGACTTAAGTCTAATGAATAAAAAGAAAACAACTTGGGTGAAAAGTAAACTAAAAATAAATTATATAAATTATTTAAAAATAATAACTTATATAATTTTGGTTAAAATATATTTAGACTTTGATCTACCCATTTTTTAAATAAATATCGAAAATTAATACAGAATATTGGATTAATTTTATTGGCCAATCTAATCTAAGTTCATCGAAACGAAGCGCTCTAAATCTGAACAATAAATTGAGGGTATGATTTTAGCCATTCGTTTGGGAAATCCTAATATTATTACAGGAAAATATCATGACTACATATTTATCAGCGATTGATGCAATCCGCGAATTAAAAGCAAAATTCGGTGCAACATGGCGCGACATCAGCCCAGAAGATGCTGCACGCATGCAACTGCAAAACCGTTTCAAAACTGGTTTAGACATCGCGAAATACACAGCTGCAATTATGCGTCGTGATATGGCTGCATACGATGCAGACTCTAGCAAATACACTCAATCACTAGGTTGCTGGCACGGTTTCATCGCACAGCAAAAAATGATTGCGAACAAAAAATACTTCGGTACTACAGAACGTCGCTATATCTACCTTTCTGGTTGGATGGTTGCTGCGCTTCGTTCAGAATTCGGTCCACTTCCTGACCAATCTATGCACGAAAAAACTTCAGTACCTGCATTGATCGAAGAAATCTACACTTTCCTTCGTCAAGCTGACGCTAAAGAATTAAACGACTTGTTCCGTGCGCTTAAAAAAGCAAACGAAGCTGGTGATACTGCTAAAGCTGCTGAAATCACTGCTCAAATCGACGGTTTCCAAACTCACGTTGTGCCAATTATTGCGGACATCGACGCAGGTTTCGGTAACGAAGAAGCAACTTACTTACTAGCTAAGAAAATGATCGAAGCGGGTGCTTGTGCACTTCAAATCGAAAACCAAGTATCTGATGCTAAACAATGTGGTCACCAAGCTGGTAAAGTAACAGTTCCACACGAAGACTTCATCGCGAAAATCCACGCTCTTCGCTATGCATTCTTAGAAATGGGTCTTGACGACGGTATCATCGTTGCTCGTACTGACTCTGAAGGCGCTGACTTGACTCAAAAAATCCCAGTGGTTAAAGAGCCAGGCGACATCGCTTCTCAATACATCAGCTACTTAGATACTACTGAAATCGACATTTCAGAAGCTCAAGAAGACGAAATCCTAATCAAGCGTAACGGTAAACTTCACCGTCCAAAACGTCTTGCTTCTGGCTTGTACCAATTCCGTCCAGACACGCAAATCGACCGCGTTGTACTTGACTGTGTATCTAGCCTTCAAAACGGTGCGGACCTTCTTTGGATCGAAACTGCGACTCCAAACGTTGAAGAAATCGCTCACATGGTTAACCGTGTTAAAGAAACAGTTCCAAATGCTAAGCTTGTTTACAACAACTCGCCTTCATTCAACTGGACTTTAAACTTCCGTCAACAAGCTTACGACCGTTGGGTTGCTGAAGGTAAAGACGTTTCTGCTTACGACCGCGCTAAACTAATGAGCGCTGAGTACGATGCGACTGAATTAGCTGCTGATGCTGACGAAAAAGTACGTACATTCCAAGCAGATGCTTCTCGTGAAGCTGGTGTGTTCCATCACTTGATCACACTTCCGACTTACCACACAGCTGCTCTTTCTACTCACGAGCTTGCTCAAGGTTACTTCGGTTCTGAAGGTATGTTGGCTTATGTTGCTGGCGTACAGCGTAAAGAAATCCGTGGCGGTATCGCTTGTGTTAAACACCAAGCAATGGCTGGTTCGGACATCGGTGATGACCACAAAGAGATCTTCTCTGGTGACAACGCTCTTAAAGCACACGATGATGCTAAAAACACAATGAACCAATTCGCTGCTCACTAAGCACTGAACTGATTCGAAAAACCCAGCATAAGCTGGGTTTTTTTATTCCTATTACTTAGTTATTTAAGTCAAAAATATATACATAAAAAAAGCAGGCTTTGGCCCGCTTTTTATTGATTATTCGCATTAGTCTTGCACTATATTTATAGAGTATTTAGCTTTGATTTGGCCAAAGAATAATGAGCCAAGTAAAGAAAATAATGGCTAATGCGACAAATTGTGCAGCACTGCCCATATCTTTGGCATTTTTAGAAAGGGGGTGTTTATCTAAAGAAACCCGATCTACAACAGCTTCAATTGCAGAGTTAAATAACTCAACAATAAGTGCAAACAAGCAGACCGCAATCATCAGGGCATGTTCTGCACGACTCACCTGAAGAAAACAGCTGATTGGAATAAGGATCGCATTTATCAACACGATTTGTCGAAATGCGGCTTCATTTTGAAATGCGGCTTTAAAACCAGCGATAGAATATTGAGTTGCGTTTAAAATACGCTTAACGCCAGTTTTGCCTTTGTATGGGGAATAGCTACTCATGTGTCATGGTGAAAGTTTTATATTTCATTCATTTTATGAGGCATAACTTAAATGTGACTGAAAATTGAGTAAGACAATTACACTAAAACACATGCTTTTAGCAGTAAATTTAAAATTTAATGTGATTAAAGTCAGTTTAAGACTTAAAAAATGCATAAAAATCAGGCAAAATTGCCGCACAAAATTCCTATAACGACATTGAATAATAAGATTACTACTTCAGTTTAGATTGAGGTAGCGTTTTGATAAGGCAGTACCATGAAAAATAATATATTCCTCATCCTATTGGCTTGTTTGACTTTTCAGGCCAATGCCACCGAAGTGCAACCTACAACAGCGACAGTCGTCAATGAAGCACTGACTGAGCAAGGTTATTTTGCATTTAACTTTGGTGAATATAAAGTGATTGCGCTACGTGATGGCTCGATTGATCTAAAAGGAAGTTTGTTTAATAAAAATCTGAGCCCAGAAGAGGTACAACAAGTTTTTGCAAAAGCCAACTTGTCTCAATCCCAGTATTTGCCTACCAGTGTCAATGCGTTTTTAATTGATGATCGTCACGGTAATTTAACCCTTGTAGATAATGGTGCAGGGAGTTGTATGGGCGATAAACTCGGTGCGATGGCCACGAATATTCAGGCAGCAGGTTATAAACTATCGCATATTAATAGCATAATGCTGACGCATTTACATTTAGATCATGTATGTGGTTTGACGCAAAATAATGTCGCTGTTTTTCCACTCGCGACGGTATATGTGAGTGAGCCCGAGCTTGCTTTTTGGTCGGCAGAGCAAGTTCCGCAAAGTGTTGCAGAAGACAAGCGAGCAAATTATCAAGCTACAGCAGCGCAAATTAAGGCGGTATTGGCACCTTATCAGTTGTCTAAAAGTTTAAGGACATTTAAAGCAGGTTCAGATATTAATGGCATAGAGGTTATACAAAGCGCTGGACATACACCTGGGCATTATTCTTATTTGTTAAAGAGCCAAAATAAGGCATTGGTCTTTGTTGGTGATATTGTCCATTCGCATACTTTACAGTTTATTGAACCTAAACTTTCGGTTGATTTTGATACTGATCCTGTACAGGCCAGTCACACACGTGAGTCATTATTTGCACAGTATGCACAGGCTCATACTTGGATTGCTGCACCGCATTTGCCTTTTCCTGGGGTGGGTGAAATTGTAGAACTTAGTACTGGTCATTATCAGTGGAAGCCTTTAGGCTCACCTGCAACACCTGCAACACCTGCAACACCTGCAACACCTGCAACACCTGCAACACCTGCAACACCTGCAACACCTGCAACACCTGCAACACCTGCAACAACATCTATGCAACCGACTGTACAGACAGTGGTAGAAACATCAGCAGTATCAGCCGTTAATACACAGGAACCTGAACAAGGAGCGCTGGTAATTCCTACAGCAAAAGTACAAGAAGCAAATGCTGAACATCAACTTGAGCGTCGTTTGGATGAGGCGCATGTTGAAAATCCATCAGCGGATGTAGTGACTGCAGAGATAGGAACAACGGTAAAGCCTGTTATTGAGCAGGTTGTTGACGTAGTGCAGAATACGACATCTACAGTACAGCCCAAATGATGTCATTAAAGATCATATTGTCTAAATTTTAGGTTGATCGGTAGCACATAAAAAAAGACGCATTTTGCGTCTTTTTTTATGTTAGAAACGTTATTTTGTTGGGCTGGCTTTGGGTTTAAACCATGTGCGGATCATCACGAAGGCAAAAGGAATAAAAATGAGAACCAAGACCGTACCAAAAATCACTCCACCAAATACACTCAGGCCGATTTCTTGACGACTGACTGCACCAGCACCTTGTGCAAATATCAGTGGAATAACACCAGCACCAAAGGCCAATGATGTCATTAGGATTGGCCGAAAACGTAATGAAGCTGCTTCTATAGCTGCATTAATCACATGTTTGCCTTCGCGCTGTGCCATTGCAGCAAACTCAATAATTAAGATGGCATTTTTACACGATAAGCCAATGGTTGTGAGTAGTGCGATTTGGAAATAAATATCATTTGGGAAACCACCCAAGAATGAAAAGATCACACAGCCTCCAATCCCTAAAGGAATCGCAATCATGACTGCAGCAGGAATGGACCAACTTTCATATAAAGCTGCTAAACATAGAAAAATAAATCCGATAGACACTGCATATAAAAACAGTGCTTGATTACTGGTTTTTTGTTCCTCAAAAGACAGTCCGCTCCAAGCCAAATCAATATCTTTGGCTTGATCTACCAAGCTTGCGACTTGTTGCATTGCTTGGCCTGAGCTAACTGCTGCAGTTTTGTCGGCATTAACTTCAAGTGCACTATAACCATTAAAGCGGTTGACCAATTCTGGACCACCAGACCAATTAATGGTTGAGAAGCTCGCAAAGGGTACCATTTCATTTTGATTGTTGCGTACAGACCAGTATTGTAAATCTTCTGGTGTAGCTCGGAAGGGCGCATCACTTTGCATCATGACGCGTTTAATTCGGCCTCTATCAATAAAGTCATTGATATATTTACCACCCAATGCAGCTGATAAGGTGCTGTTGATGTCTGCCATCGCGAGGCCAGAAGACATGGCCGCTTTAGGGTCGATATTAACCTCTAATTTGGCTTTGTCTGGCGCAGCTTTTTTATCAAGATTTTCAAAACCTGAGTATTGCGCAGAATCTTGCTTTAATTGCGTGAATTGCTGATTTAAAAATTGACGACCTTGACCATTAATATCACGAATCCAAAAACTTAGGCTGTCGGTATCTCCTAAGCCAATCACAACTGGCGGTGCAGTAATGTTAATTTTGGCATTGGCATGACTACGGAAATAAGCATTCGCACGCTCACGTATAGCATTGGCATTATTTTTTTGCCCAGTACGTTCATCCCACGGCTTGAGCTTAATAAAGCCTTGGGCCATGTGTTGACCTGTACCCGTACGGTTGCTGCCATAGCGGAGCATAACCAGATCAACATTATTTTTTTCATGTTCTAAGAAATAATCACGAACCGATTCACCCACTTTCATGGTCTGTGACATTGGTGCATTGTCTTGTAAGGTAATTTGTACACTTAAACGACCTTGGTCTTCATTGGGTAAGAAGCTGGTTGGTAAGGCACGATAAAACAGTGCAAACACAAGAATAAGAGCAGCAATGATTACAAAGCTCACCCATTTAAAATCAATAATGGTATGGCTAAGTTTTATATATTGATGTTTTATAGCTTCAAGCAAGCGGTTAAATCGTGTCGCCCAAGTAAATGGTTGTGTCGTTGGTTTTAAAATAAGTGCACACAATGCAGGTGTAAGTACTAACGCGACTGCAAGTGAGATCGACATGGCTGTAATTAAAGTCAGTGCAAACTGACGATAAATGACCCCAGTAGAACCACCAAAAAATGCCATTGGAATAAATACAGCAGTGAGCACCAAGGTGATACCAACCAGAGCGCCACTAATTTCATGCATAGAAGCTAAAGACGCTTGTTTGGCATCTAAATGTTGTTCGTGCATCAGCCGTTCAACATTTTCAACCACCACAATGGCATCGTCCACCAGTAGGCCAATGGCCAGTACAAGTGCAAATAAGGTGAGGGTATTAATACTCAAACCTAAAAGCAGGAGTACACCCATTGTGCCTAAAAGCACAACAGGAACAGTAATGGCAGGAATTAAAGTTGCACGCCAGCTTTGCAAAAACAGGAACATGACGATAATAACCAAAAGAATGGCTTCAAATAATGTTTTGACCACTTCTTTAATGGATTCACGGACAAATGGTGTGTTGTCGCTTGGATAAACCAGTTTATAGCCATTTGGTAAAGACTTCGACAAATGATCGACGGTGTCTTGAATACGTTTTGCAGTTTGAATGGCATTAGCACCAGAGGCTAAAGAAATAGCCATACCTGCAGAAGGATAACCATTAATGCTGTTGTAAGATTGGTAATTTTCTGCACCTAACTCCACTCGTGCAACATCTTTTAAATAGACAAAACTACCATCAATATTGGCTTTTAAAATAATATTTTGAAATTCTTCAGGCGTTTTTAAACGAGAGCCCGAACTGACTTTGGCATTTAAATATTGTTCTTGTGCGCTAGGAAGTTCACCAATACCACCAGCAGCGACTTGCGTATTCTGTGCTTCAACTGCTTTTTGAATATCGCTTGGGATGAGGTTGTATTTTTTGAGTTGATTTGGATTTAACCATATCCGCATGGCAAACTTTGAACCAAATACGTCAACTTCACCAACGCCTTCAACGCGTCCTAATTCGCTCTCTAAATGCGTCAATAAATAATCAGACAGTTCAATATTGCTGCTTTTATGTTGCTCATCATATAGGCCAATCACCATATAGGTATCACCTAAAGACTTGAGGACTCTAACCCCTTGGCGTTGGACATCATCTGGTAAGCGACTTAATACACTATTAATAGAGTTTTGTACTTGAACTTGCGCTGTATCTGGATCAGTACCATTTTCAAAACTAATATTAATGCGGCTACGGCCATTGGCATCACTGCTGGAGCTAAAATACAGTAAATGATCCAGCCCTGTAATTTGCTGCTCTAATATTTGGGTGACGCTTTCTTCTACAGTTTGCGCATCTGCACCTGAATAGGTTGCGCTAATGGAAATACGCGGTGGCGCGATATCTGGATAACGCTCTACAGGTAAATTTAATAATGCAAATACACCAGCAACCATCACAAAAATGGCCAGTACAAAAGCAAAAATAGGGCGCTGGATAAAATATTTAGAGAGCATAATTTAATTACTTTCCATTGCGCTGAAAAGTTCCATTTATAGGTTAAGCTACGAGCGCCAACGCTTTAAATCAGCCAAAATAGACTGAGCATAAACACAGAAATTACTTTGTACTTATATACTAAAAACATGAATAAAAAATGTAGCTCATGCAACAAGTCTAAAAAATAAATACAACTTGATTGACTGCATGCCTTTGCAAGCGTGCCTATATGTTACAAATGTAAACTGAAGCCATGATTGGATTTAAGGAAAATATAGATTATCTCTAAATAAAGCACTTCATTATGCTTAGTGATTAAATTGCGCATAATTTAAAAATATTTTTACTTTGGCTGGGTCTTATGGTTTTTGCGTGTGTAGAGTGCTCTGCAGTTTGAGGTTCTATCTCCAATCAGTACAAGCGTTTTAAACCCATTGAGAATATTTATTTATTGTACTTTTGGGCTTTTATAAGCCGACTTGAGGGCATAATGAGTATAAAGAATGTAGTAAAAATTTATAAAAAATGAAGATGACATGAATGCATAAATAAGTGGAGGCGATGATGGTTGAAAGAGAAAACTTAGTTGAGCAAATAAAAATCGCAATCCAGTCCCAACAATATGAACAGGCTAATCATTTATTACAATATTTAAATGCAGCCGATATTGCACTGGTACTACAGCAATTTAAGCCAAGCACTCAGGTGCAGTTATTGCATTTATTGGGAAATAAGGCTGATGTATTTTCATTTTATAGCCCAGCCGAGCGCGTTAAATTAGCTGAGCAACTGAATATTGCAGATTTGGTTGAAATAATTGAGCAAATGCATTCAGACGATAGTGCAGATTTGGTCAAGGCATTATCGCCCATCGTACAAAAGCAGTTATATACCCGACTCAGTTTAAATAAGCGACTACAAATTCGTTCCTTAGCAGCATATCAGGAAGAATCCGCTGGCGCGATTATGAGTTTGGATGTCGCGACTTTGCCTGCGGAAATTACTATTCAGCAGGCGATAGAACAACTCAGACAAGATACGTCTAATCCAGATACCTTGTACCAAATTTATATCGTGAATGAACACAAACAACTGCAAGGCGTGATTTCATTACGAGAAATGATTTTAGCCAATCCTGAGGACATCATTGCCGATGTAATGCATAAAGAAGTAATTTATGCACATGTGGATGATGACCAAGAAAGCGTTGCTAAAAAGCTTAGTTATTATGATTTTATTGCTTTGCCGATTGTGAATGATCAAATGCAATTACTGGGTATTGTGACGTATGACGATGCTTTGGATGTGGTCAGTGAAGAAGCCACTGAAGATTTTTTAAAAGCGGGTGCGGTCAATGCCAATAGCAAACTGAGTTTAAAAACAGCGCCAATCTTTCAGCTCTATCAAAAGCGGGTATTTTGGCTGGTGTTTTTAGTATTTGGCAGTTTGCTATCGGGATTTGGAATTGCACACTTTGAAGATATTATTGCCACAAATTTAGTATTGGTGTTCTTCTTACCTTTATTGGTTGGCAGTGGCGGAAATGCAGGATCACAATCTGCAACTTTAATGGTGCGTGCCTTGGCAACAGGGGATGTGCATTTTAAAGACTGGTTTTATCTGATTGGCCGTGAAAGTTTGGTGGCATTATGTCTTGGCGCCACGATGGCAATTGCCGTCTCTGCATTGGGCTATTACCGTGGTGATGAAATGGTCGCTTTGGTGTTGGCACTCAGTATGATGGCAATTGTGATGTTGGGTTGTTTGATTGGTATGAGTCTGCCATTTATATTAAACCGCATGGGGCTAGACCCAGCCAGTGCATCTGCACCCTTAGTGACTTCTATTTGTGACGCCTCTGGGGTATTGGTGTATTTATTTATTGCCTCTCAGCTATTACTTTAAGTAAGTTACTATGGATTTATAACTTATGTTTTGCCTGATTTAATCGCATTTGGACAATACAATGACCGAAAATAAACAGATTAAAAATCTTGAAAAAAAATTGTCAGAGCAAGAGGTGATTCGCTTAGAACGTGACTTGGCTAAATTTGCCAACATGATGGACTCTGTCATAAGGATTCCATTTACTAAGCAAGGCGTAGGTGCGGATGCAGCTTTAAGTACCATTCCTATTGCAGGGGACATCGCAGGTTTTATTTTGACCTGTTATGCCATTATGAAAGCCAAACAAATTGGTGTACCACAGCAAAAATTAAACCCTGTGATTAAAATGGCAATGTTAGATGCTGTTGTGGGCTTTATTCCTATTGTAGGAACGGTATTTGATGTTTTTATTCGTCCAAGTCGTAAGGCCTTAGATGTGGTACATACGCATATTCGTGAAGAATATCAAATTCGTAGTGATACACACGTGGTGCATCCTTTTTTGCACGAACAATTAGAACAGAAGCAGCAACATTCAGCTTTTTGGCGTAATCCAATTGTGGCGTGGATCTGGATTCATATTCCAGACTTGTTGGGGCTGTTGTTCATTGTATTATTTTTATTTGCGATGTGGATGGGTGGTGTTTGGTTGTGGCAATGGATACAGCATTTTTAAATGTGATGTATTTAAACAACAATACAGACATTAAAAAAGCCTCCGCGAAGGAGGCTTTTTTCATCGAATACTTAAGCTAACATTATGGGCAATCTAATTGCTGTAATGCGGCAACACGTTGTTCGATTGTTGGGTGAGTTTGGAACAAAGCAGCTAAACTAAAACCTTCTTCACGTCCTGCAGAAATCGCAAAAGCTTTCATTTCTTTAGGCATTGCATCTGGCATTTCAGATTCTGCTTGTAAACGTAACAATGCAGAAATCATGGCTTGTTTGCCTGCTAGGCGAGCACCCGCTTCGTCTGCGCGGTATTCGCGATAACGCGAGAACCACATCACGATAGATGAAGCAAGAATACCAAACACGATATCCAGCACAATCGTAATCACAAAATAAGCGATACCAGGTGCTTCACCTTCTTCGCGACCAAAGACATTACGGTCAATAAAATCGCCTGCAACACGTGCAAAGAACATCACAAAGGCGTTGACTACACCTTGAACCAAAGCCAAGGTCACCATGTCGCCATTGGCTACGTGGCCAATTTCATGTGCCAATACAGCGCGAAGTTCGTCTTTGTTCATACGTTCTAGCAAACCCGTTGAAACAGCGACAAGTGCGTCGTTTTTGTTCCAACCTGTTGCGAAAGCGTTAGATTGATAAGAGGGGAAAATACCAACTTCAGGCATTTTAATGCCAGCACGTTGCGCAAGTTGAGCAACTTCTTGTAAAAGCCACGCTTCAGCTTGGCTACGCGGTGCGTTCGGGTCGATAATTTCAGTACCAGTGGTTTTTTTCGCCATCCATTTAGACATGAATAGAGAAATTAAAGAACCAACCATACCAAACACAAAACAGATTACCATTAGGTTGCCAAGCTGTAAGCCGCCTGCGCCGTGGTAACTGCCGACACCGAAGAGTGACAAAATAATGCCAGCTACAATCAGTACCGCGAGGTTGGTTAGCAAGAACAAACCAATCCGCATCATTGAGAAAATCCTCGTATTATGGAAAAATAATCTGATCTACAAATCATAATCATTAAGTTCAATATGAGGTGAAAGTCTAATAATTTCAAGAAATAATTAGTAAATCTCTCAGAAAAAAGAAAAATGCTGTCTTTTTAATCTTTAAAATAGATATGTGCAGAGGCAGTCGCATTGGCCGTGGTATAGGAGCCTGGTGCATCAGTAAAGCTATTGCTCGCATTTTGAATTACATGACGCTGATATTTATTACTGGCTTTAAGTTCAGTCGATGTTTCATTTTGCTCATAATTGGCTGAGCTAGCAATGATTTTGCCTGCACCTGAATTTGATGCTGTACTGGTATTGTAATCGCTGATTGTACTTGCGCCGTTTGCATATAAGTTGTTATAGCGACTGGTCACACGGCGTACATAGTCTTGTGTTTCACGAAAAGGTGGCACACCGCCGTACTTTTGCACATTGCCTTCTCCTGCATTATAACCAGCTAAAACTAAAGACGTGTTGCCATTAAAGCGCTTGGTTAACCATGCCAAGTAACGTGCACCTGCCATAATGTTTTGAAATGGATCATAAGCATTTGACACATTAAAGCGTCGAGCTGTTGCTGGCATCAGTTGCATTAGACCTTGGGCACCGACTGGGGAACGGGCATTCACATTAAAGCCAGATTCAGTATGCATGACGGCTTTAATTAAACCTTCAGAAACACCGTGTTGTTGAGCGGCCTGTTTAATAATGTGGTCGAATGCATTTTTGTTACGGCTATAGCTGGGCAAAACTGAAGATTCGTTTGATCCCCAGTTATTATAAGTGTGGATATTACTGTCTGGATAATAGGTCACTTTCACTTTTGTGAGTGATTTATCTGCACTTTGACGGTTGGTGAGTAGGGTGCTGCCTTGTTTATCTTTATAAATATAAATTTTTCCTGCATGGCTTATTTCAACCATGCCGAAAGACAGTACTGATCCCAAAATGCAAAATGCAAAATTTTTTGATTTATTTTTCATTGTCGTCGTCGAAAAAACTTCTGTCCCCAAACAGTACAAATAGAGTGTAGCAAAAATAAAAGCGATGAAAAGCTTTGATCTGTTTATTTATCGGCTAGTTTGTAAAAAGCAAGTCATTTTGCTGATTCAATAATCAAAAAAAATATTTATTTTTTTTTAATGAGCATAACTTGACACATTTAAGGTATTGATATTTAAGGAATATTAAATTGATCAAAAAATGATCAATTTAAATGAAAGCCTTAAAATAAGGGTGGATCAAGCTGTCAAGCCTTTTAGAATCCACAAAGTTATCCACAGCTTTTGTGGAAAACTGTGGAAAAGTCCAAAAGATAAGCATCTTGGCTAAAAAACAGACGCAAGCGTTCAAATTTACCGCGCTTCGATTACTTGATTATGACTGTATTTTGACAATTTATGGAATTTACATTCTTTTAATGCGGTGAGAGAGCGAATCAGCTAAAATTGCGCGGTTATTTTATTTATGGGTTAATCTCGTCTATGTACTCGCCAGTTGAGTCCGAACAAGGATTTAATTTCAAGCCTGAACTGCCTACCAGCTCAGCTTACTATCGTTTGCTGAAAAAGCTCCGCCGTCAAGTCGGTCATGCGATCCGCGATTTTAAAATGATCGAAGATGGTGACAAGGTTATGGTGTGTATTTCTGGTGGTAAAGACAGTTATACCTTGCTGGATATCTTGCTTCAGTTTAAACGCATTGCGCCAATCAACTTTGATGTGGTTGCAGTTAACCTTGACCAAAAACAGCCAGGTTTCCCTGAAGAAGTACTGCCACGTTATTTAGAAGAAAATAACATTCCGTACTATATCTTGGAAAAAGACACTTATAGCATCACAAAAAAACTTACCCCTGAAGGTAAAACTTATTGTGCTGTGTGTTCTCGTTTACGTCGTGGTTCTTTGTATGGTTTTGCGCAAGAAATTGGTGCAACTAAAGTGGCTTTAGGTCATCATCGTGATGATATCTTGGCGACTTTCTTTTTGAACTTGTTCCATGGCGGTAGCTTAAAAGCGATGCCACCAAAACTTTTATCTTCGGATAAAAAGAATATCTTGATTCGTCCACTGGCTTATGTGGAAGAAAAAGACATTATCAAATATGCTGAAATGCGCAAGTTTCCAATCATTCCATGTAACTTATGTGGTTCGCAAGAAAACTTACAGCGTGCCATATTGAACGATATGCTTCGTAGCTGGGATAAAGAATATCCAAAACGTTTGCACAGCATTTTTGGTGCATTGCAAAATGTATCACCATCACAATTGGCTGACCGAGAATTATTTGATTTCGAAGCGCTAGATAGTGAACGTGAGTTTGACTTCAAAGAGGGTGCATGCTCAACTGAAGAAGCACCAGAAGGCGAAAGCAAACGCATTAACATGGTGAATTTAGGTTTTGCTGCGGACTAAGTTCTAAAGGCATTCAAAAAAGCATCTGAAACTCAGGTGCTTTTTTTATGTATTTGATTTTATTCATTGTTGTATGGTTTTGATTAAAATTGAACGGTGCGTGCAAAATTCTTTAGCTATTTTGCAGGTGATCATGCTATAACAAGCGACAAGCAAAAAATGCTTCTTTTAAAATGCTGTCTGGATAGGCTGCACACACGAACAAAGAGATTGAGGATAGAACATGCCAGCTTTTTTAACTGACGATTGGTTTTCGACTGTAGAAACTCTAACTGCTCAAGCAGGTGACTTAAACTTACCACCAGCTCTGGCAAATCTTGCGATTAATTTGGTTGTTGCAGACGCTTCTGGCAATACTGAATTGTCTTTAGACGGTGGCGCAATTAAAAAAGGCTTATCTGCAAACGCAAAAACAACGCTAAACATGGATGCTGAAACTTTACGTAAAGTATTCCTTGAGTTTGATATGGCTGCAGCTATGCAAGCATTCATGACAGGCAAAATAAAAGTTCAAGGTGACATGTCACAATTGATGGCACTGCAAACTGCAAAGCCTAGCCAAGAACAAAAAGACTTATTCAAAAAAGTACTTGAGCAAACGGCTTAAGACTCATGAGATGAAGTGAATCACTTCAAATCAAAAAGCTTACCCTTGGGTAAGCTTTTTTTTCGATCTTTGAGCGAGGCGTATAAAACCAGCTAGATATTCACCAATTGCGGTGTGGTCTTAATATGCTCTAAATAGGCACGGATACGTGTGACATATTGTACAGCTTGACGATAACGACCATTGCTGGCTTTGTTACGGTCTAAATAAGCGTAGAGGTTCACCCATTTGTTTGGATTTTTACCCTGAGCTTTAATTTTGCTTTGCAATTGCGAAACTGCACCAGGCCCCATGTTATATGCAACCAATGCATACCAGTTACGGTCAGGCATTGGAATATGTGCATAACGTGCCAGCATTTGATCATAGTACTTCGCACCGCCTTGGATGCTTTGCGCTGGATCTGTGCGATTACTTACACCCATTGCTTTCGCTGTGCTGTTGGTCAGCATCATCAGCCCGCGTACGCCAGTAGGCGATACAGAGTCCGGTTTTAAATATGACTCTTGATAACCAATAGCTGCCAATAAATGCCAGTCAAGATTATATTGCTGTGCAGTTTTCTTAAAGCTTGCCTTATATATAGGCATACGTTTGCTCAGATCCCGTTGGATCGTGTTGAGCGCATCTTGCTTTAAAACATTACGATTATAAAAAGATGCTAATTGCCCAATGGAACCATTTTGCTTTGCACGGCAAATAAAACCACTTGCAGTTTGGCTAAGTGGATCACTGGCGTCTTTAAAAACCCAATTCAGGTTGCTATTTAAGCCATTTTTTTGCAGTGAAACGGTATCGCCACAGCTCGCAGAAAATGAAGTTAAATGCTTAGCTTCAATCGATTGAATGCTACTGGTGGTCATGGCGAAGTTGGCTTGACCTTTAGATACCATTTTTAAAGCGGTTGCATTGTCTGGAACAATTTTAAAATCAAGTTTTACATTGATGCTTTCTGCATAATTGCGCGCAAGGTCATAACCAAAGCCATGTAAGTGCTGGCCATCTTTAAAGGCAGTGCTTACATCTGCAACTGATACGACAATTAGTTTGTTGCTATTTACAACCGAATCATATTGATGGGTTGTCTTACTTGCATTAATACTGTGAAACGGAATTAAGACAGTACTAAATACAAATGCTTTTAAAGGGAGAAAGTTAAAAGAGTTAAGGCAAAGCCTCGACCCAGAAGTTGAACTACTGTGCATGTTGTCTCCGCTACAAGTAATTTATGCCCTAAAAAGTGAAGACAAAAAATGCCTCATACTTTCTCAAGTTTGATAAATTCAATAAGGGTTGGGCAGTCATGAACGTCATTCAGAATGACTAGGAAAAAATGGGAAATATGTAGAATTTCTACACTGATGAAAAAACAAATTCGCTTAAAAGATGTGCGCATAATAAAGAGCAAAAAAATGCTTGTCAAATTTTGTACGAAAATATTTAAAAATTAACAATATAAGTTGTTGAAAAACATAGATAAAAAAAATTGCAAAATATGGTGGTACAAGTGTTGTGTTAAAAGTGAGCGAATTGTGTAAATTTTGATACTTGAAAATGAAAGTAAATATGTCAAAAAATCTTATTAAATTGAAAATGTCATTCTTCAAAAAATGACCTGAAATGAGGCTGTTTTGTATCTTAAATGGACTTATTTTATGCGTTAAATAAACTCAGATTTTACGTATATTACAGTGTATTTGATGGTTCAATTTAAACTTTGGAGTATTGGGCTACTTTAAAAAAAAATGCACTAAATATGCAATAAATAACAACGAGATATTGTTGTATGCTTGATTGTAAAAATAGACAAAATTAACTTGTTTTATAGGTGAAAACGATAGTTGTAAATAAGCCATTAACAGTACAACGAGCTTAAGCGCTAACCACCGATAAGATTAGGCCATCATGAGAGCTTTAAAAACTGAGATTTTTAAATAAAATTCAGGATGTATATATGAAGAAAAGAGTTGATCTAATGTATGAAATTTATGCAAATTTTAGTGTTCAGCTCGATAAGTAAAAATTGCTGTGTTTTTGCAGGAAATAACAGCCAATCATGTCCCATTTTTCACAGACACTTTTTAGTCATATTTACGATTTTAGCTATTAAAAGTTTGATGCCTATATTTGATAGATCCCTGATCTATAAATGTCGTTGTATTAAGGCTAGTCATTTAAAGCATTCTTGATGCTATTTGATTTGCAGAGCAAGTCTTTCGTTGAGACTCTGGATTTGGACGGAATTCCACATATAGGAGGACTGTATTTGAAAGGAAGAAAACTTTGTTTGTGAAGGAATCTAATGATTAAAATTGAAAGATGAAAAATATTCACTTATAGTGTTTGCATTGATTATTACATCTAGATCTCCCATGATTGAACTTCGTCATTTAAAAACGCTGATCGCTTTAAGAGAGCATGGTTCTTTGGTATCAGCAGCCAATGATTTGTGTCTCACACCTTCTGCGATTTCGCATCAACTTAAAGAGCTTGACCATTGGTTTGGTGTTGAGGTAGTTAACCGTCGCAGTCGCCCGGTAAGTTTTTCCAATGTAGGGCAACGTTTATTAAAGTTAGCCGATGAAATTTTACCTCAAGTGCAAATTGCCCAATCGGATATTACGCGTATTGTGCATGGGCAAACGGGTCGAATTACTTTTTCTTCAGAATGTCATAGTTGTTTTGATTGGCTCATGCCATTGCTCAATCAATATCGCCAGCAGTATCCAGATGTCGATTTAGACTTTGCCTCAGGTTTTGAAGCGAATCCACATGAACTGTTACAAACAGGGGAGTTTGACTTATTAATTACTGCGGATCCTATTGCACTAAAAGGCATTGAATATTTTCCTATCTTTGAATATGAATCACGTTTAGTTCTGTCGAATACGCATCCCTTAGTTAGAGCGAAAGATATTACGGTACAAGAGCTTGCAGATGAAACATTGGTAACTTACCCCGTCGATAAGCATCGTTTGGATATTATGTCGCGCTTGTTTATACCTGCAAATATTTTGCCGAAGCAAATCCGTACCACAGATTTAACGCAAATGTTAATTCAATTGGTCGCAAGTGGTAGAGGTATTGCTGCTTTACCTGATTGGGTGGTAAATGAATATGAACAAAAAGGCTGGGTGACTTCACGCCGTTTAGATTGTGTGTCAGCAACGGGTTTGTGTCGCACCTTATATGCTGGCTATCGAACTGAAGAGAAAGAAAAAGATTATTTTGAAGGCTTTTTAAAACAGCTGGATAAATTTTCTAAGAAGCGCACCATTTACTATGTATAAAGTCAGCTTAGCTTTACCTACAAATACATACACAGTGTTTGGGGTTTAATGGTAATCTTGAATTGAGATTAGGCTGGTGCATCATATTGAATTTGAATGATATACCAGCTTTTTTTACCATTGGGTGTTTGTACTTGTATTTCATCATCGATGGATTTGCCTAAGCAGGCTTTGGCTACAGGAGATTGCAAAGAGATATAATCTTTACGCCCATATATTTCTTCATCACCGACAATACGAAATTTAATGCGTTCAGCATCATCATTTTCGAGTTCGACCCACGCCCCAAAATATGCTTTACCATCTTGTTCTGGGCTGTATTCGACTTTATGTGCCACTTCAAACAGCTTGGTTAAAAAGCGAATACGACGGTCAATTTCACGTAGCTTTCTTTTGTTGTAGTGGTAGTCAGCATTTTCTGAGCGATCGCCAAGACTGGCAGCCCAAGACACAATTTTGGTGATTTCAGGACGTTCCTTACGAACCAAATCGTTTAACTCATCTTGTAGTCGTTGATAACCTTCAGCTGTGAGTAGTTTTCGATTCAAAAGATTCGTCTCCAATTTGTGTGATAAACGATGCCGTAGTAAGAATGAGCTGTTATCAGCTTGCTACTATCATAGGGCGCTGAAGCTGAATATCAAGCGCTTTGATTTGAAAGATCTTATTCGATTCAGCACGGAGTTTTTGCTGATCGTTTCCTCACAAGCGATATGTAAAGTTGTGGAATGAGTATTTTGTTTTTATTTTGAGCACTCAAACCGAAATTGTTGAAAAATAATTGCCAAGCACTCATTTTATTTATATGATGCGCAACATGGAAGCGTGGCAGAGCGGTTTAATGCACCGGTCTTGAAAACCGACGAGGGCTTATACCCCTCCGTGAGTTCGAATCTCACCGCTTCCGCCAAATTCAAAAAACCCAATCGAAAGATTGGGTTTTTTTATACTTGGAATTTTATTTGTTGTTGATAGCAAAGTCGTCTTAAAATGCTCACGCTAAGATGACGTCTATTTCTAAGGCAAAATCCACGCTTGTATTTTGTTTTATAAAGACGCTAACGATCTAGAACACAATGCTGAGTAAGACATTTAAATGTACATGAATGCCTAAAAAACATGTCGCTCTCGTTGAATTGAATAAAAAATAATTAAACAGTGCTAAATTACTATGAAATATCTGAAAAATATTTGCCATTCTGAAAGAATATTTATATGATAGCGCCCATGGAAGCGTGGCAGAGCGGTTTAATGCACCGGTCTTGAAAACCGACGAGGGCTTATACCCCTCCGTGAGTTCGAATCTCACCGCTTCCGCCAAATTCAAAAAAGCCCTTGTGAAAACAAGGGCTTTTTTTTTGTGTCTCATTTAGGCCAATATCCATTCATGAGCCGAAAGAATAGATAGACTTGATACAAATAAACATTCTACTATTGAAGTACTTTGCTTAAGTCCAACATTAAATGCGATAAAAGCATAGTAACCATAAATCTGTATGAAATAGACTGTAGTCTGAAACAAGAGATTCGTGGTAGCACTATGATAAAATTGCTAAGAATAATTCATACGAATAATCAAATAAAAAGTCGCTGAGTTATCAAATAATAAGGAGTGAGAAATGGATAAACCACTAGAAATTGATGAACAGGAATGGCAAGCACGTTGTCAGCTGGCGGCCTTATATCGTTTGATTGCTTATTATAAAATGACTGACTTAATTGATACGCACATTAGTTTACGTTTAGCACATCAGCCTGAATATTTTTTAATTAATAAATATGGCGTTACCTTTGATCGTATGCGCGCTTCAGATTTGGTCAAAATTGATCATGAAGGGAACATCGTCGCACATTATGATGAAGGTAAAATGGTTAATGTTGCAGGTTTTGTAATTCATTCCGCCTTACATCATGCGCGGGCAGATATAAACTGTGTAATACATACCCATACTGCGGATGGTATTGCGGTTTCAGCACAGACACAAGGCCTATTACCTTTATCACAACATGCGCTGAAGTTTTATCAAAATATTGCTTATCATGAATATGAAGGGATTGCTTTTTCGACTGAAGAGCGGGTACGTTTGGTGAAAGACATGGCCCATTATCGGTGCATGATTTTACGTAATCACGGGTTGCTGGCAACAGGTGATACGGTTGCACGAGCCTTTCATGAAATTTACTTTTTAGAACGTGCATGCCAAATTCAGATTAAAGCCTTGAGCAGTTCATCATTGCATTATCCTAGTCCAGAAGTGCGTGAACACACACTCAAACAATTTGAAAGTCCACAGGCAGAGCCTATTATTAGGGTGGCCTGGAATGCCGCATTGTCATTAATTGAAGATCAAAAAGCGGATTATTGCCAATAGTTTGACGAAGCATTGCCCAATCAAAAAATCGACATGGTTTTAGCTTTATATAAAGCTAAGGCAGAGTACGAATTGAATAAGATGTGGCTTATTTTATCTTAGTAGGTCTGGGCGTGAGGGAAGAGAGAATAGTCAGCGTCTAGCCAAAGCGTTATCATAGTGCCATTACAGTAGTGGAATGTATTATGAAAATTGTTGCAGATGAAAATCTGGCATATACCGAATATTTCTTTGCAGAATTTGGTGAAATACAACAAAAAGCAGGTCGCACTTTAACGGCAACTGATGTGCAAGATGCGGATACACTTTTGGTTCGTTCTGTAACGAAAGTAAATACAACGCTTATTGCTGGATCATCATTAAAATTTGTGGGTAGTGCAACGATTGGAACAGATCATTTAGATATCGCTGCAATTGAGCAACAAGGCATGACATGGTCAAATGCGGCAGGTTGTAATGCGCAAGCTGTTGCAGAATATGTCATTACTGCTTTATTAAAATTAAAACCTGAATTATTAGACGCTGGCGATGCTTTTACTTTGGGTGTTGTTGGTTTGGGTAATGTCGGTTCACGTTTGGCGACAATGGCACAGCTATTGGGTTGGAATGTGATTGGCTACGATCCTTTTGTGCAACGCGATCATGTCAAGCAAGTAGAATTTGCAGAACTATTAAAAACTGCCGATGCGATTTCAACACATGTGCCGTTGACCAAAAATGTTCAGCATTCGACTTATCACTTAATCGATGCATCTGCATTGTCGCAAATGAAAAAAGATGCAATTTTGATTAACTCTGCACGTGGGCCAGTGGTTGCAGAAGCGGATTTAATTACAGATATTCAAAAAAATCAGCGTCAAGTCGTGCTTGATGTATTTGAACATGAGCCAGAAATTTCAGAAAAATTGCTTAACTTAATCACTTTGGTTACACCTCATATTGCGGGTTATAGCTTAGAAGGCAAAGCACGTGGCACACAAATGATCTATGAGGCTTTTTGCAAAACCTTTCATTATGTTGCAAGCAAACAATTTGAAACGCAATTACCCACTTGCGAAGCACTATTCGTTAATCAGACACTAAAAGAAGCGCTAAAAAATCATCTGACAGAAATTTATGATATTGCTCGTGATGATGCAAATCTGCGTGCCTGTCTGGCGGATGGTAAGGTAGATCAAAAAGCTTTTGACTATTTACGTAAAACCTATCCGCTTCGTCGTGAATGGGCTGCGCATGGAGGGCCTAAAGCATGAGTCATGTACATTATCAACCGACTTGTGATTTAGAAGCGATGCGTGCGCGTGCAAAAATGTATGCACAGTTACGTCAGTTTTTTGCATCACGTGATGTATTGGAAGTGGAAACGCCAGTCTTATCTCAAGCAGGGGTAACGGATGTGCATTTGGCTTCAGTACAAGCCCAGCGTCATGTTTTAGGTAAAAAGGCCACGCATTACTTACAAACTTCGCCTGAGTTTGCTATGAAGCGTTTATTGGCGCATGGTAGCGGACCCATTTATCAAATTTGCAAAGTATTCCGTGATGATGAGCATGGTCGTAAACATAATAGTGAATTTACCATGTTGGAATGGTATCGACCTGCATTTTCACTGAAAGATTTAATGTTAGAGGTTACCGACTTATTAAATGTTGTTTTAGCACATCGCTTTGGTGAAGTTAGACCCACCATTTATAGTTATAAACACGCATTTATGGATCGTTTGGATTTGAACCCACTTAAGGCAACGCTACAAGAGCTGAAAGATGCTTGTCGCCGTGTGGGCTTAAATTTAGATTTAGGCGACGACCGTTTAGCCTATATCGATTTATTGTTTTCACACATGGTAGAACCGAGTTTAGGGTTTGATACCCCCGTATTTTTAACGGACTTTCCACCTGAAATGGCATCACTCGCAAAAACGCGTATTGATGAAGACGGTGAGTTGGTGGCGGCACGCTTTGAACTGTATATCGAAGGTTTAGAATTGGCCAATGCCTATGATGAACTGATTGATGCAGATGTGCTTCGTAGTCGTTTTGAGGCGGATAATGCGGAACGTGAAAAGCTTGGTTTGCATATCATGCCGATTGATGAGTATTTGCTAGCTGCCTTACCCAATATGCCCGAATGTTCAGGGATCGCTTTAGGCATTGATCGCTTGCTAATGGTGGTGCAAAATCAAATGAAATTGGAAAAAGTCATTACTTTCACCGCTGATATTTCATAAGATCTATTCAATGATCGGCTGATGATTAAATCAGCCGATCATTTTAAGTATTTCGTAAAGCCCAAACTATAGGCTTCAAATCCTAAGCTTTTATAAAAAACATGGGCTGGATACCGTTCGGGACGATTGCCACTATTAAGTAAAATACGTTTTAAACCTTGTTCGATCGCTATTTTCTCAATAGCCTGCATCAGTGTTCTACCTAAGCCAAGACTTATATACTGCTCATCAATGACAAAAGCTTGAATTCGAAAAAAACCTCCTCAAATTCCCAGCTGTATTGTTTGATCAATCCTGCATAGCCAATGACTTGTGCATTAGATTCGATAACCGAGTTGGTAGGTAAGACGATGAATATCTTTGAGATCAGTATCTAATTGAAGTGGGCGAATATAGGCATGCATGTAGCAACTGCTCCATTGTTTAGTTAGAGCATAAATGTTTTATTGGTAGATTGATGGTAAAGATTGTTGCAAAAAAGATGAACATTAACGCTGTTATTATTATTTTTACATCTTTATTACTGTTTCGCCAAAAATAAAAAAGCTCCCAAAGAAGCTTTTTTATTTCAGAATGTGCTTAATCAGCAAGAGCAGTGTATTTAGCTTTTAAAACGCCAAGTGCTGCAATTCGGCGCTCAATCAGCATTTCTCCAATATCTGGCCCTTGAATTTCAGGTGGCAAATCCTGTGCTTTAATATTACGCACCACTTGCATAGCATCCAAAACATAGCGTGATTGAGGGTAGTCACGGTCTTCTAAGCCTAAACGGCCTCTAGAATCACATTCACAAGCTTGTACAAAGGCTTCAACACGTTCTGGGCGACGTAATACATCTAAACGTTGTAATAGGCGCCATAAAGTACCCGGTTTTAGGGTAAGTGCTTGGTGGCACTTTAAATGCTCCTTACATACAGCAATTGCTAACTGCTTGGTATTTGTTGGAACTTTTAAACGATCACAAACATCAGATACAGGTTTAACACCACGTTCCTCATGCATAATATGGCGTGGCCATTCTTCTGCAGGTGTGAGTGCTTTACCAAGGTCATGAACCAATACTGCAAATCGTACATCAAGGGAATAGCCAGCACGGCAAGCTTGATATAATGACATCATGGTATGAATGCCACAGTCAATTTCAGGGTGGTACTCGGGGCGCTGAGGAATACCGTAGAGTGCATCCAATTCAGGGAATAAGACTTTTAATGCACCGCAACTTCTGAGTACTTCAAAGTATTCATCGGCATGATTTTCCATTAGTGCACGAGACGTTTCCTTCCACACACGTTCAGACGTTAACGCATTTAACTCACCAGAAGTGACCAATTGACGCATTAACTCAAGTGTTTCATCTGCTACACGAAAACCGAGTGCTTTATAACGGGCTGCAAAACGCGCAATACGTAATACACGTAGCGGATCTTCCGCAAATGCATCGGATACATGGCGCAATAGGCGCAATTGTAAATCACGTTGACCGCCGTATGGGTCGTAGATATTTCCATCCTGATCTTTTGCAATTGCATTGATCGTCAGGTCACGACGAATTAAATCCTGCTCCAATGTTACGCTGACATCGGTATAAAACTCGAAGCCATGATAGCCATGTCCGGATTTACGTTCTGTACGCGCTAAGGCGTACTCATCTTTGGTCTCTGGATGAAGGAAAACGGGGAAATCTTTACCCACAGGTTGATAGCCTTGGGCAAGCATGTGTTCCGGCGTCGCGCCGACCACTACATAATCTTTTTCGTGATAGGGGTGTCCAAGCAATTGATCTCGAACTGCACCGCCCACTAAATAAACTTGCATGAAAAAACCTCTATTCTTGCAGTCATCATGCTACAGAATAGAGGTTTTCTCAAGTCAGAACTGTGGATTCAGTGAACTAAATCACAGTGCATTTTTTTCGTTTTCTTGAATTTCAGCAACTGTAAGTGCTGTCATATTCACTAAACGACGTGTTGTCGCTGTTGGTGTTAAAATATGAACAGGCTTCGCTGCACCAAGCAAGATCGGGCCAATGGTGACATTGTTACCTGATGTTGATTTCAACAAGTTAAACGAAATGTTGGCTGCATCTAAGTTCGGCATAATCAATAAATTTGCAGAACCTTTGAAGCGTGAATTCGGGAATGCAAAATGACGAATATTTTCGTCTAATGCCGCATCGGCATGCATTTCGCCTTCAACTTCTAGTTCAGGTGCAATTTCAGTTAAAATTTCGAATACTTTACGCATTTTTTGTGCACTTGGATCATTTTGATCTGAACCAAAGCTTGAGTGCGAAAGTAAAGCAACACGTGGTGTGATACCAAAACGACGTACTTCTTCAGCAGCTAAAATGGTCATCTCAGCCAGCTGTTCAGCCGTTGGATTAGTATTTACGTAGGTGTCGGCAATAAATAAATTGCGATCTTCAAGCATCAATGCATTGAGGGTGAAGAATGTGCTACGACCTTCTTTTAAACCAATCACATTTTTTACGAAGTCAAGGTGAATGTCATAGCTTGAATAGGTACCACAAAGCATACCGTCTGCTAAACCATGACGAACCAGCATTGCTGCAATGAGCGTAGAACGACGACGAGACTCACGTTGCGCGTATTCAGGTGTTACGCCTTTACGTGCCATAAGCTCATAATAGTCATCAGCAAATTGTTCATAGTGCGGGTTTTTCTCTTGATCTACGATTTCAATGTTGAAACCATTTTCAAGGCGTAAACCAAGCTTTTTAATATTTGCTTCAATCACAGCAGGGCGACCCACCAAGATTGGTTTAGCCATACCTTCATCAACTGCAATTTGAACTGCACGAAGTACACGAAGGTCTTCACCTTCAGCGTATGCAATGCGCTTCGGATCTGTTTTTGCTTGCGCAAAAATAGGTTTCATCATGAATGCTGAGTTATAAACAAACTCAGACAAACGTTGACGGTAGTGAGCAAAGTCTTGAATTGGGCGAGTTGCAACACCTGAGTCCATTGCAGCTTGTGCAATTGCTGGTGCAATTTCCAAAATCAAACGTTGATCTAATGGGCGTGGAATAAGGTAATCACGACCAAATGATGCAGATTTTTCACCATAAGATGCAGCATCTGCTTCTACATGTGCCATACGCGCAATCGCGTGTACACATGCAATTTTCATTTCTTCGTTAATGGTGGTTGCGCCAACATCCAATGCACCACGGAAAATATATGGGAAGCAAAGGGCGTTGTTTACTTGGTTTGGATAGTCCGAGCGGCCTGTAGCCATAATCACATCTGGACGTGCAGCGTGGGCATGTTCAGGTAAAATTTCTGGATCTGGGTTAGCCAAAGCGAAGATGATCGGGTTGTCCGCCATCTCTTTAACCATATCTTGAGTCAAGATACCAGCAGCAGAAAGGCCAAGGAACATATCTGCACCCGCCATAACATCGGCAAGTTGTGTACCTTCAATATCTTGTACGTATGCTTTTTTAGAATCATCAAGGCCTTGACGTTGCGTAGTTAATAAACCACGTGAGTCAGCCACAATGATGTTTTCTTTTTTTGCACCTAAGGCACAAAGCAAGTTAAGACAAGATAGAGCAGCAGCACCTGCACCTGAAGCGACAATTTTGAGTTCTTCAATTTTTTTGCCATTCAGTTGTAGGGCATTTAACAGCGCTGAACCAACAATAATTGATGTACCGTGTTGATCGTCATGGAATACAGGAATATTCATGCGTTCACGGAGTTTTTGCTCAATATAGAAACATTCTGGTGCCTTGATGTCTTCAAGGTTAATACCACCAAAAGTTGGTTCTAATGCTGCAACAATATCAACAATTTTGTCTGGATCATTTTCAGCAATTTCGATGTCAAATACGTCAACACCAGCGAATTTTTTGAATAATACGCCTTTACCTTCCATCACAGGTTTAGAAGCTAAAGGACCAATATTACCTAAGCCAAGAACGGCAGTACCATTCGTTACTACGGCAACCAAGTTACCACGTGCAGTATACAGTGCAGCTTTAGATGGGTCTTTTTCAATTTCTAAACATGGTGCAGCGACACCTGGAGAGTAAGCAAGCGCTAAATCATGTTGGTTAACAAGCTGTTTGCTTGGTGTTACGCTAATTTTACCTGGCGTTGGAAACTCATGATAATACAATGCCTGCTGTTTTAAAGATTGATCGTCCATCTGTATCTCGATTGTTTTAAGTTGCCCAGAAAACGGGAGTTTAATAGCTATTAATCAACTGAATATATCACTTGTTAGACAGTTGGGACAGACTCAGCGTGTCATTTTTTGAATCCTGAACTGTCACATTTTTTTGTCTTATATTAAGTAGCTATAAGTGAGGCACAGGTATTTTGTTCTAAATATTCGGTTGCTTCTTGTTCTGGTAGCGGCTTAGAAAATAGGTAACCTTGTGCAATATCACAATCGAGGTCTTGTAAGTATTGAAGTTGCTGTTCGGTTTCAATCCCTTCAGCAACGACGGTCATTCCCATGGCTTTGCCCATTGCAATCATGGCACTCACAATGGCGGCTTGTTTGTTTTGCCCAATTTTAGATACGAAACTGCGGTCAATTTTTAATATATCAATTGGAAAATCAGCAAGATAGGAGAGTGAAGAATAACCAGTTCCAAAATCATCGAGTGAAATATTAATATTACGTAGCTTAATTTCGTTCAGTTGATTTTTAACATCCTCGGAATTTTCTAACAGTGAAGATTCGGTAATTTCGAGTTCTAAATCTTGGCCTTCAATTTGGTTGAGGCTCATTGCATCGTCTAAAACTTCGAGCAATTGTCCGCGTCTGAGTTGCTGTGCAACAATATTCACTGAGACGCAAATATTATTAAAGCCCATGTCTTTCCATTGGCGGATTTGTTTGGCAGTTTGTTGTATTACGATACGACCAATGTCTGATATTAGGCTAGTTTGCTCTGCAAGTGGAATAAAAAGATTAGGTGGAATAATTCCCTTTTCAGCATGATTCCAACGTACTAGTGCTTCAAAACCACATACATTTTTATCTCTAAAGTTGATTTTAGGCTGGTAATAAACCATTAATTCGTTGTTTTGAATGGCTTTGCGTAAGTCACGTTCGAGGAATATACCTTGCTCTAAAAGGGCTGTATTTTCTTTCGAATAATAACGAATCGTGTTGCCACCTAGTGTTTTAGCTTCGGTGAGGGCTTGCTCGGCACAATTGTTTAAATAATCCAATTGGCGTCCATGCTCTGGGTAGAAAGCAACGCCCATAGAGATGGTAATTAAATGATCTTGTTTGGCAATATTAAATGGCAAGCCAAATGCTTTGTTAATACGTGCACATTGATCGTGTACCGAAGGGCATAAGTGGGACACTTCATACACAATGGCAAAGTCATCACCATTTAAATGCGCCATGAATAGTGCTTCTGGGTTGGTCAAACGCAAACGCTGAGCAACTTGGCGTAGTAATTCATCACCACCGTTATGGTTTAAATATTCGTTGAGTGGGCGGAAGCGATCGATATTGAGGCGAATAATGGCAAATTGTGAGTCACGCTGTGTTACCAAAAGTTTATGTAATTGATAGTTGTAGTAAAAACGATTAGGTAAATCTGTCAGCGTGTCATAATTTTCTAAATAAGATAAACGTTGCTCTTGGAGTTTACGTTCAGTTAAGTCAGACACAATACCAATATAGTGCGTGACTTTATGGTCTTCATCAGTGATGGCATTAATGTGCATCCACAAGGTAAGTTCTTTGCCAGAGAGGAATTTTTCATTTAATTCGCCATCAAACTCATTCATATTCATGAGTTGTTTAATCACACTGTAGTGGGCACTACGTTGTTGTGACTTGTAATTCGCTGTGATGTCAAATAGGTGTTTACCTAAAATTTGGTTGCTACTAAAGCCTGTTAACTTTTCATAATAAGGATTGACGTCGATATAACAGAGCTCTTCGTCGAGTATAAAAATGCCTTCAGCAGCTTGTTGTAATACACTGGTGGCTAATTTAATTCGCTCTTGTGACATTTTTTCTTTTTGAATATCACGACGAATGCCTACCATGCGGATGGCTTTTTTTGTATTTGGATCACGTTCAACCACACGACCAATGTCATGTACCCAAGTCCACTTGCCCTCTGAGTTTTGAATACGGTAGTTGGCTTCGTAACGTTCACTTTCACCGCGTAAATGCAGTTTTAAGGTTAGTTTTAATTGTTCTGCATCATCAGGATGAATTTGGTGTTGTAATTGTTCAAGGTGCTGTTTTGAATCACGGACTTGTTTTTCATATAAGTGGTTGGTGATCCGAATTTTGCGATCTTTAATGTTCCAATCCCAAGGTCTTAGGCCTGCAATTTCGTGTGCTAATACTAAGTTTTCTTGTTGATTTTCTAGGTCTTTGTTCATTTGCTCAATATCATAGGTACGTTCACGTACTTTTTGCTCGAGCAGTTGGTTGTTCAGCTGTAGTTGTAGCTCAATATCTTTAGAGTGGTTTATTTCATCTTGAAGCTGTTTGCATAAATCATCTGTCCACGTGACTTGTTGTGCAGCATCTTTCATTAAGAGTTGATTGCGTGCATACGTGGTACTCAGGCGCAGGTTAATTCGATATGACGTTGTTGCACATAATAAAATAACAATAAGTGCAAAATTCAGAGCCAGACTAAAAAGGGGGTTGGTGTCGTGTTGAATAAAATATTGTGAAAATAAAAATGGAATGATGGAAGGCAAAAAAGTGAGACAAAAATAATTTAACTTTTGGGTTAAGTAGGTCAGGCTAAAGCTTTGAGTCACGATCAATAATAATGCTGAAAGTGTTAGCGCATGAATTTCTTCAAAATCTGGATTGATGGTTGGGAGGTAGTTGTAAAGGATATAAATTCCTATAGCTACCAAGCAACCTACGGTAAAACACTGAATTTGTAGCCAGCGATGGGCGTGATTTAAATTATAAAGCCCAGGTTTAAAATGCGCTGTACTTACAAGCCAAAACAGGCAAACGATAATTTCTGTTGTAAAAAACCATGTATAAAAATAAGGTGCAGGCGTTGAACTAAAAAATTTGTAAATACAGAAAATATAGAGACAAACAACGAGAATACTGGTTAGAAAATAACGACTTAAGCGAATTGTATTTGCAATTTGGGCGGCATGATTATGCTCCCGAATATATTCATATTGATCTTCTATCATGAATATCAATGCCTTATTTCAATGTAATAATTAAGTCAATTTTTATTGGCCTAGCTGTAAACAGCTCGAAATCCTTTCAAGGCCATACATTTTATCTAAATAAGGGTAATTGCCAGAAGCACAAAAATCAATCAATATGTATACATAAATATAAAAAATCAGATGAAATTATTGATTATTCGATAATTAAGTATAGAAAGTGCAACAACTGGGGCGGTTTCTGTACGTAAAACACGTTCACCTATGCACCAATTGATAAAGCCAGCTTGGTTAGCACTTTCAATTTCTGCTTCACTTAAACCACCCTCTGGGCCAATGAGCAATGCGATATTTGGCGTTGCATTGGCTAAGACGTCTGTTTGGTCCTTGTTTGGAGCAAGTACGAGTTTAGTGTCTGGTAATTTAGAAGCAAGCCATTTGTCTAAACTAATGGGTGCAAGGATTTTTGGAACCACATTCAAACCGCATTGTTCACAGGCTGCAATCGCAATACCTTGCCAATGATCTAATTTTTTTTGGTCGCGGTCATACTTCAAACGCATTTCACAGCGTTCAGAGGTGAGCAATTGAATTTCAGAAACACCGAGTTCAACCGCTTTTTGAATCGCATAATCCATGCGATCGCCTTTACTCATGACCTGACCAAGTAAAGCTTTGAATTTTGGTGTGCGGTTTGCTGGATTGAATGCTGTAATTTCGACTGAAGCTGTCTTCTTTGCAACTTCACTTAGTGTTGCTTCATATTCACCGCCTTGTCCATTAAAGAATGTTGCAGTTTCACCCACTTGAGCGCGTAAAACTTTTACCCAATGATGAAATACGGTTTCTGTCAGTTCGACAGTGGTATCAACATTCAGGTCTGCTTCAATAAAAAAACGAGGCATTTGGCTTTACTCTCAAATAGGGAAATAAAAAACTTCTTTCATTGTGTAAAGTTTAAATTTCCCAGTTTGGGAAAGTCTAAAGCAAATGAAAGAAGTTATAGAACTTATGCTAAACCGAGGTCTAGTACAAGCTGACGTGTAGGATCAGTTGTGTTCATGGTGTAGAAGTGCAGGCTTGGTGCGCCGCCAGCAATTAGGCGTTCGCAAAGCTTAACAATCACTTCATGACCAAAGGCTTTGATTGAATCAGTATCGTCGCCATAAGTTGCCAATTGCTTACGAATCCAACGAGGGATTTCTGCGCCTGTACCGTCAGCGAAGCGAATGAGGTTGCTTGCATTGGTAATTGGCATAATGCCTGGTGCTACAGGAATATTCACGCCTTCTTTTTGAATGCGTTCTACAAAGTAGAAATATGCATCTGGATTAAAGAAGAACTGTGTCAAAGCTGCGTTTGCGCCTGCATTTGCTTTGTCGCAAAAACGTTTGATGTCGAGATCAAAGCTGTCTGCTTGTGGATGCATTTCAGGATAAGCCGCTACTTCAATGTGGAAATGGTCACCTGAATGTTCACGGATAAAACGCACAAGATCAGTTGCATAAGGCAATTCGCCTAAGCCCACTTGGCCAGATGGTAAGTCGCCGCGAAGCGCAACAATGCGGTCAATGCCTTGTGATTTGTACAAATCTAGAAGTTCTGCAATGCGTTCTTTGCTGTCACCGATACAAGATAGGTGAGGAGCAACAGGCGTACCTTTACCGTTGAAATCATTCAATGTAGACAAAGTGCGTTCGCGGGTAGAACCGCCTGCACCGTATGTTACAGAGAAAAATTCAGGATTTAATAATTGAAGTTCTTGGTGAACAACTTTAAGTTTTTCCGCGCCCGCATCAGTTTTGGTCGGGAAGAACTCAAAGGAAATAGGAATCTGTTTTGACATGTTCAAATCCTTTTTATAAATACTGTTTGTTTACCCTCTCCCTGACCTCTCCCAAAGGGAGAGGAGTATTCATTACTGAATTTTGCAGGGTTAAACACCCAGCTTATTAAATTGATAGGATTTTAGTCCTGAATTCAATTTAACGAAGCTGTCACCCTCTCCCTTTGGGAGAGGGATGGGGTGAGGGTCAATTAATATTTATAAGCCTCAGCTTTGAACGGGCCTTCAACTTGAACACCTAGGTAATCCGCTTGTTCTTGAGTCAAAGTTGTCAATACGCCACCGAAACCAGCAACCATTGCCGCAGCAACTTCTTCGTCTAATTTCTTAGGAATAAGTTCTACGCGGATTGCAGCTTGTTTTTGATCTTCTGGAAGATCAGCAAATTTTTCAGCGAATAGGTGCATTTGACCCAATACTTGGTTAGCAAAAGAACCATCCATAATACGTGATGGGTGACCAGTTGCGTTACCAAGGTTCACCAAACGGCCTTCAGAAAGAAGGATTAAGTAATCGTTTTCGTTTTCTGTACGATACACTTGGTGAACTTGTGGCTTAACTTCAACCCACTTGTAACCGCGTAGGTAGTTTGTGTCGATTTCAGTATCGAAGTGACCGATGTTACAAACAACAGCACCAGCTTTTAATGAATCAAGCATTGCAGCGTCACATACGTGGTAGTTACCAGTAGTCGTTACGATAAGGTCAGTGTTTTGAAGAAGGTCAAGGTTGATGTCTTCTTTTTTGCCAGTTTGAACGCCGTTTTTGTACGGAGCAACAACTTCGTAACCGTCCATGCATGCTTGCATTGCGCAGATTGGATCAACTTCAGTTACACGTACAATCATGCCTTCTTGACGAAGTGATTGAGCAGAACCTTTACCTACGTCGCCATAACCGATTACAAGCGCACGACGGCCAGATAAAAGCATATCTGTACCGCGTTTGATTGCATCATTTAGAGAGTGACGGCAGCCGTATTTGTTGTCGTTTTTAGACTTAGTTACAGAGTCGTTTACGTTGATTGCAGGAACTTTTAAAGTACCGTCGCGGTGCATTTCGTAAAGACGTTGAACACCTGTAGTCGTTTCTTCAGTAATACCGTGGATTTTAGCAATCACTTCAGGATATTTTTCGTGAACAAGTGCAGTTAAGTCACCGCCATCGTCCAGAATCATGTTGGCATCCCAAGGTGTGCCGTTTACGTTGATTTGCTGTTCTAAGCACCAAACGTATTCTTCTTCAGTTTCGCCTTTCCAAGCAAAAACTGGAATACCAGCAGCCGCGATTGCAGCAGCAGCGTGGTCTTGCGTAGAGAAGATGTTGCATGAAGTCCAGCGAACTTCTGCGCCTAATTCAACTAGAGTTTCAATTAAAACTGCAGTTTGAATTGTCATGTGGATACAGCCAAGGATTTTCGCGCCAGCAAGCGGTTTAGCTGCAGCATAGCGTTTACGAAGACCCATTAGCGCTGGCATTTCTGCTTCAGCAAGTTTGATTTCTTTACGCCCGTAGTCAGCTAGTGAAATGTCGGCAACTTTGTAATCTGTAAATGAAGCATTAACCGCGTTCATCACGATCTCCTTAATAAAAACAATTGATCATTATGTTCGCGGATGCCGTTGTTGATTGAAACGAATGTTCAACCGAATCGTCGAGCCTAGCGATCTTATATTTAGTGCCTATAAGAAAGTCGCAGCATCCCTCGACTAGCGAAGTATTGTACTTGGAAATAGAGTGAGTTCCAATCTTCAATTGGTTAATATCTGTCATATAAGTAAATTTCGAGATTGTACTATGATGGATAGCTTTAATTACCCTATCAAAGAATGGGGTGAAATTAAGGATGATTATAAAAATGGGAGTTTAATAATTGGCAATGGGGCTAGTGTTGCTCTGCATCAAAAATTTCGTTTTGATTCTTTAAAAGAAGAAGCTGAAAAATTAGAACTTTTTAATGCAGATATATCCAAACTTTTTAAGGAGTTTGATACAGATGATTTCGAGTTAGTTTTGAGATTAGTTTGGCATGCAAAGTTGGTAAATAATCATTTAGGTATACACGATACAAAAATTGATTCAGCTTATGAGAATATTAAAAATGCTCTAATCGAAGTTGTTAAAGAAGTTCATTGCGAACATGCACAAATATTTGATCATTTATCTGATCTTTATAAATTTACAAAGCAGTTTTCTACGATTGTTTCACTTAATTATGATTTGATTCTGTATTGGATACGTATGTATGGTAATGGGAGTAGCATCAACAATGATGGTCATATTTTTAAAGATTGCTTTATTGGATACGGCCAGTTTGATCATGATTGGGAAAAGTTTAAACAACCATACGGACGGCATCAAAAAGACGTCACGTTGACCTTTTACCAACATGGTAATTTATGTATCTTTAGAGATGCTAAAAATGCTGAGAATAAACTACAAAGAGATGAGTCTAAAAGTTTATTGGATGTTATTACATCGCAGTGGTGTGAAGACAAAATTCCATTATTTGTAGCTGAAGGCACAGGGATTAAAAAATTAGAGTCAATAAAAAGTAGTCCATATTTGAGCACAATATTTTATGAAGTTTTACCAAGCTTAGTGGCTGAAAATAAAAATTTAGTTATTTATGGATGGGGCTTAGGTGAACAAGAGTCCCATTTAATCCAGCAAATTTTTAAACAAGGTACTGTAGGTAAAGTTGCTATCTCGACTTATTCTAAAGAGCAGAAAGAATGTCATCGGATTAATACATTAATTAAAGTAATAGCTCCTAAAATAGAAGTAGAATTTTTTGATAGTCAAAGTTCAGGTTGTTGGAATAATCCCTAAAATTAAAGTATTTGTATTAATATTAATTTTAGATAAATTTTGAGTTCCTTTTATGTCTTTGGAAATCCCAGAAGCACTCGCTAATTTAGAAGCCAATGGCGGTATCTATGCCGTGTGGATGCTGTTGCAGCACTTAGGTTTAGATGCTGAAATTGATCAGCTAATCAATGTGTGTGGTTACGATGCAGAGTATGGAACAAGTTCATTGGGTCTTGCCATTGGCTTAAAAAAGTTTGGCTATCAGGTTCAATTTCATACTGATGAGGACTTAGAGCCAAGCGAAGAAGATCTAAAGGAATTGGCTGTAGCACAGCAAATTCAATTGCCAATTTTACCTGCACTGAGCTATGCAGAAATCCAGCAAGCTTTTGAGCAAAAGCAATATGTGATTGTGTATTACGACACTTTAGAAGGTGAGGGCAATCACTCGTTGGTGTATGCAGTTGATGCCAATGAGATTAGTTTTTTTGACAGTTTTGAAGCAATGCCAGCAGCGTTATTTGAACAACAACGTGCAGTGGAAGGTATTTTTAGACAAGCCATTGTTGTTGATGCTTAATGTAAGAGTGCAAAAAATTACAGCCCATTATGATGGGCTGTATTGCTTATTGCTCAGTATTTTTGCTTTCAGCAAGCTGTGCTTGTTGATCCCAAAAATCAGCTTGTTCTTCATTGGCATCAATACCTAAGCCATTTGCATAGATAAAAGATAAATCGCGCATGGCTTGTACATCGCCTAATTTGGCTGCTTGTTCAACCAGTTCAATAGACTTGCTCACGTCTTTTTCAGTGGCATCACCACGGCGGTAATAGCCTGCTAACTCAAAAATAGCGGCAGCATGTTTATCTTTGCTGGCCTGAGTTAACCAATTAAAACCATATTCAAAGTATTTTTTAGACTCTTCTGGGTCTTCTTCGCGTAATTCTTTAGCATAAACTGTATAGCCTTCACCCAGCCAATACATTGCTTCAGTTAAGCCCAATTGTGCTGCTCTGAGTGCCCATTCTTCAGCCAGATCAATATCGTCTTCATGTTCGCTGTGCATATAGGCTTCGGCTAGCTCAAATTGAGCTTCAGCATTACCAGCAGATGCACGATTAATTAAAGCAATAGGGGGAGTAATACGCTGCGACATAAGGCAACCTCAAAAATAAACCTGCCTAGATTAAAGTGATTGGCGTAGAAAAGCGAATTTTAGCCATAAAAAAAGCGATCCGAAGATCGCTTTTTGAGAAGTGATGCTTAGCTTTCTTGTTGAATGCCAGCAACCAACCAATCTTGTGTAGAACCAGCAGGTTTAACAAAATGCCAAATTTCTGCAAATGGTTGTGGGAGGCTGTTTAAGTCTTCGCTCACAGTACCTGTAAAGCGTACGCTTACAACGTATTGGCCATTTTCAGTTGCAGAATCAGTCACCATTGCATTTAAGTTAGAAAACTCAGCAACGTCTTGATCTTGGTTAGCCATAATGTCTTGATACATTGACTGGTAAAGATCAGGAGTTAAATAACGCTGAATTTCTGAAATATTGCTCGCCGTATTCATAGACTGAATATGGTTAAAGCGTTGGCGTGCAATACGTAAGAATGCTGCAGGCTCAGTACCATCAGGCAACTGACTACCAGAATTCGTGTATGCGCCACCTGCAAAAGGTGCGTTATTTACAGGTGCAGATGGTGTTGAACCGCCCACTGATTGACCAAAAATGTTGGTGTTATCACCGCCACGAGGCGCATTAGGTGCTTGACCAAATGGTGCTGTATTACCAGCACCACCATTGTTAGGTGCGTATGGGTTGTTAGTAGCTAGTTTTTTTTTTGCGCCCATCTTACGGAAAATGAAGAAGGCAACAGCAGCAGCTAGTAAGATCCAAATCCAGCTTGGAAGACCACCTTTTTCTTCTTCAGCTGGTGCAGCAGCTTGCTGCTGAGCTTCCGAAGTTGCATGAGTGTTCTTGTCATCTGCTAATGCATTGGCTGCTACCGCACCAATTGCAGCACCAGCTACACCAGCAGCAACCATACCGCCAACGCCTGGACCAGATTTAGCAGGCGCGGTTGCAGGAGCAACTGGCTGTTGAGCTGGAGTAGCTTGACGAGGCTGTTGGTAAGACTGAGTTGGTGTCGCTTGACGAGACATACCATGGCTTTTACCACCACCAGCACGTTTCGCTTCAGCTGTTAAAGGCGCTACTAATAAAGCAGCCGTTAATAAACCCGCAATCAAACCACGCTGTCGAACTTCCATTGAGTTTTCCTATAAAAAATAAAAAGAAATAGATTCTTCTTATTTATGCAGTCATTTGCGCTGAATTTCAATATCTAAATCGTATTTTTAATTAAAAAATATACAAGCAAACATTACTTGGATTAGCTGAGCTCTTCACTTAAGTTCATTGCCTCTGTTAAAGCTTCGTGTAAACGGGCGACAGAAATGATTTGTACGCCTGCAATCGGTTTTTGTGGCGCATTGCCCCGAGGCACAATAATGTATTTAAATCCATGTTTAATCGCTTCTTTTAAGCGCTCTTGACCATTGGGCACAGGGCGAATTTCACCAGATAACCCGACTTCACCAAAAACAGCTAGCTGTTGTGGTAAGGCCTTACCGCGAATACTGGATGCACAGGCAAGTAGGACTGCTAAATCAGAACCTGTTTCGGTAATTTTTAAGCCACCCACGATGTTTACATAGACATCTTGGCCTGAGGTTTGTACGCCACCATGTCGGTGCATAACAGCAAGGAGCATATTTAAGCGGTTTTGTTCTAAGCCCAAAGCCACGCGACGTGGTTGCCCATGCGCATCATCCACTAAGGCCTGAACCTCCACTAATAGTGGGCGTGTACCTTCACGGCTAATCATCACAATCGAGCCTGGAATGGCTTCGTCATAACGACTTAAAAAAATAGCAGAAGGGTTAGATACTTCGCGTAGGCCTTTATCGGTCATGCCAAACACGCCCAGTTCATTGACCGCTCCAAAACGGTTTTTAACCGCACGAATCATACGAAAGCGAGAGTCTGCTTGTCCTTCAAAATACAATACACAATCGACCATGTGTTCTAATACGCGAGGGCCTGCTAATGAGCCTTCTTTGGTCACGTGACCCACAATAAACAACGCCGTGCCACTATTTTTGGCAAAGCGTGTGAGTAAAGCTGCCGACTCACGAATTTGTGAAACACCGCCAGGTGCAGATTGTAAGGTTTCGGTATACAGCGTTTGAATTGAGTCTAAAATGGCTACAGCAGGACGTTCATGTGCCAGTACTTCGCAAATACGCTCAACACAGGTTTCGGCCATAACCTTTAATTGATCCGTGGGCAAATCGAGTCGATTAGCACGTAGCGCAACTTGAGAAAGTGATTCCTCACCTGTGACATAGAGTGCTGGGCTATTGGCAGATGCCATGTGCGTGGCGGTTTGTAATAAAATGGTAGATTTACCAATACCAGGGTCACCACCAATCAGTACCACTGAACCTGTGACTAAACCGCCACCCAATACACGGTCAAATTCGCCTATGCCAGTTGCCAGACGTGTTTCATTGGACACTGAAATCTTATTGAGTGTGGTAATACTGGCAGCTTGGCCTGCATAACCACCGCCCATTTTCGGCTGTGCGCGATGGCTGACAGCAGGTGCAATGCTGACTTCATTTAAACAATTCCATTCCCCACAATCGCTACATTGGCCTGACCATTTAGGATGGTCTGCACCACATTGTTCGCAACGATAAACACTTTTTGCTTTTGCCATAACCCAAGTCGAAAGCTGTTGTCATTGTGCAAGAGCATAACCATGAATAAGTTGGAACGCTATGGATTCGAATGAAAATTGGCTGTTTCCAGTCAATCTGTGTCGCATAAGTGCTTGCTCATTAGCATGAATTGCATTTCAGGCTCTATAATAGATGCTTAAATTACTCAAAATGGATCACTGCAATGCCAATGCTAATACAACATATCGATGCGATTGCGCGTGAAAAAAAACGTGATGTGCTTTTTTTACATTTTGAAAATTACATTGAAGATAAAGATTTAGAAGACAATGCGCGTAATGTTGTTTTGGCATGGTTAGATGAACATGGAATTGCATATACACCATGTATGGGCATTGAGGATGAAAGTCTCATTGATGGCTATTTAGGAGATGTTTATTTAGAGCTTCCATTTGATGAGCAAGATCCACAATATCAATTGGTGCAACAGCATCTTGAAGATGAAGAGGGTAATATGAAAATTGAAGATGTCTTCTTTTTTGTATTATCGCTGGAAGTGGCTTTAGAAATTGAAGCTGATCGTCAAGAGTCAGCTGACTTAGAAAATCAGTTTGAAGATGAAGACCAAGATTCTACGGCACGTGGTCGTTTAAGTTAAGGTTTACCATTGAGTATTTATTTGGATGCTCATAGACACATTAAAAAAGCCACACAAATGTGTGGCTTTTTGAGTGGTAGACTTTGTTTTAGTACAGTTCACCGTTTTTACGACGTTCAATAAAGTCTTTGGATTCTTTCACAATAATGCCCGAAAGGAGTAACAGTGCGAGACAGTTTGGTGCAGCCATAAGTCCATTAAAGGTATCTGCAAATAACCAAACCAAATCAAGGGTCACGACACAGCCTACAAAGACAGATGCGATATAAATAAGACGATAAATTAAGATGGATTTATCACCCAATAAATAAGTACAGCATTTTTCGCCATAGTAGCTCCAACCTAAAATCGTTGAATAGGCGAAGAAAATAATACCAAAGGTCACCACCCAGCCACCAAAACCTGGTAGGAGTTTGTCAAATACACTAATCGTGAGGACAGCACCTGTTTGATCGCCAAACGAATTGCCAGCCATAATAAAGCCCATGACTAAAACAATACCAGTGATTGAGCACACAACAATTGTATCGAGGAATGTACCCGTCATAGATACAAGACCTTGGCGTGCAGGATGATCAGTTTGTGCGGCAGCTGCTGCAATGGGCGCAGAACCCATACCTGCTTCATTTGAGAATACACCGCGTGCAACACCATAGCGAATTGCAGCACCAATTGCGCCACCTGCGGCCGCTTCACCTGTAAATGCATAAGTAAAGATCAATTTTAGTGCAGGGACAACCAGCTCTAGGTTGTTCACAATAATGATGAGACCGCCTAACACATAGCCTATCGCCATGACAGGAACAATCACCGAAGACGCTTTTGAAATTGATTTAATACCACCTAAAATGACCAAGGCAGAGAAAGCAGTAATGATAATCGCTGTGGTAAGTGTACTAATGCCTAAGCTCTTTTCAACCGCTAATGCCACAGTGTTAGATTGCACGGAACTGCCAATACCAAAGGATGCCAAGGTACCAAACAGCGCAAAAAGTACTGCCAGCCATTTCCATTTAGCGCCTAGTCCACGCTCGATGTAATACATCGGGCCACCAGACATTTCACCTTTTTCATTTTTTATACGAAATTTAACTGCCAATACGCCTTCGCCGTATTTAGTGGCCATACCAAATAGCGCGGTCATCCACATCCAAAATACAGCACCAGGGCCACCAAGTACGCAGGCTGTAGCAACACCTGCAATATTACCCGTACCAATCGTGGCTGAAAGGGCCGTCATGAGTGAGGCAAATTGACTAATATCACCTTCATGTTTTTTGGGATGTTTACCAAAGACTTGTTTGAAAGCCAATGGCAACATACGGAATTGCCAAAATAATAAGCGGAATGTGAGGAACACACCTGTACCGACAATCAGTACGAGCATGTAAGGACCCCAGACTAATCCGCTTAGGGTCTCCATAAAATTTTGTAAGTTTTGCATATTTTTCTTATCCATCCCATCTAGGTTATTTAAGCTTGCATTAAGCAAGTGCTATGCCAGTTAGTCGAAACTTCCAGTGTTTAATTCCTTTTTGAGGCAAGGAGGTTTTTTTATTACTCATGTTTTCAAGTTTTTATATTGATGTATGCGTTGATGTCACTACTTATATTTAGTGTAATATTTATACTTTGTATATAAGAAAAATAAATTAAATACAGCAATTAATCCGAAAATACAGATCAAGCGAAAATAATTTTGTATTTTTTTAATCAATTAAGTTAATTTGTGCCGATTGGACAGCAAAATTGAATCAAGAATGAATCACCAAAATAATAGTTCGCCAGCTGAAAATGGCGATCTGCAACGTAGTCTGTCTAACCGACATCTCCAATTAATTGCAATTGGTGGCGCGATTGGTACGGGCTTATTCATGGGCTCTGGTAAAACAATTAGTTTGGCAGGTCCATCTATACTGGTGATCTATATGATCATTGGTTTCATGGTCTTTTTGGTCATGCGAGCATTAGGTGAACTTTTGTTATCTAACTTGCAGTACAAGTCATTTATTGACTTTGCAACGGATTTGATTGGCCCGTGGGCGGGTTATTTTGTCGGTTGGACCTACTGGCTGTGTTGGATTACGATAGGTATCGCCGATCTTTCTGCAATTATTTACTATTTGCAGTTTTTTAATGGAGGTAACCCATTTTCGCCTGAAGAAGGGGTGCTCATTAGTATTGCCGCCATTGTGTTTATTATGGGGCTAAACTTAGTCACCGTTAAGCTATTTGGTGAGTTAGAGTTTTGGTTTGCACTCATCAAAATTTTAGCCATTGTGGTGCTGATTGGCGTCGGTTTGTGGATGATTTTTACCGGATTTACTTCAACAGCTGGTGAAATTGCTTCATTTACGCACTTATGGTCACATGGTGGATTATTCCCAACAGGGGTCACAGGGTTCTTAGCAGGCTTCCAAATTGCTATTTTTGCATTTGTGGGGGTTGAATTGGTGGGTACGACTGCTGCTGAAACCAAAGATCCTGAGCATAATTTACCTAAAGCGGTTAACTCGATTCCAATCCGTATTATTATTTTCTATGTATTGGCTTTGGTGATCGTGATGTCTGTAACACCTTGGAACAAGATTGATCCAAGCATTTCGCCTTTCGTAAATTTATTTAGCCAAGCGGGTATTGCTGCAGCTGCCATTATTATGAACTTGGTGGTCTTGTCATCGGTGATGTCATCGATGAACAGTGGCGTATTTTCAACTTCGCGTATGTTGTTTGGTTTGTCTCGTGAAGAGCAAGGGCCAAAAGCTTTTGGTAAATTGAATAAACGCGCTGTACCTGCAAATGCATTGTATTTCTCTGCAGTTTGTTTGTTATTGGGTGCTGCACTTCAGTACTTTGTTCCGAATACGGTTGAAGCCTTTACATTGGCAACTACACTTTCAACAGTCTTGTTTATTTGTGTATGGCTGATGATTATCTGGAGCTATATTGTGTACTACAAAACACGTCCAGAGCTTCATGCCAAATCAACATTTAAATTGCCAGGTGGTTTGTATACGTGTTGGTTGGTTATTGCCTTCTTTATCGGCATGATTTATGTATTGTCAATGGAAGCAGACACTATGAAAGCCTTGATGGTGAGCCCAATCTGGTTTGTCATTTTGGTCATTGGTTATTTTGGTTTTTATAAGAAAAAGCAAAAATAAGTTTCTAAGTTAAAAAAACTGTCCACATTGGGCAGTTTTTTTATGACTAAAATTAACCAAGTCATACTTATCGAACCTGAAAAAGACTGAAGAGTAAAAGATCGAATTGTGATGCGAGTCTGATGATTATTTTAAGATTTAAAGACGCTACGCGTTAAGGTTCATTTTAATCGCAGTGCTATTGCTTACAATGCACAGTAAAATTAAAGAAGCATTTGTGCCAAAGCAAAGGCTTTGTTGCACAAAGATGTAAAAATTAAGATTGCCCATATCTACTCAAATTTAAGGCATAACTTGGGTATGTGGTTGACCTAACTCGGTAAATTTATTTAACACGGCTACACGTGCATGGATCTCATTGGTTTGGCTATTAAAGTTCCTTGCACTGAGTTTATCGCCTAATAATTTGATGCAGTGCATCTTGGTTTCCACCAAACTTCGGCGATGATAGCCTGACCATTTTTTCCATAGTATTCTGCCAAACCGTTTAACAGTACGAAGTAATTCATTTCGTTCTAGCGAGCTGACCTTTGTATCTTTCCAAGGTTTCGCATTTTTTCTTGGAGGAATCACCGCATGCGCTTGCCGATCTGCAATGACCTGACGACATTGTTT
>NZ_QUWR01000020.1:0-73209 GCF_003419885.1 Acinetobacter sp. SWAC5
GCCGAGTCGTAAAGCTCAGAAAGCTGTTATTGAACAAAGATATTTAAATCCTGTTCTTGACTCTTGCAGTTAAAAACAGGACATTTTAAATGGTTTATCGCATAGACATTTTAATTGGTGAATAGCACCATCCATGCTTCATAAATTGGATGCAGCAGAGCGAGTGCAAAAAATACGTAATAGTAAGGTTGAATTAAAACTCCAAATAAGATTTGATCTTTGCCATATCCAACTAGAAAAACAAGAACTAAAATCAATATTGGATGCATATTTTTATGAAGTAAAAATCTATTGATTTTTGATAATTTATAATCGCGTTTAGCTTGATTTAATAGCTGATATTTAAGCAGCTCTTGGTCTTCTTTGTTGGTGCAAACAGTATGCCGAATTGTATGTACAGGTGTCATTATGGTTGTGACTCCTGTATCGGCCCTAGTTGTTGAAAGGTTTTTGCTTCAATCCAATAATCTTGAAACTTACCTTGATAAATGCTGACGGGATAAGATTGTCCAATTTTTAAACTATGATTAAATTCAGCCCATTTTTCATGGATGTAAATTTCATTCAATCCCGTTTTTTCTTGAAGTTCCGGAGGGAGTTGCCACGTCTGATGGTGGCTGTCTGTTTCTGTGAGCTTAAGCAGGTGTGGCTGAAAGCTTAAAATTTCACGTTCAGGGGCGGACTTAAAATTCATTCAAGTTATATTTTTTATTTGATTGGCTTTTAGATTAATTTATGTGCTGTGAGAAAACAATGGTTTGCACTTTAACCAGTATTTAGCTTATCGAATGGTTAAGCAAAGACTATACATTTTAGTGTTTTAAAGTGTGATAAATTCCACATTATTCATTCCTTGTTTGGGTGTGGCTTCACAATGAACAATAAAATTTTGCTTTGTATCATTGCCTTATTTCTCCCTAGTCTTTCTTTTGCTGAACCTGCATCATCAGGAATAAGCAGTGAACAGCTTAAGCCTTTAAATAATGTCCGAGTGTCGATGCTTCGAATGCTACGTTCAACAGACAATCAGTATTTTTTAGATTTGTATGCGGGTATTTGGAATCCACACGGCACTTTATATGATGAGTCAGCTTCTACTGCCTACGCACTCAAAGGCACGCAAAAAGCAGATCAAATTAATTTACTCGCTGTGAGCGCGGAAGGTATGGCTACGCCCAATAATGAAACCTTAAGTGGCGAATTAAATGCAAACACGGGCATTATGCAAGCCAATTGGAATACATCGCTAGGTGCGACATCACTCAGTTTTGAACCTGCTTTTAAAGCAGCGGATAAGCCTGTGGTGGTTTTTAAATTTTATGGTGTGGATCATTCGCAATATCCGGCTGGTAAAGCCTTAACGCAAGTTGATGTGATTGATAAAAAAACGAATAAGCTATTACAAAGCCTGACGGGTTTTACAGCCTTTGCCAATAGCATTGGCTACATGGATGTGAATTTTGATGGTTATTATGATGTGGTGCTTTCAGATGTGTCCAATGGCAAAAAAATAGAAGATAAACGGTTTATCTATTGGATGTTTAACCCTAAAACACACCAATTTCAGCGTTCCGCACAGCTGGATGCATTGATTGGTTTTCCTCGGTTGCGTGGAGACCAGCAACAAATAGATTTTGGTGAGGGGCAGTTATATCAGGTAAAAGGTGGCTTGATGTATTTGGTGCAATAATTCAAGTGAAAATTGCTTAAGTTGTATAAAGGGAGGTGTTTATACTTTGCACATATAAAAATTAAAATTAGATGATAATGAATATTATTGCAATTTTATTGTATTGTTTGTGTAAATTTGAGTATGATTGAACGACTTTATAATTTTAAAAAATAAGGTGACGCTTTTGGCGTTTTGCCATAATACAGTTTGTATTTTTTGCCTAAATTTTGCTCATGTGATTGGTGTGGGAGGGCGAAGCTTACACAAAATATTACTGTGCCTTTGTGTTTTACTGTGGTCAATTTTTATGACGACAGAAGTACACGCATATCAGCAGGCCACCAAGTGTTATGCACAACTTAAGCAGATTCAAAGTACAAAAGGAATTGGTCCAAATGCTAAAGGTCGGCCACAAATATCACAGTGGCAAACAATTTCAAGTACGCCAGATTATTGGAATGACCGTTGGCCAAAATTTAGCGGTACAGTTTGGTATAAGCTGACTTGGCAATTTCATTGTGACGAAAAACAAAATCAGCCCATGATGCTGTCAGTCAGTTTTATTAATATGGCTGGGCAGGTCTACATTAATGACCACTTCCTATGGCAAAACAAATCACTTGAAGAACCTTTATCTCGTAACTTGAACATCCCTAGACGCTGGATGTTGCCCGTCGGTATTTTAAAGCCAGGTGAAAATACAGTTTATATACGTGTGGAAGGTGTTTCTGAGCTCAATCCAGGAATTGGCTTTGTTCATTTGGGGGACTATGAGTCCGTCATGGCAAAGCACGAACATTATTGGCTTGAAATGCGAGACTTGTTGACCTACACACTCTGTCTGGAGGTTGCACTTGGATTAATTGCTGCTTTTGTTTGGTTGTTTAGGCGCAAGGAAAGTGCATTTGGATACTATGCTTTAGGTGCTATATATTGGGATGAAGCTCATTACAGAGCCATTATTTGCACTGAAAACATTGGACTTTGCGCGCATTCAAAGTTTAATTTTTTTAGTATTTGTTTGCTTTACCTGTTTATATAGTTGGCGTTTTGCCAACTTCAGGGCGCCTTGTTTAGAGCGTACATTGCTTTGGTTGGTTGTAGTTTTTTTATCGCTCACTTTATTTATGCCTGTTCAATATCTCGATTTTTTATTGAAAGTGAGTTTTGTTGTGGCAGTTGGCATCTATTTGCTTAACTGTATTGTTTATCCTGTTGTTGCATATCGTTCTAAACAGCCTGAAGCTTATTGTTTAGCATTGGTGATGTTTTGTGTGTACTTGCCCTTGTCGTTGCATGATGGTTTGAGTATTTACCTACATGAGGGAAATTTATTAATTGTTTATGCATCACCTTTTACTGCAGTGATTTTAGCGTGTATTTTTGCCCTACGTTTAACCCGTAGTATGAATGGTGTAGAGCGATTTAATACACGTCTCGCCCTAAAGGTGAAGCAGGTACGCACAGAGCTAGAGGATAGTTTGAACCACAGTCACCAGCTGGAGCTGAAAAATGCTAAATTGCAGGAACGAATTCAATTAGCACATGATCTACATGATGGGTTGGGAAGTTCATTGGTGCGTTCTATGGCCTCGATTGAACATACCCGTGAAAATTTGAATAACCATCAGTTTTTATCTGTACTTAAGCATTTACGTGATGACCTTAGACTTGTGATTGATAGTGGATCAAGCCTAAATACTTCTGTTCCTGAAACACCAACGTTGTGGGTTGCGCCGACACGTCACCGTTTTAATCAGTTGTTTGATGAACTGGGTGTAATTGTCTGTTGGGAATTTCCAGATCATTGGCAAGGTGCAATTACTCCAGCAGATTGTATTGCACTACAACGGGTTTTGGAGGAGTGTCTGACGAATGTGCTGAAACATAGTTATGCAGATCGGGTGGATGTAAACATGCGCTTTCATAATCAAGAGCTGATTGCTTTTGTGCAGGATAATGGCGTTGGCTTTGATACCACAGCAGTGAAAGAATCGGGCTTGAGTGTAGGCTTAAAAAGCATGTGTGCACGATTGATCAAAATCAATGCGATGCTTGAAGTTGAATCTAGGCCTGGTTGTACACGCATTACAGTGCGTAAAAAACTCTGAGGATAAAGGTTGAGGTATTGTCAAAAAAGTGTCATTAAATCCACATTAAAATGCAAAGAAAGGGCAGTAGGCTAAAACAAAAAAGATAAATAGGTGGCCTATGTCAGATCAAACAGCGACAAGCCTGCTCAAGCAACAGCAATTTCCAGAAAACCTACGCTTTTATTTTAAAAATAAGAATTCAAATCATCTCAAAGCGGATAGACGTGAGCTGAATGATTTGGTAAGACCTCGTTTGAAAATTGCCATTGTAACTGAAACGTGGCCACCCGAAATTAATGGTGTGGCACTGTCGTTGCTTCAATTGTGTAAAGGTTTACAAGCGTTAGGCCATAAAATTTTATTAATACGCCCACAACAAAAAAGTGAATGTTTGAGCTTTAAGCCTTATCAGGAGTGTTTGGTGTTGGCGCAGTCCATCCCGCGTTATCCGGGATTAAAGTTTGGCTGGCCACAATATTTAAAAGTTTCCAGTAGTATTGAAAGTTTTGAACCTGACGTTGTACATATTGTGACAGAAGGTCCACTGGGTTTGGCGGCATTGCAAGCGGCTAAAAATAAGAAAATTCCAATCTCAAGTGGCTTTCATTCTGCATTTCAAGATTTTAGTCGGTTCTTTGATTTGGCCTTTTTGCTTAAGCCAATACAACGTTATCTCTGTTGGTTTCATAACAGTACGCAATTGACCTGTGTACCCAGTCAGGGAACGGCAAAGTCGCTACAATCCTTAGGCGTGACTTGTCCCAAGGTTGTGGTGGGAAGAGGCGTAGATGTCGATGTTTTTCACCCTAAATATGCTTCGACTGGTTTGCGTCAGCAGTGGCAAGTCAATGAGCAGACTACAGTATTGCTTTATGTCGGGCGCTTATCGCCAGAAAAAGAATTGCATGTACTGATTGAGGCTTTTATTACCCAGCAAACCAAACAAACAGCAACGCAGTGTTTGGTTATTGTGGGAGATGGTCCTGAGCGCGAAAAGCTACAACGTTTAGCACAGGGGCATCGTATTATTTTTATGGGAAGCTTGAGTGGTATTGCATTGTCAGAAGTATATGCCAGTGCTGATGTTTTTGTCTTTCCAAGTCAAGTTGAAACCTTTGGTAATGTAGTGTTAGAGGCGATGGCCAGCGGATTGCCCATCGTGGCTTATGACAATGCATGTGCGCAGCAATATGTGCGAATTGGGCATACGGGCTGGTTAGCGGGGTTGGGGCAACTTACCCAATTTAGCGAATTGATTAAGAAGCTACCTGCACGAGAAGTATTAAAAACCATGGGTATACAAGCACAAGCAGATGTGCAACATGTTGGATGGAAGCATCCTGTACAACAATTTGAGCAGGCTTTATATAGTGTTGCTAGGCGAAGTATTGCACCAAGCTAATCCTGCTTTATGAAGCGATAACAGGAAGGTTATTGACCACCTGAGGAGAGAGCCATGAAATTCAAAAATGCAAAAATAAGAATGCTTGATCTCGATTTAAAAGGCTGTATTTATCTCAATACGTTTTCTCACTCAGAGCGAATCGCGTACTTTTTTAAAATGATTAGTCGCTTGGGCGATGGAGTTTTTTGGTATCTCATGTTGATGGCTGTGTGGATGCTACAAGGACTGATGTATGCATTTCAATTGCTGTACATTGCACTGAGTGGTTTGCTGGGAACTGGTATATATAAGTTGCTCAAACAAAAAACCGTACGGCCAAGGCCTTATCAAGTGCATCAAGTGATTCGATTGGGCGAGCGCCCTTTAGACCACTTTAGCTTTCCCTCAGGGCATACCCTACATGCGGTGATGGTGACGACTGTATTGGGGTGGGTACAGCCGATTTTACTCATCTTGATGTTGCCTTTTACCGTATTGGTGGCTTTGTCGCGTATGGTTTTAGGGCTGCACTATCCTAGCGATGTGGTCATTGGGGCATTGATTGGTGCTGTGGTGGCGATAGCCATTATTTTATGTGCACCCGTTTTACATATTATGCTTTAAGCCAATGTTGTGGTGTGGGGGCATTAAAATCTGCCATGACAATAAAAAATGAGGCTTTATTGATTGAAAATTTAGGCAGCAATTTAGAAATTTGCTAAAGTACAGCATCGTTTATTGGATGTTAGGATGGCGCACATGGGCTTACGCTGGACAGATACGATTGATATCGCAATTGAGCTTTATGAAGCTCATCCAGATGTGGATCCACAATGGATTCGCTTTACTGATTTACATGCATGGGTGTGCGCTTTGCCAGACTTTGCAGATAACCCAGAAAAATCGACTGAAGGTTTACTGGAAGCGATTCAAATGGCTTGGATAGACGAAGCAAGTTAACACTGCGTCGAAAAAAGCAATTTTTTTACATCTCAAAAGCAGAAAACAGCGCATTATTCGGTATAATGCGCCAAATTTTCCTGTCAACATTATGACTTAAGGAGCCTACCATGGCTATCGAACGTACTTTATCTATCGTTAAACCAGACGCAGTTGCTAAAAACAACATCGGTGACATCTTTGCTCGTTTCGAGAAAGCTGGTCTTCAAATCGTTGCAACTAAAATGAAACACTTGACTCAAGCTGAAGCTGAAGGCTTCTACGCTGAGCACAAAGAACGTGGTTTCTTTGCTGACCTAGTTGCATTCATGACTTCTGGTCCAGTTGTTGTTTCTGTTCTTGAAGGCGAAAACGCAGTTCTTGCTCACCGCGAAATCCTTGGCGCGACTAACCCTAAAGAAGCTGCTCCAGGTACAATCCGCGCTGACTTCGCTGTAAGCATCGACGAAAACGCTGCTCACGGTTCTGACTCTGTAGCATCTGCTGATCGTGAAGTTAACTACTTCTTCGCTCAAACTGAGATTGCTCCACGTACTCGTTAATTCGAAGTATTCAAACCAGATAAGTGTTATTATACTTATCTGGTTTTTTTATTCCCTGAATAATCCTTTGCTCACTTATTGAGCTTCTCCTTTCATCTTTAGACATGGTTTAGGTAATTACACATGAGTACTGAAGTAGTCGCTACATCAGCTGTTTCTGATGCACAGCAACAATCTCCATCCGCTCCAACGCAGCAAAAGTCTGTGGAAAAAGTGAATCTACTTGGCATGTCACGTCCACAAATGGAAAAATTCTTCGAAGATATGGGGGAGAAGAAGTTCCGTGCTGGGCAGGTGATGAAGTGGATGCACCAATTTTTTGTGACTGATTTTGCTGAAATGACCAATATTTCAGGCAAATTGCGTGAAAAACTAGAAAAAATTGCTGAAATTAAAGCGCCAGAAGTGGTGCATAAAAACTATTCTAAAGATGGTACCCGTAAGTGGGTATTCCGCGTGGGTGAGGGTGCAGGTTCTTTAGTTGAAACTGTTCTCATTCCTGCTGAACACCGTAGTGGTTTACGCCGTACATTGTGTATTTCTTCACAAGTCGGCTGTGCACTAGATTGCTCATTCTGTTCTACAGGTAAACAAGGCTTCCAGCGTGATTTAAATCAGGCTGAAATCATTGGTCAGCTATGGATGGCAAACTATTCTTATATGGAAGATGTGCCTGTTCTTGAGCGTGAGCGTTCGGTAACGAACGTCGTAATGATGGGGATGGGCGAACCACTCCTTAACTACGATGCAGTGCTGAATTCTATGCGTACCATGTTGGATGACTTTGCTTATGGCATGTCAAAGCGTCGCGTGACTTTATCAACTTCGGGTGTTGTGCCTAAAATCGATCAGATGGTGAAAGATATTGATGTCGCATTGGCGATTTCATTGCATGCACCAAACGATGAGCTTCGTAACGAACTGGTGCCAATCAATAAAAAATATCCACTAGAACAATTGATTGCAGCATGTCAGCGTTATATTGCTAAAGATGGCAACGAAAGTTCACGTAAACACGTGACGATTGAATATGTCATGTTAGATGGTGTAAATGACCATCCAGAGCATGCGCAACAAATGATTAAATTACTCAAAAATCTGCCGAGTAAAATTAATTTAATTCCATTTAACCCTTTCCCGCATGCGCCGTATGGCCGCTCAAGTCGTAACCGCATTATTTCTTTCCAAAAAACTTTGTCTGATGCTGGATTTGTGTGTACGATTCGTCAGACACGTGGCGATGATATTGATGCTGCGTGTGGACAACTTGTGGGGCAAGTTGCAGACCGTACTCGTCGTGCGGAGCAATGGAAAAAGAAAGTTGCGGCAAAGAATGAGATTCTGCGCTCGCAAGGATAACAAAGAGGCAGCCAATTGAGAAAGTCGACTTATAAAATTGCTTTAATTTCATCACTATGTATTGCGTTGAGTGCAATGGTAGGGTGTCAAACTACGGGTATTCATAGTGCAAGTGGTGGGGTAGTCAAAAAGGACCCAGAAAAAGCAGCAAAAGTAAGAACTCAAATGGCTGCTGAATATATTAAAAATGGCGATCTCGACTCGGCAAAACGTGAGCTTGACCAAGCCTTAGAAGCAAATAGCCGTGATGCACAAGCAAATATGATGATGGGTGTGCTTTTACAGCAAGAAGGAAGTAAAGCCAATATTCAAAAAGCGGATGGTTATTTTAAACGCGCCATATCATCTGAGCCTAAAAATGCGCAAGTACGTAACAACTATGGTACGTATTTATATCAACTTGAACGCTATAATGATGCGCTTGAACAGTTGAATATCGCCGGTTCTACATTGGGGTATGATCAGCGTGCAAGAGCGCTGGAAAATGCAGGGCGTATTTACCTTAAATTAGGTAATGTTGCGAGTGCTGAAAAAACATTCAAGCAAGCCTTGCAAGCTAATCGTGATTCTTATGTTTCGATGTTAGAGTTGGCAGAAATTTTTTATTTGAACCAGCAGACTTCTGATGCGACACAAATGTATGAACAATTTGTGCGTACAGTAGGTCAGAACAACCAAAGTGCACGTGCGCTTTGGATTGGTATTCGTACCGCGCGTGCGAATAAAGACAACATTGGTCAGCAGGTTTTAGTGAACCAGCTACGTGCTTTATTCCCGGAAAGTCCAGAATACCAACGTTATTTGCAATTACAGTACAGTACTGAGGCCGTATGGAAATAAATCCTAATTCACCGCAATCGAATAACTCGAGCGTAGCCCCAAATGCGTTAGGAAATGTTCAGCGTCCAGGTGAGTACCTACGCCAGATTCGTGTCACGCAAAAACGTGATTTAGATGAAGTTGCGCAGGAGTTAAACATTCCTGTAAAGACATTGATGGCATTGGAGCAGGATGACTATAAGTCATTACCTGAAGCAACCTTTATTAAAGGTTATTACCGTACCTACGCAAAATTTTTAAAAGTTGATGCGACCAATATCATTCAGCGATTTGATGAAATTTATGCCAATGATACGGGCCTCTTGCCAAATCATGCTTTAAATAATTCTCCAATTAAAATTATGGGCAAATTGCCAGGTTCTAACCGCGATCGTAATCGTAAGTGGTTAAAACATGGTGTGTTGGCGATTGTTGTATTGGTGGTCTTGGCGGCAATCGTGATGGCTGTGCAAAATATGTCATCTACACCTTCTGATACTGAAGGCGCGCCAGTCAAAACATCTGATGTAGAAGTCATTAATATGGATGGTTCATCGGCTGTATCTGGCGAGCAATTAGAATTGAATTTTAGTCGTCCAACCTCAGTGAATATTGTTGATGCGACGGGTAAAGTACTGGCGACGGGTCGCCAAGCTACGACATTAACTTTACATGGTGAATCACCATTCCAAATTCGTTTAGATGATGCAGAAGCCGTGACACTAAGCCTCAATAATGAAAATATTTCATTGTCGCCGTATACCGTAAATGGTCGAGCAGACTTCCGTTTATCTCGTTAAGGCATAACAGAGCAGATTCGAACAATGATTGAAAATCCGATTAAGCGCCGTCCAACTCGTAAAATTCGTGTCGGTTCGGTGTATGTAGGTGGTGACGCACCAATCAGTATTCAAAGCATGACCAATACTGAAACCTGTGATGTAGATGCAACAGTTGCACAAATTCAGCGCTGTGTAGATGCGGGTGCAGATATCATGCGTGTTTCTGTGCCGAGCATGGAAGCGGCAGCAGCTTTTGGTGAAATTCGTAAGCAAGTGAATGTGCCATTGGTTGCCGATATTCACTTTGACTATAAAATTGCCTTGGCAGTTGCCGACTTTGGCGCAGATTGCCTCCGTATTAATCCGGGTAATATTGGCTCGGAAGCAAAAATCCGTGAAGTGGTGGCTGCAGCTCGTCATCACGATATTTCTATGCGTATTGGGGTGAATGCAGGTTCACTCGAAAAAGATATTCAAAAAAAATATGGTGAGCCTACAGGCCAAGCTTTGCTTGAATCTGCAATGCGCCATATTGATATTTTAGACCGCTTAAATTTTCATGAATTTAAAGTGTCGGTCAAAGCATCGAATGTATTTTTAACTATGGATGCTTATCGTTTGTTATCACAACAAATTGATAATCCACTTCATTTGGGTGTGACTGAGGCGGGAATCTACCGCACAGGTTCAGTCAAGTCAGCGATTGCATTGGGCGGTTTACTTATGGAAGGCATCGGTGACACGATGCGTATTTCATTGGCAGCCGAGCCTGAAGAAGAAGTAAAAATTGGTTTTGATATTTTAAAATCACTGGGCTTACGTTCAAATGGCATTAATTTTATTGCGTGCCCGAGTTGTTCGCGTCAGGAGTTTAATGTCATTTCTGTGATGCAAGCTTTAGAAGAACGCCTTGAAGATGTACGTACGCCAATGGATGTCTCGGTGATTGGCTGTAAAGTTAATGGCCCTGGTGAAGCTAAAGAAGCTGATATTGGCGTGGTGGGTGCAAGTCCGCGTTCACTGGTGTATCGTAATGGCGAAAAGAGTCATTTAATCGACACCAATCAATTGGTTGACGAAATTGAAGCGATGGTTCGTCAACGTGTTTTAGCGCTTGAAGAAGCGAAATCTAAAGAAATCATTCGCACCAGTTCTGAGTAGGTCATGAGTTCAATTGTAGCAATTAAAGGTTTTAACGATATTCTCCCAACGCAAACTCCTGCGTGGAGACGTTTAGAACAGCATTTAGCATCATTAATGGATGCATACGGTTATCAACAAATTCGTTTGCCTATCGTTGAGCAAACCAATTTGTTTAAGCGTTCAATTGGCGATGCAACAGATATTGTTGAAAAAGAAATGTACACTTTTTTAGACAAAGGTCAGCCACCTGAGTCTTTAACCTTGCGCCCTGAAGGGACCGCAGGCTGTGTGCGTGCAATGCTAGAACATAACCTACTGCGTGGTGCAACGCCAAAAGTGTGGTATGTCGGCCCGATGTTTCGTTATGAAAAACCACAAAAAGGTCGCTATCGTCAATTCCACCAATTTGGTGTAGAAACTTTTGGTGTTTCAACGCCAGATCAAGATGCTGAATTGATTCTTATGACAGCGCGTCTTTGGAAGCGTATGGGTGTTGCAGATAAAGTTCAACTTGAACTCAACACTTTGGGTGAGTCTGATGAACGTGCAAACTACCGTGCAGCCTTAGTTGAATTTCTTCAAGCACACAAAGCAGATTTAGATGAAGATTCACAGCGTCGTTTGACTACCAATCCGCTTCGTATTTTAGATTCTAAAGATGCAAAAACACAAAGCATTCTTGAAAATGCACCAAAACTTCATGACTTTATGGGTGAAGAAACTTTGGCTCATTTTGCACAGTTACAGCAGTATTTAACAGATGCTGGTATAAGCTTTGTGATTAACCAAAAATTGGTGCGTGGTTTAGACTACTACAACAAAACTGTATTTGAATGGACTACAACGCATTTGGGTTCACAGGGTACAGTGTGTGCAGGCGGTCGTTATGATGGTCTAGTTGGGCAGTTGAAAGGCAAGCCAGATCAATCTGTACCAGCAGTCGGTTTTGCAATGGGTATAGAGCGCTTATTGCTTCTTCTTGAACAAGTTGAAGACAATACACCAGTCCGTGATTGTGAAGTATTTTTGGTTTCTGAACCTGCATATCAATCTAAAGCATTGGTGCTTGCAGAGCAAATTCGTGACCAATTAGATGCTGCGACATCGGCGATTCGCTTCAAAGTAGGCTCACAGGGTTCAATGAAATCACAAATGAAAAAAGCCGATCAATCGGGTGCAATTTTCGCTGTGATTCTGGGTGAACGAGAGTGGGATGCTCAGCAATTATTGGTGAAAGAGCTTGCAACAGCGACACAAACAGAAGTTGCTGTTTCAGCCATTGTGCCATTTATTATCGAACAAATTTCTTCAAAATAAGCCATAACAGATAAGGAAAAGGGAATCACATGAGCGCATTAAGTGATGATGAACAGCTTGATAACTTGAAATCATTCTCTAAGAAGTATGGTTCTGCCATTATTAGCGGGATTTTAATTGCGTTGATTGCCTTTTTCGGTTGGGAATATTGGCAGAAGAAAAATCTGGCTGAGTCCCAAGTGGAAACAGCCAGAGTGCAACAATTGATTGGTGATGCGCAGTCTGCACAGGGTGATGCATTTACTCAACTGTCGACATCTGCAGATAAAATTGTAAAAGATGCACCTGACTCAGCTCAGGCAATTCAAGCACAATTGCTGATGGCGAAATTGGCTTATGATAAGTCAGACTATGCAAGTGCTGAAAAAGCATTGAAAAAAGTTGAAAACTCAAAAGTAGATGATCAAGGCTTAGTACAAGTCGTGAAATTACGTTTGGCTTATGCACAATTGGCACAGAAGAAATATGATGAGGCCTTAAAAACCTTAGTAGCTGTGACTGATCCTGCCTTTAAAGCAACAGCTGATGAAGCGCGTGGTGATGTGTATGTTGCAAAAAATGATATTGAAAATGCTAAAAAAGTATATCAAAGTGCATGGGATGCGTTGGTAGAACGTAAAGAAGAACGCCAAATTTTACAAATTAAACTCGAAAGTGTAGGCGTTTTAGTTGATGATCCAGAAATTGAACGCCCGATATTAGATACACATGTGGAAGAAGCTGAATGAATAGAAAATACAAATTTGCGTGTGCATTGACAGTTTTAACACTTGCACTAACCGGATGTGCAAGTAAAGGTCCAAAGGTAGAAGAGCCAAAGCCAAATCCTTTACCAAAATTAGTCAATCCACAAACACTGAGCTCTGTATTTTCTACCAGTGTTGCATCGACCAGCGAAGCAGACCCATTACGTTTACGTTTGGATTCAAACAACGGTGTAGTGTATGTCATTAATCCAAAGGGCGAAGTTGAGGCTTATCAAGGTAAACAACGTCTTTGGCAGAAAAATGTCAGCAAACAAGGTTTGAGTTCTGGTGTAGAAGCAACCGAAGGTCTTGTTGTTGTGGGTAACCAGAAAGGTCAATTGTTTGCTTTGGATCAAGCGACAGGCGAACAAAAGTGGACAGCACAATTGTCTGGTGCAATTCTTGCGCCGTCGTTGATTCATGCGGGTCGTGTAATTACCGTAGCCAACGATGGTACGGTTTATGCGCATGAGCTTGATACAGGTAAACAAGCGTGGACATACAGCTTACCAAACGTACAGTTTAGTTTGCGTGGCCAAGCAGCACCTGTCGCGCTGGATGCTCGAAATGTATTGATTGCCTCAGCAAATGCTTATATTTATGCTATTGATGCTTTAAGTGGCGCACCGCGTTTACAACGTCGTATGGCAGTAACGGAAGGCCGTTCGGATATTCAGCGTTTAGTTGATATTGATGGTGAGCCGACAGTTACAGGTCAATTTTTGGTAACAACCAGCTATCAAGGTCAAGTGACTGTGATGGATATGGTGAGCCAACAAGTGATTTGGAGTGAAGATGCGAGCAGTACGCAGCGCCCAGAAGTTTCAGGTAACGGTGTGTTTGTGGCGCAAAATGATGGCAAAATCACGGCTTATGAAATTACCACAGGTCATAAACTTTGGGAAAACGATCAGCTGTTGAATCGTAAACTCAGTAACCCTGTAATGTTAGGTCAAAACCTTGTGGTGGGTGATTTGGATGGTGTATTACACTTGATTGATCCGAGCACAGGAAATATTATTGGCCGTGCAAAAACCAGCGGTGATGTCCGTACTTTACGCGTAATCGACAATCAATTATTTGTTGCGACGCGTAAGGGTGCAATGAGCATTTGGCAGAACCGTTAATTTTTCGTTGGCTTATGCTAAAATAAGCCAACCGTATTTTTGAACGCGGGGTGATTGTTATTCAATACCCCGTGTTTTTATTTATTTTTGGGCCTAAATCCAATTCTTATTCTTCCCAAACTTTCTGATGTTCAGACCAGACCTAGCTGGCTGATCTTGAATAAAGGTTAATCTATGAAACCCGTAATTGCGCTCATTGGTCGTCCGAACGTCGGAAAATCAACGTTGTTTAACCAGATTACTAAGAGCCGTGATGCACTTGTTGCCGATTTTGCAGGTCTTACACGTGACCGTAAATATGGTGATGCAACGTATCAAAATAAATCATTCATTGTTGTTGATACTGGTGGTATTGGCGAAAATGAAGGTGGTATTGACTCATACATGGCTGAGCAGTCAAAAACTGCAATCAACGAAGCAGATATGATCATTTTTGTGGTCGATGCTCGTGCGGGACTGTTGGCATCTGATGAACAGATTGCTCGTGAGCTACGTACATTAGGTAAAAAAGTTTATCTTGTTGCTAACAAAGTTGATGGTGTACATGCTGAAGCCGCACTTGTTGAATTTTACAAGTTAGGTATGGGTGAGCCTTTGCAGGTTGCAGCCAGCCATGGCCGTGGCGTACAACAAATGCTTGAGGAAGTCCTTACAGACGTACCTGAAGATGAAGATGCTGCAGAACATGACAAAGATACAGGCTTACGCCTTGCGATCATTGGTCGTCCAAACGTGGGTAAATCTACGCTAGTAAACCGTTTATTGGGTGAAGATCGTGTTGTTGCATTTGACCAACCAGGTACAACGCGTGACTCGATTTATATTCCTTTTGAACGTGATGGCCGTAAATACACATTAATCGATACTGCTGGTGTACGTCGTAAAGGTAAAGTGGATGAAATGATTGAGAAGTTCTCAATTGTTAAAACTTTACAAGCGATGAAAGATGCCAACGTGATTGTGGTAGTGGTCGATGCGCGTGAAGGGATTGTTGAGCAAGACTTACACTTGATTGGCTATGCCATTGAAGCGGGTCGTGCGATGGTGATTGCGATTAATAAATGGGACAATATGTCTGAATATGATCGTAAGCAATGTAAACTTGATGTTGAGCGTCGTTTTGACTTTATTCCATGGGCAAAAATTCATTTGATTTCTGCTTTGCATGGTACAGGTGTTGGCGATCTTTATCCTTCAATTCACCGTGCGTATGATTCATCACGTTTGAAGGTTTCACCAGCAAAAATCACCCAAATTTTGAATGATGCGACAGATGCGCACCATCCACCGAAAGTGCAAGGTCGTGCAATCAAAATGCGTTATGCGCATATTGGCGGTCAAAACCCACCAACGATTGTGATCCATGGTAACAAAGTGGATAAAACACCTGCGGATTACCGTCGTTACTTAGAAAACGTGTTCCGTAAAGTGTACAAGCTTGAAGGTACGCCAGTGAAGATCGAATTTAAAACCTCTGAAAACCCATTTGAAGGTCGTAAATCTCAAGTGGATGAACGTACTTTGGCACGTAAACGCCGTTATGTTCAGAAGTTTAAGAAAGCTGAAAAGAAATTTAAACGTTAATTCGTTGATCTCAAAAAGCCTGCAATTGCAGGCTTTTTGCGCTTTGGGCTAGACTAGAGATTGGTGAGTTAAATTGGTTTACACACATGAAATTGAGGTCAGCTTGATGGCGCAGATTCGGATTGATCTACAGCAGGTTGTACAATTAGCAGATTCACAGCTGAACCGTCAGCAACACGTACAACATCGCAAAGTAATGACAGCCGAAATGCGCAATCGTTATTTATCAGCAGTGCTTGAGCAACCTATTCAAAATACAGATTTTGCACGGACTGAATATGGCAAACCTTATTTGCTTGAACATCCGAAATTTTATTTTAATCATAGTCACAGTCAAAAACATTATGCCTTAGCCACGAGCCATCGTGTGGCAGATTTGGGGGTTGATGTGGAAGACCTTGATCGTGTTGTGCGCTTTGCTGCTTTGGCTCAACACGCATTTCATCCCGAAGAAATACAACATTGGCGCGATTTAGCAGAGGATACGGAATATTGGTTTAAGGTTTGGACCATTAAAGAGGCTGTATTAAAGGCATCAGGGCTCGGCATTCGCCTGAATTTACATGAGCTGAACACACAAGCTCATGCTACACAAAACAGTGGAATATGTAGTCATCCTGAACTTGGGGTGTTTGCTTATCAATGTTATGTGATTGGAAAAGCTATGCTTAGTGTGGCTTGGCGTACAGAACGTTCTTGTCAGGGTTTTCGCCTGCCCGTGATTGCAGTTCATTCGCACCTTTAGTTTGTTTAAATGAAGTCTGAATCACGTGCAAGATGCTGTGCAGTGGATTGCTTAACTATTTTTTGCTAATCCAAAGATTGCTCATTCGATTAACAAACTGTGGGCTTACATTGGAGAGTGTCATGAGGACTTTGGCCTTTAGGCCAACTGTATGATGCGTGACGGTAAAAGGCGTATCTTTTAATTGGACTGTGTGTAGTATTTGCCGTGCAACATCTGTAGCACTTAAGTGTACCCCCATATTGTGAATACTCCCTGCATTCATGTTTTTCACCATATTGGTTTGTACAAATAAAGGCATAATATCGAACACGCGAATCCCGTATTTTTGCCATTCAATATCTAGACCCTCGGTCAGGCCTCGGACTGCAAATTTAGATGCGGCATAGCTGACTAAATCGGGTTGACCATAAATGGCAGAAGCAGAAGATAGATTAATCACACGTGCAAAAGATGCTTGGCGTAAATAGGGCAATGTTAAATAGCAACCCGTCAAAACGCCCTTAATATTAATGTCGACGGTTTTAAGGTGAGCACTGAGTTCAGTCTCTTCAAAGGGGCCAGAGTAGAGAATTCCTGCATTATTGACCAAGATATTGAGCTCACCTGCCCAAGTGCTAAATTCTGCGAGCGCATTTTCCCAGTGTTGAGCATTGCTGACATCGAGTAAGCCTGCTTTGGCATGGGGGCCAAGTTGCTGAGCCAGTTGTTGAGCTTGTACGACGTTAATGTCGTAAATACCGACTTTATAGCCCTGTTGATAAAATAATTGTGCGGTTGCTGCACCAATGCCTTGTGCTGCCCCACTAATAAATATACTTTGCACTTTTATGATTCTCCTTATTTTCCCTATGCGATTTTGAGCATAACAAAATAAAATGAGGAAATCTTGAGCAACATGAAAAACACTGAGGTGAAATGTGGAACGTTTATTGAATATTATGCAAGAGCTACGGATGAAGTGCCCTTGGGATCAACAACAAACGCCACAAAGCCTCACTCAATATGCCATTGAAGAAGCATACGAAGTTGAAGCGGCAATTCGTGAAGGTCATATTGATGAGATCAAAAATGAACTTGGTGATTTGCTCTTACAGGTGGTGTTTCAATCGCAAATGTATAGTGAAATGGGGGCTTTCACCTTTGATGATGTCGTGAATGCGATTTCAGAAAAATTAATTCGTCGTCATCCGCATGTGTTTCAAGCCGAGCAATTTAGCCAGCTCAATGCGGACGATGTTGCCAAGCTTTGGCAAAAAATTAAAGCAGAGGAACGTGCTGGAAAAAGTGCATCCCGCTTAGATGCAATTAAACCTGGCCCTGCATTGAATCAAGCAGAAGAGATCCAAAAAAAAGTTGCCAAAATAGGGTTCGATTTTCCAGATGTGCAAGAGGCGTATGGCAAGGTCGAAGAAGAATTGGCAGAATTTCAAGAGGCTTTGGCTTCGCAAAATTCCGATGAAATTATAGATGAATTTGGCGATTGCTTATTTTCACTGGTGAATGTTGGTCGTAAACTAGGCATCTCTAGTGAGATTGCATTGTTGGGCACGATTCAAAAATTTCGCTCACGCTTTGCATATATAGAATCACAGGTTGCATTACACAATAACAATATAGAAGACCTGTCACTGGCTGAAATGGATCAGCTGTGGGAACAGGCAAAACAACACTTAAAACAGCAGGCACAGCATGAAACAGGGCGGATTGAATAAAGCACAGCTTCTTCTTTGGTTAATGATTTTGATGACACTGAGCATGTCTTGGGCTAAAGCTGAAACTGCAGACTATACGCAGTGGAAAGCGACGCAACAGGCACATGATCAGCGCTTGAAAACCCCAGATGCTACAGCACAGCATTATTTGGCTAAACCTACGTTACATGCGAATACTTCAGGCGCCAAAGTGAGTTTAAACACTGCGAATAGTGAGCAGTTACAACAATTACACGGTATTGGTCAGAAAAAAGCTGAGGCAATCATTGCGTATCGGAGCCAAAACGGGAAGTTCAAAAGCATTGAAGAAATCCAACAAGTCAAAGGTATAGGGCCTGCTTTGTATGCCAAAAATAGAGCGCGCTTAAGTTTGTAAATATTACAATTGTAGAAAATTCCAATCTAGGCAATACGGTTGGATTGATAGAATCAAATTGCCCTTTGATTGTGTTAGAGATATGATTACGGCATCTTAAAATTTTTACGTCCAGACGTAGGAGACAGCGTCTTTTGCAAACTTTGCGCGCGTCCAAATGCGGTTTATCTACCGCACAATTACCTTCTTCCATATTAGATGTGATTGATGCCTTAACTAAGGCAGGCTATGAAGCTTATATCGTCGGCGGTGGTGTACGTGATTTAATGCTGGGTCTGAATCCTAAGGATTTTGATGCGGTGACGAATGCCACACCATCACAAGTTAAAGAAGTCTTCGGACGACGTTGTCGGATTATCGGACGTCGCTTTGAGTTGGCACATGTCTATTCAGGTCGTGAACTCATTGAAGTTGCTACTTTTCGTGCACCTCCGAAAAAAGCAGTAACTTCTGCTGCAGGCATGATTTTACGTGACAATAACTGGGGAACCATTGAGCAAGATTTTGCACGACGTGATTTTTCAATTAATGCCATGTATTACCAGCCACGCAAAGGTATCGTGCTCGATTTTTGTAATGCCTATGAAGACATCAAAGCGAAAAAGTTAAGTTTATTGGGCGATCCAATGCTTCGTTTTGAAGAAGATCCTGTGCGTATGTTACGCACATTGCGTTTTGCAGCGAAATTAAACTTCTCTATCGATCAAAGCATTTTGGATGTCTTTACACCTGAAACTGCGCAATTACTCCGTGATGTGTCTCCACATCGTTTATACGATGAGTCCCAGAAACTCTTCACGATGGGACACTTAAACCGTGTCATGCCAATGCTGATAGAATTCGAGATCTGGCATCAGTTATTTGCGGATATCCAGCCAAATATCACGCCATTTATCGAGCGCGCAGCCAAAAACACAGACCAGCGTATCTCAATTGGTAAGACCATCAATCCTGCATTTTTCTATGCAGTGTTGCTGTGGAAGCCTTTCCTTGAGCGTTGTGAGTTTTATGCGAAAAAAGGCGTAGTTGCTGCTGAAGCTCGTGCTCAGGCTGGTTTAGATGTGCTTAAACGTCAAGCGACACGTACTGTTATTCCACGTTTTGCAGAAACTTTTATTCGTGAAGTTTGGGAGATGCAGACGCGTTTGCTTAATCCAAAACCGCAGCAAATTGAAGCATTGTCTGGACATGCACGTTTCCGTGCGGGTTTTGACTTTTTATTGCTACGTGAAAAATCGGGTGATCAAACGACTCAAGGCATGGGTGTGTGGTGGGATACTTACCAAACACTTAGCACAGATGAAAAAGAACGTGCGATTGCGGACTACAATCGCCAACGTGCGAAAGGGCGCCGTAAAGGTGCTACTCAAGAAGACATTAAGCCATTACATCAAGTTCAACAAGCTGAGATTGAACCTTTGGTGAATGAGCCAGAACCTCGTAGTCGTCGTGCGCGTAAAGCCAAGCAACAAGCTGACTTTAAAGCACAGGCGGTGAATGGGGGGAATGATCAAATTACGGCAGATCACCCAATTCTAAAACGTAAGCGTGTAAAACGAGATTTGAGCACGGTGATTTTTGGACCAACGCAATGAGCGTGATTACCTATATTGGCTTAGGCAGTAATTTGGGGGATTCTCTGCAAATTTTGACCGAAGCTGTGCATAAATTGTCGACACTAGGTACGGTTAAAGTCTCTAAACTGTACCAAAGTCCGCCCATGGGTCCGCAGGATCAACCGAATTATTTAAATGCTGTAGTGCAATTGCAAACCGATTTAGAACCATTGGCATTACTTGATGAATTACAGCGCTTTGAACAAGAGTCTGGTCGCGTACGTCTACGCCGTTGGGGCGAGCGTACACTTGACCTAGATTTGTTGATTTATGGCCAACAAAATATTCAACATCCGCGTTTAATTGTGCCTCATGTAGGCGTGATGGAACGTGATTTTGTGCTGATTCCATTACTCGATTTAGATGAAAATCTACAGTTAAATGGACAACAATTAAATACTTTACCCATTCTGGATCAAGTCAGTCTGACTGTCTTAGATGCAGGAAATTGGGCAAAAATTTAAATTTTTATTGGCTGAAAATATGGCCATAAGAGGAAATTCTAGATGATCAGTCTAAGCCACTTAAAAAAATTTAAAGCGGAAGGCCGAAAGTTTTCTTGCTTAACTTGTTATGATGCAAGTATGGCAAAAGCAATGGAAGTTGCTGAAATTGATACAATCTTAGTAGGTGATTCACTCGGAATGACCATTCAAGGTCATGATTCGACTTTGCCTGTAACTGTTGAAGATATGGCATACCACACTGCAACAGTGCGCCGTGGTAATCAACATGCCTTTATTTTAACTGATCTGCCATTTATGAGTTATGCAACTTTAAATGATGCCTTAGAAAACTCAAAAACCATTATGCAAGCCGGTGCGCACATGGTGAAACTTGAGGGTGGGGCATGGTTAGCAGAAACTGTGGCAACGCTGACACGTAACGGGATTCCTGTATGTGTGCATTTAGGTTTAACACCTCAATCTGTACACGTATTTGGTGGCTATAAAATCCAAGCCCGTACACGTGAAACAGCAGATCAGCTTATTGCAGACTGTAAAGCTGTGGTTGATGCAGGCGCTGCGATTTTGTTGTTGGAATGCGTTCCAGCACAAGTCGGTAAAGAAATTAGCGAATTGTTTCCACAAACACCTGTAATTGGTATTGGTGCTGGGGCGGATACGGACGGTCAAGTGTTGGTACAGCAAGATATGCTCGGGCTTACATTTAGCCATGTTGCGAAATTTGTACGTAACTTTATGAAAGAACAGTCAGGTGAGACGGCTATTTTAGATGCATTTAAGGCTTACCATGCCGCAGTGCTCGATGGATCTTTCCCTGCAAAAGAACAAACTTTCCAAATTGAGTTATAAAAGATGAAAACTGAAACCACGATTCAAGGCTTGACTGCATCGCTGAGTCCTGCAAAAGCAGCACGTAAAATTATTGGCTTTGTTCCAACTATGGGTAATTTGCACGAAGGGCATTTAAACCTTGTACGTGAAGCGCGTAAACTCTGTGATGTGGTGGTGGTGAGTATCTTTGTCAACCCAATTCAGTTTGGGCCAAATGAAGATTTTGATAATTATCCACGTACTTTAGAACGCGATCAGCAACTTTTAGCTGATGTGGGTTGTGACATTGTTTTTGCGCCGACTGTAGAGCAAATGTATGGCAATCAACCGCGTTTAACCAATATTTCAGTGAATAACATTACAGATGATTTATGCGGTGCACAGCGCCCAGGTCATTTTGATGGTGTTGCGGTCGTTGTGACCAAACTCTTTAACATGGTGCAACCAAATTTTGCATTTTTTGGTCAAAAAGACTATCAACAACTGGCAGTGATTCGTCAGTTTGTGCGTGATTTAAATATTCCTTTAGAAGTGATTGGTGTGCCGATTACACGTGCAGCAGATGGTTTGGCACTCAGCTCACGTAATGGTTACTTAAGCCCTGAGCACCGTGAAATTGCTCCAGTTATTTACCAAAGCTTACAAACGGCAGCACAACAACTCACGTCAGGTACTGCGTTGTCAGATGCCTTAAATACAATTCGAGCAACATTAACGGATGCTGGTTTTGTGGTGGATTATGTGGAAGCACGTAGCCCAGAACTTCAAAAAGTCGATAGCTTTAATCAAGACGTCGTCTTGTTTGTAGCAGCCAAAATTGGCAAAACACGCTTAATTGATAATTTACAGGTTAAGTTTACTGCATCTTAATTTGCATGAAAGGACAGCACGCGCGATGAAACGAATTTTAATCGTTACAGGCCAGTCAGGATCAGGAAAGTCATCTGCATTGCAGGTGTTGGAAGATTTGGGGTACTACTGTATTGATAATTTGCCTCTCGCGCTGTTACCTGAAATTGTTGAAAAATTAGATCAGGAAAATAATCTCGAGCAACTGGCCTTAGGGGTGGATGTTCGAAGTACACGCCAAGATATGCAAGAGTTTGACCATGTTTTTTCATTATTGCAAAAGCACGGTGCCGTGGATGTGATTTATTTGACTACGCGTGATCAGGAACTGATAGCACGCTTTAGTGCATCGCGTCGGCCTCATCCATTATCTAGTCGTTTTAATAGTTTGAATGAATGTATTCAACAAGAAAAAGATTTGTTGTTGCCGATTCAATTTCGTGCGACAGTACATATCGACACCACAGATAAAAGCGTACATGATTTAAAGCATGTGCTTTTATCTAAATTAGGGCAAGCTGACCAATTAATCGTTATTTTACAGTCTTTTGGTTTTAAACATGGCATCCCTTTAGATGCGGACTATGTGTTTGATGTTCGGCATTTACCTAACCCGCATTGGGATTTAGAGTTAAGAAAATTTTCTGGTTTAGATGCACCTGTACAAAAATTCTTAGAAAGCAGTGCACAAACCAATGAAATGTTTACTGATATTTATCAATTTTTAGAAAAGTGGTTGCCTGCTTTTGCAGAAGGACACCGCCATTATATGACGGTTTCTATCGGTTGTACGGGTGGACAACATCGTTCGGTTTATATTGTGGATAGACTCAAGAGAGCCCTTGAGGCAAAATGGTCTGTTCAGGTCTTACATAGAGAAATGAAGCACTGGTCATGATAGACACAACTGTTGACGTAATAAACAAACTAGGTTTACATGCGCGTGCGTCTGGAAAACTCATTGAAGTCACCACTAAATTTCGCTCATCGATTCAGATTGGCAAAGGTGATAAATTAGTAGACGCAAAAAACATTATGTCTTTGCTCATGCTCGGTGCTGGTAAAGGCACAACTTTGCGCTTAGTGATTGATGGTGCAGATGAAGAAAAAGCTTTGTCTGATATTCAAGCATTATTCGCAGCAAAATTTTATGAGGCAGATTAATCGTGGCACGTCGACCAACTCGTTTTACTGAAGATGATTTTGAATCTCTAGAAGGACGTGCAAGCAAAACCGAACAAAAGAAGGCTGTACAGCGTATGGCCGCTTTGGGTGAACAGCTTGCAGAGCTGAGTCCTAAACAAATCAAAAATCTTCCAGTGGATGAGCGCTTGATTGAAGCGCTTCTTGATATTCAAGCAATTTCATCGCATGAAGCGCGTCGCCGTCAATGCTCGCGTATTGGCAAGTTAATGCGTAATGAAGATGAAAGTGTCATTTTATCGTATTTAACACCGAAGCAAGGTTTGAAAAAAACTGCGCAGTTGAATCGTTGGGTTGATCGCATTATTAAAGATGGTGATCCAGTCATTAATGACTTTTCTAAAACTTATAATGCGACAGAGCGCCATACTCTACGTCAGCATGCTTTACGTGTTCATCGTGATATCGCAAAGAATGCAACGGAAGAAGAAATTGCAGCGTCTAGACTTAAATTATTCAACTATGTACAGCAAGTTGCATTAATTTCAGACAATTAATGTTGTAATTAAAAACGGCTCATGAGAGCCGTTTTTTTTTGAATCTATGAGTAGTATGTCTATTGATGCTATCTGTGCATAAAGAAAAACGACCCATAGCGGTCGTTTTTCTGTTTTAGCTGCATGCTTAGCTGAACTCACCTGTGGCACGTTCTTTGGCCCAGTCACGAAGTACAAATTTTTGTAGCTTACCTGTCGAGGTTTTTGGAATTTCTGTAATCACCACATCTTTAGGGACTTTAAAGCGTGCAAGGTGTTGCTTACAGAATTCAATAATTTCCTCAGGAGTGGCTTCTTTACCGACCTTAAGCTCAATGAAGGCACAAGGGACTTCCTGCCAACATGGATCTGGTTTCGCAACGACAGCCGCAGTGAGTACTGCTGGGTGCTGGTACAGGACTTCTTCAACTTCAAGCGATGAAATATTCTCGCCACCTGAAATAATCACATCTTTAGAGCGATCGGTAATTTTTGCATAGCCATCGGGCTGGCAGACTGCTAAATCACCAGTATGGAACCAGCCACCAGCAAAAGCTTCAGCCGTAGCTTCGGGGTTTTTCAAATAGCCTTTCATCACAATGTTGCCACGGAACATGATTTCACCCATGGTCTGGCCATCATTTTTTACAGGGAGCATTGTTTCTGGATCAAGCACTTTCATGCCATCCTGAAGTGGATATGGTACGCCTTGACGCGAGTGTAGCTGTGCTTGTTCTTGAATTGAAAGCTCTGACCAGCCTGCTTGTGAAGCACACAGTGCAGAAGGACCATAGGTTTCTGTAAGGCCATAAACATGAGTCACATTGATGCCAATACCACGCATGCCTTCAATAATGGCTGCTGGAGGTGCTGCACCAGCGACCATCACTTCTACACGATGATCGAATGAAGTCTTTTTCTCTTCTGGGGTATTGATCAACATTGAAAGTACGATTGGCGCACCGCAGAAATAATCCACTTTATGTTCAGCGATTAATTTGAAAATTAGCTCAGGATCAACTTTACGTAAACAGATATTGGTTCCGCCATTGGCTGCCATGGTCCAGCCAAAGCACCAGCCATTACAATGGAACAGTGGTAGCGTCCAAAGGTAAGTCGCACGTGGCTTCATACCACAGGCAATGATATTGCTGGCCGCGTTAATATAAGCACCACGGTGATGATAAACCACGCCTTTTGGATTGCCTGTGGTGCCTGAGGTATAACTCAGACTAATCGCATCCCATTCATCGCCAGGGAGGTCCCATTCGAAATTGCTATTGCCTTGTGCAATCCAGTCTTCATATTCAATTTGACCAATGCGTTGGCTGGTGCCTTCATATTCAACATCAGTGACATCAATAAGGTAGATCTCTTTATTGATCAGGGCTAAGGCCTCTTGTGCTACGCTGGTAAATTCAGGATCAACCAAAAGAACTTTGGTTTCAGCATGTTCAAGCATGAAAGCAATGGTCTTTGCATCTAAGCGGGTATTAAGGGTATTTAAAACCGCACCTGCCATAGGCACTGCAAAGTGTGCTTCGATCATCGCTGGAATATTTGGAAGTAAAACCGACACAGTGTCATTTTTTTGTATGCCCAATTGCTGTAATTGGTGGGCAAACTGACGACAGCGCTGATACGTTTGACGCCAGCTGATATGACGATCACCATGAATAATCGCGTCTTGGTCTGGATAAATATATGCAGCCCGTTCTAAATAGCGCAAAGGTGATAATGCAACGAAGTTTGCCGGTGTACGAGGCAATTCATCATAAGGACTGACCATGTCAAAACTCCAAATTTATTTATTCTAATTTCCTGCTTACACAATATTCAGAATTGTGGATTGTTGCATTTATTCTTTAGTCGAGTATTTACTCTATTGTATGCTTAAAGTCGAGTGCATTGATCTTTTTTTGGGTATAGATAGATGAGGTGATTTAGACAGCTTTTGGGGTCCTGAAGTATGAGAAAGAGCATACCTGTGTGTGAAATTTTTAATGAAGTATATTCAACAAGGTAGCGTTCAATAACAGCATAGCTGTGCCTTTTTAGTTTTTATAGCTAAGCAAGAACTTAAAGTAGATTGACTTTTGTTTATAAATTGAGCCATATACATATAGGAAGGGTCAATATTGCATTGCACACTTTAAAAAAATAAGAAGAGCAATTCAGCATTGTGCTTAGCGCACAGACTGAGGATATAACAATGATAAAAATGCAATCCGAGTTTTGGTCGAACTGGTCAGGTTCGCAACAAGCCTATCCAAAATTACTGCGTCCGAACAGCTTAGAGGTATTACAAAATGTGATACGTACACACCCCAAAATTCGAGTGATCGGTGCAGGGCATTCATTTAGTGGCTTGGCCCAAACCAATGACGTACTTTTGAGCCTAGATTACTTTAAAGGTGTGGTCTCACATGATGATCAGCATTGCCAAAGTGTGGTGCAGGCAGGTACGCATTTATATGATTTAGGTGAAAAACTGGCTGCCTATAATCAGGCGCTCATGAATCAGGGGGATATAGATCAACAGACATTGGCGGGTGCAATTGCGACAGGAACGCATGGCACGGGGATCGATTTGCAATGCCTATCTGCCTATGTAGAAGGCTTTGAGTTGATTACGGCAGATGGCGATTTAATTTGGTGTGATGCATTGCACCATCGTGAGATATATCAAGCAGGTCGCGTTGCTTTTGGAAGCTTGGGGCTCATGACTAAAATTAAATTACAAAATCGTCCCATGTATAAGCTCAAAGAGCAGATCCGCAGTTGCCCATTTACAGAAGTGCTCCAACATATTGAGCAATGGAAATCACAACATCGGCATATCGAGTTTTGGGCATTTATTCATTCGCCGAATGTCATTTTAAAAACTTTAGACGAAACCAATGAACCCGTACAACCAAAAACAGAACAAATTTTAGATGAAGATGTATTTTTACGAATCTGTTCTGAACTCACCAAGTCATGTCCTGTTTTAAATCCAGCATTGCAGAAATTGGTGAGTCTATTGGTACGACCGAGTACCGCAATTGATTGGTCCAGTCGGATCTTTCCCGCTGTACGTGAAACACGCTTTAACGAAATGGAATATCAGTTGCCAGTTAAAGAAGGACTCGCTTGCTTAGAAGAGCTAATGTACTGTTTAAAAAAGCACAAAGTCCCGATGTTTTTTCCAATTGAATTTCGTTATGTCAAAGCCGATGACATTTGGCTGAGCCCATTTTATCAGCAGGACTCGATTTCAATTTCGATACATCAGTACTATCGGCAAGATTATGTCAGTATTTTTAAATTGGCAGAGCCAATCTTTCAAAAATATGGTGGACGACCACATTGGGGGAAATTGCACACGCTAGGAGGAGATGCGTTAAGTACCTTGTATCCGAAATGGGATGATTTTATGCATTTGCGACAACAGTTAGATCCTGAGAAAAAGTGGATCAATTCGCATCTGGAACATTTATTTTGGGGACGTAGTGATTGATATGTCTGTTGCGTACTTTGAAGCACTGAATCGTGAGTTGATACAAGCAGGAACGGGGCAAGCACAGTTGCTGTTAGATCTCGATCGTTTAGATGCTAACCTTGCTACATTACAAGCTCAATTGAATGCTCAATGTCAGATGCGCATTGTTGTTAAGTCTTTGGCAAGTCCTGAGTTGTTGCAATACATTAGCCAGCGATTGCCGAGCCAACGCTTTATGCTGTTCCATTTTCCACATTTAAAACAGATTCAAACTCTATTTCCGCAGGGTGATATTTTATTGGGCAAGCCTATGCCGATCCAAGCTTTACAAAGATCGGTTCAACAGCTTTTTGAGTCGCAAAATATACAATGGCTCATCGACTCAGTTGAGCGCTTAAACCAATATTTGCAGTTTGCGCAGTCAAGACAGATTCAACTTAGGGTAAGTTTGGAAATTGATATAGGTTTGCACCGAGGTGGCTTTGCAGACGAAACCAACTTTGCACAGGCATTGGCATTGATTCAGGCGAACGCGCCGTATTTGAAGCTCAGCGGTTTAATGGGCTACGATGCGCATGTGAGCAAGTTGCCTCAGCCTTGGTTTAAGCCAGAAGATATTTTTCAACGTACACAGCAACGGTATCAGTTTTTTATACAATGCCTACGCCAGTATTTTTCTGAAGCTGAATTAAAGGACGTGTGCTTGAATGGTGCAGGCAGTGCCAGCTTTGGCTTACATCAGCAAGCTACGGTTTGTAATGATTTGGCGGTGGGATCTGCTTTAGTCAAACCGCTGGATTTTGAGTTAAGTTCATTAAAGGCATTTCGTCCCGCGCTGTGGATTGCAGCACCAGTTTTAAAAGTGATTCCTCACGTGCAATTACCTGAACTATCATTCTTGTCACGCGTATTTCGCAAACAACAGGCGGTATTTATTTACGGCGGATATTGGCGGGGGAAATGTGAGTACCCATTGGGTGCAAAACCACATAGTTTATATGGTCGAAGTAGCAATCAGGAAATGTTGCAACTGCCTTCAGGCTGCCAAATACAGGTCGATGATTATGTGTTTATTCGCCCCAGTCAAAGTGAGGCGATCATTGCGCAGTTTACGGCACTGTGTGTAATTCGTAATAGGCAACTACATGCCACGTGGTGCACATTTAGAGACTAAGTGTGCACCATCTGTTTTTGGCATTTTAAGCATTGCTTTTACAGCATGTTCATCGCGATGTTCTTAATTCTGAAACCCGCCATAATGAATGCCAGTCAGTTCTGACATTTCTTTTTTCCATGTGGTGAGGTCATCTTTACAAAATTGATTTAGATGATGATGGCCACATGCCCGCGCCATGACTTGCATGAGTTCAATAGATGCATGAAAGAAATTTGCCAATTGCTGTGCAGATTTTTCAATTTCAAGTCGTGCACGTAAATGATCTTGCTGTGTGGCAATCCCCACAGAACAATCATTGGATTGACATGCGCGCATACCCAAACAGCCAATGGCTTGCATCGCAGAGTTAGACACTGCAATTGCATCTGCACCTAAAGCCAAAGCTTTAATAAAGTCGGCAGGCACACGTAAACCACCTGTAATCACTAAGCTGATATCTCGGCGACCCAAGCGATCTAGGTGTCGACGTGCACGTGCCAGTGCTGGAATGGTCGGAACGGAGATGTTGTCACGGAACAGCGTGGGTGCTGCACCTGTACCACCACCACGGCCATCTAAAATAATGTAATCGACACCAATCACGATGGCTGCATCGATGTCTTTTTCAATATGCTGAGCAGACAGCTTAAAGCCAATTGGAATGCCACCAGTTTCTTCGCGGATATAATTTGCAAAGTCTTTATATTGAGACAGCTCCGTCCAGTCAGGGAAGGTCGCTGGAGAAATTGCGGCTTCGCCTTCAGGTAGATTACGTACTTCGGCAATTTACCTACTACTTTATGACCGGGTAAATGTCCACCTGTGCCCGTTTTGGCGGCTTGCCCGCCTTTAAAATGAAAAGCTTGGCATTTTTTAACTTTTTCAATGTCATAGCCAAAACGACCTGAGGCCAGTTCATAAAAATAGCGCGAGTTGGTAGCTTGCTCATCGGCTAACATACCGCCTTCGCCCGAGCAAATCCCTGTACCTGCCAGCTCAGCGCCCATTGCAAGTGCTGTTTTTGCTTCTTGTGATAAGGCGCCAAAACTCATATCAGACACAAAGAGTGGAATATCTAAAACCAAGGGCTTTTTGGCATTTGGACCAATCACCACTTTTGTTGCAACGGGTGCATCATCAAGTAGAGGCACTTTCCACAGCTGTGCAGTCACCAGTTGAATATCTTCCCATTTGGGTAGCTTATCAAAAGGGACTCCCATCGCAGCCGTCGGGCCATGATGCCCAAAGTTTTTTAGGCCATTACGCGCAAGCTCTAAAATAAATTTATTGTGTGGCTCTTCTGGTGCAGGTGCAGAATCTGCATATAAACCTTGGTATTGATCGCGTTTATATTGTTGCGGATTGCGTTTTTCCCAAGCTGTAATTTCCTCTAAATCAACAAAAACCTGATCGTTCTCTACCCATGCTTTAAACTTTTGTAGGTTTTTATTGAGGTAACGAGGGTTAATTCCTGTTTTATAAATATAGTGCGAGCCATGTAGGCCACAGACAATTTTATCACCTTGAATATGTGCATCCGCCATCAATGCACCACGGTGCTGGCAACGACCGTACATGACGACCACATTTTCTGGGTCATCTTCGGGTAAGCGAAGAACGATTAAATCGACATTCGCCGCTAAAGCATAAGCGGGCTTTAATGTGGAAAGTTCTGTCCAAGAAATTAAAGAATGTGCTTGCATCATACCTGCCTAATTTTATTCAGTGAGTAATTTTGCTAATCAGATAAATTATTTTTGAAAACTCTAAGTGATGTCCAAGACCATCAAAATTGGATTTTCAAGCTAAGCTTAATATGGAATGATTTGATTATAGAGTGGCTAATTGTAAGAACACATGTTTTAGGAAATATAGACATCTGTGGATAAATCAGCATTAACGGTTTATTAAACGGGCCAAGACGTGTAAAATTTAGATCGAATTTTATTTATCCACCGTTTTTATCTTTTGAGGGTTTCCCTCGATCATAATCTCGCGGTGATATGCTCTATTGTACGGGGCATCACTCCTTAAGGATTTTTTATGCCAATTATCACTTTGCCAAATGGCGATCAAAAAGAATTTGATCACGCCGTATCTGTGATGGAAGTTGCTCAAAGCATCGGTCCTGGTCTTGCAAAAAATACAGTTGCTGGTCGTGTAAACGGTCAATTGGTTGACGCATCTGACTTAATTACAGCAGACGCAAGCTTGCAAATTATCACGCCTAAAGACGATGATGGTGTTCATATCATTCGTCACTCTTGCGCTCACCTTGTAGGTCATGCAGTTAAGCAATTGTTCCCACAAGCAAAAATGGTAATTGGTCCAGTCATCGAAGATGGCTTCTATTACGACATCTTCAGTGAAAAACCATTCACACCAGAAGATATGGCTGCCATCGAAGAGCGCATGAAAAAGCTCATCGATCAAGATTATGACGTTATTAAAAAAATGACACCGCGTGATGAAGTGATTAAAGAATTCACTGCACGTGGCGAAGATTATAAATTACGTCTGATTGAAGACATGCCTGACGAAACAGAAATGGGCTTGTACTACCATCAAGACTATTTGGATATGTGCCGTGGTCCGCACGTACCGAATACTAAATTCTTAAAAGCATTCAAACTGACTAAAATGTCAGGCGCTTACTGGCGTGGTGATGCGAAAAACGAACAGCTACAACGTATTTACGGTACAGCGTGGGCAGACAAAAAACAGCTTGCTGCATATATCAAACGTATTGAAGAAGCTGAAAAACGCGATCACCGTAAAATTGGTAAAGCACTTGATTTGTTCCACATGCAAGAAGAAGCACCAGGCATGGTGTTCTGGCATCCGAACGGTTGGACTATTTACCAAGTACTTGAGCAGTACATGCGTAAAGTTCAACAAGCCAATGGCTACGAAGAAATTCGTACACCACAAGTGGTGGATTTCACGCTTTGGGAAAAATCAGGCCATGCTGCAAACTATGCAGACAACATGTTTACGACGCATTCAGAGAATCGTAACTATGCTGTAAAACCGATGAACTGCCCATGTCACGTGCAAGTATTTAACCAAGGTTTAAAATCTTACCGTGATCTTCCTGTTCGTTTGGCTGAGTTTGGTTCATGTCACCGTAACGAACCATCGGGCTCATTGCACGGCATTATGCGTGTACGTGGCTTTACCCAAGATGATGCGCATATTTTCTGTACTAAAGAACAAATTGGTACTGAGGTTGCAGACTTTATTAAACTGACTTTAGATGTTTATAAAGATTTTGGCTTCGAAGAAGTGCAAATGAAATTGTCTACACGTCCAGAAAAACGTGTGGGTGATGACAAACTTTGGGACATGGCAGAAAAATCTTTGGCAGATGCTTTAGATGCTGCTGGCTTAGAGTGGGAACTTCAACCAGGTGAAGGTGCATTCTACGGTCCGAAAATTGAATTCTCATTAAAAGACTGCTTAGGCCGTGTATGGCAGTGCGGTACAATTCAATGTGACTTCAACTTGCCAGAACGTTTAGACGCTTCTTATGTAACCGAAGACAACGATCGTGATCAGCCTGTAATGTTGCACCGTGCAATTCTTGGCAGTTTCGAACGTTTTATTGGTATACTTATTGAACACTATGCTGGTTTCATGCCACCTTGGTTGTCACCAATCCAAGCATGTGTAATGAACATTACAGATTCACAAGCAGAAGCATGTGGGTCAGTCGTCGAGAAACTTAAAGAAAACGGTATTCGTGCCATTTCTGACTTGAGAAATGAGAAAATCGGCTTTAAGATTCGTGAACGTACATTAGAGCGTATTCCTTACTTACTGGTACTTGGGGACCGTGAAGTAGAAGAAGGTACAGTAAACGTACGTACCCGCTCTGGAACAAATTTGGGCACTATGTCAATCGATGCTTTCGTTGACTTAGTGAAAGCAGCCGTAGCCGAACGTGGCCGGTACATTGTGGAGTAAAAGCGATTAAACAGCCTGACCGTAATCAACAGGGTAGTAAATCAAACCGTCCTGCGTTGAATGATGAAATTCGTGCAAAAGAAGTCCGTCTTGTAGACGAAAATGGCGAGCAAAAAGGGATTGTATCTCTAAATGAAGCTTTGCGCGCAGCAGAAGCTGCTGATCTTGACCTTGTTGAGATCGTTGCAAATGCTGAGCCACCAGTCTGCAAAATCATGGACTTTAACAAGCATTTGTTTGATCTTAAGCAAAAGCAGAAAGAAGCGAAGAAAAAACAACATCAAGTACAGGTGAAAGAAATCAAGTTACGCCCAGGTACTGATGTTGGTGATTACAACGTAAAACTACGTGCAATCATCAAGTTCCTTGAGGAAGGCAACAAAGTAAAAATTACGTTGCGTTTCCGTGGTCGTGAAATGGCACACCAACAACTTGGTTTGGCTCAATTACAAAAAATTGAAGCAGACGTGGTTGATGTGGGTGTTGTTGAGCAGACCCCGAAAATGGAAGGTCGTCAAATGGGTATGTTACTTGGTCCTAAAAAACGTAAGTAATCTACATTTTGAAAAAAAGCCCTGCAATTGCAGGGCTTTTTTTATTGAAATAATAGGATTGAAGTGCTGATCTAAATAAAAGACATGAAAGCTACACTTTAAGCATGCTTAATGGTATCTACATAATCAGGGTTAAGGGCAGTATAAAAAATTGAAATAGATGTATTTGGCGAATAATCGGATTTTGAGAAAAACATTGCTTAATTTGTTATCTTTTTCGCTATATTTTTATGCTGAGTTTCAGTTTAAGTTAAGGTTTAAAAGCGTAATGCATGCTATAAACAGCACATAAATCAAGACAGTTGATATTAAAAATCAGAACATTGACAGGATATGTATATGATTGATCTGTATTATTGGGGGACGCCCAATGGCCATAAAATCACCATTGCATTAGAAGAAATGGGCTTGGAATATCAAATTTTCCCAATTAATATTTTAGAGGATGATCAATTTCAGCCTGATTTTTTAAAAATCTCGCCAAACAACAAAATACCAGCGATTGTGGATCAAAACGGGCCACGTGGTGAAGCCATCTCCGTATTTGAGTCGGGTGCTATTTTACAGTACCTTGGCCGTAAAACTGGACTGTATTATCCTGAAGATGAATTTGAGCGTGTTGAAGTTGAGCAGTGGCTGATGTGGCAAATGGGTGGCTTTGGTCCAATGTTGGGTCAAAATCACCATTTTAGTCGTTTTGCGCCGGAGCGTATTCCGTATGCAACTGAGCGTTATGTGAATGAAACTAAGCGCTTATACAAAGTTTTAAATCATCAATTAATTGGGCAAAAATATGTAGCTGGCGGCTACTCGATTGCAGATATGGCGATACTGCCTTGGATTTTGCGTCATGAGTGGCAGGGGATTCAGTTAGAAGATTATCCACAAGTGAAAGAGTATGTCGAGCGCTTAACGGCGCGCCCTGCGGTGCAGAAAGCATTGGCTATAAAAGTCTGATGGCAATAACAAGGCATTGTTTTAAGCAGTTATGCTAAGATGATTGAAAATCATAAAACCACCACTTCTGCGGTGGTTTTTTATTGGATGAATACATGAAAGAATTTTTCTTAAATCTGACACGCATTGTGGAAGCCAATTCGCGGGTTTATTTTGCCATTATTGCAGCTATTGTGCTGTCTTTAGTCTTGTTTATTGCCGAGGCTGTGCATATTCAAACGGTCGCTAATGCATTGCAAACACATGATCAAGTCAGATTAAAAGAAGTGATTCAACCGCTAACTACACGTTATGGTTGGTCGCGCGCTTTCATTATTGGCGTTATGGTTTTGTGGTCGATTTGGGAATACCGTAAGACCAAACAGCGATTAGGTTTGTAATACAACCAGACAGAGGAATAGCACAGCATGAGTTTGTTTTTGTTATTCCTTTGCGCCTTTGGGGCAGCCACACTGTTGCCTTTGCAGTCTGAGGCGGTTTTGTTAGGCTTGTTGATACAGCACAGTTATGCAGTTGGGTGGCTCATTGCCATAGCAAGCGTGGGTAATATTTTAGGTTCCTGTGTTAATTGGTATTTGGGCCTAAAGATAGAACAATTTAAAAATAAAAAATGGTTTCCTGTATCTGCCCAGAAAATGCAACAGGCTCAGGACTTCTATCAAAAATATGGCTATTGGTCATTGTTGCTCAGTTGGACACCAATCATTGGCGATCCAATTACCTTAATTGCTGGTCTATTAAAAGAAAATTTTTGGCGGTTTTTAGTGCTGGTAAGCGTGGCAAAAATTGGGCGTTATCTTTGCGTTTATTTGATTTTTATTAATGTATTTTAACGTTGTGCATGATTGAAGTCGGCATAAAAAAAGGCCCATCAAATGAGATGAGCCTTAGTGTGGACATTATTTGCAAGCATTGAGCTTAAATTCAATTTGGTCCTTAAAGTGGGATTGCTTATACATCCATAAGGTACGCGCATTGCGTTTTACGCTAATTTTACTGTCTGATACGGCTTGTACAATATTTTGATCCAGTGCATAAATACCAGAACCTTGTTTAATTTTTACTTTTTTAACGTTGCCGTGCTTGTCTGTGGCAAAGCTAAATTTAACTTGGCGGTTATGGCCATTGAGCTGACTTGAGTTAAGACTCAGCTTTGGTTGCACTACATATTGAAAAGCAGTTTTTTTTGCTTCGCTTTGAGCAAGCCAAACTTTTGAATCGAACTGGTAGTCACACACAGTTTCTTTGTTGCTGAGCTTGAGGTTAAAGGCTTGATAACCTATTTGTGATACGGCACGACCATTTTTGATATGGGGTTTGACCTGAGCATCTTCAACGGCTTGAATTAAAAGCTGGTCGAGGGCTTTAAGGCCAGTACTTTCTTCAACCGTAGCATTGGTTACATCACCTTTGGTATTGGCCACCACACGAATGATTGCTGCACGATTTTCATTTTTTAAATCTTCAATGCTGTAATTCGGCTCTGGAAACTTAGACCACTGTAAACGTGTGGTTAAGTGCGATGTCGGTGAGACGTCAATCGTCTGTGCAGGAAGCTGATGGACTTGTTTCGTAGCTGCACTGTAAGCCGTCAGTGGGAGGCACATTAAAGTAGATAAGCACAGAATTTTTTTCATAAGTTAAAGGCTTTAATCACGCAATGTGATGATTGGTCAATATTGAAGCGCAGTATTTCCTGAATTAGAAATACTGGCAAGTCTAAATCCACTGTTTTCGCTATTTTTCTGTACCCTTGGTGATGTCTAGTCCAAATAAATCTTTGGTTTTTGACCAACTGATCACAACAACAGCGAGGGTCATACAGCCGCCAAACACAGTTGCCATAATTGTCCCCATGTATTTTGCGGCTAAACCTGATTCAAAAGCGCCTAACTCATTGCTTGAAGAGACAAACATACCGTTTACAGCGGCGACACGACCACGCATATTTTCTGGCGGATAGATTTGTAAAATGGTTTGGCGAATGACAACTGAAATACTATCGCAAGCGCCTGTCATAGCGAGTGCAAATAAAGACAGCCACAATACGTTTGAATAGGCAAATAACAAGGTGAAGAAGCCAAAGCCCGCAACTGCTAATAACATATTGCGCCATGCATTTTGTGTGGGTGGAAACTTGGTGAGTGCAATCATCGTTATTAATGCACCGATTGAAGGTGCTGCGCGCAGATAGCCAAGGCCTTCTGGACCAACTTTTAAAATATCTTCTGCAAAGATGGGCAAAAGTGCAATCACACCACCAAACAGCACTGAGACTAGATCCAGTGAAATGGCCCATAGCACAATTTTGGTTTTCCAGATAAAGCGAAATCCATCGCCTAAGCTATTCCAAAGTTTGTCAGTTTCAATTTTTGGAAACTGACGCTTTTGCAGTAAGTTAATCAGCACAAAACACAGTACTAATAGGCCTGCAACGCTAAGTAAGCTGTTTTCACGTCCCCAGAAGGCCAACATAAAACCGCCTAACATTGGCCCTAAAATAACGCCACTTTGCCAACCAATCGTGGTCCATGTTGCACCATTGGCGTACAGTTCACGTGGAATTAAAAATGGTTTTAATGACGTAGCAGAGGGATTATAAAAACCACGAATGGTGCCTAGGCCAAAAATGACGGCATAAATACCCCATGACAGCGTTTGTACGCCAATCGTTGCTTGTCCATATAAGTGAAACAACCACCATAAAATGAGCGGCATGGGGATGGCAAAAAATAAGCAAATCTTCATAATTAATTGCTTATTAAAGCGGTCAGCAAAATAACCGCCCCACAAGGAAAGGCTGATAAATGGAATCGCTTCTGCTAAACCAATTAGGCCCAAGGTGAGTGGGTCTTTGGTAATTTGATAGAGGGAATAAGCCACAATAATTTCTTGAATTAAAATGGCTAAGGTCAAGCTAAATTGGTTGAGGGTGATAATTGAGAAATCACGATAGCGTAAGGCTGCGAATGCATCATGTGCAGGTGTCATAACAGGCAACTGGAGAGAAGATGCGAAAATTATAAGTCGCAGTTTATGCTTGGTTGATATTTCATCATGTAAAGCTTATAGAAAATAAAACTAAGCTCCTCAGAGGTAGATTTTAATTTTCGATGGTGCTTTTGTTTTGAACAAAGATGCTTTAGAATACTCGCTCCCTTACCTGCAGGGCGTAATCGCAATGGTGCGAACGTGCCGAACAGGTGTTCAAAAGAGGTTGTTATGCCTAAGATGAAAACTCGCCGTGGTGCAGCTAAACGCTTTAAAGCGACTGCAAACGGTTTCAAACGCAAACAAGCGTTCAAGCGCCACATTTTGACCAAAAAATCTGCTAAGCGTATTCGTCAATTACGCGGCTGTGTAATGGTTCACGTAAGTGACGTTGCTTCAGTTCGTGCTATGTGCCCATACATCTAAGGAGATTTTAAATGGCTCGTGTAAAACGTGGTGTACAGGCTCATCGCCGTCATAAAAAAATTCTAGCTCGTGCTAAAGGTTACTACGGCGCGCGTTCACGTGTTTATCGTGTTGCGTTTCAAGCAGTAATCAAAGCGGGTCAATACGCTTACCGTGACCGCCGTCAAAAGAAACGTCAATTCCGTGCTCTATGGATTGCGCGTATCAATGCTGGTGCTCGTCAAAACGGTTTGTCGTACAGCCGTATGATCGATGGCTTGAAAAAAGCTCAAGTGATCATCGACCGTCGCGTACTTGCTGACATCGCTATGCATGATTCAGTTGCATTTGCAGCTTTAGCTGAAAAAGCTAAAGGCGCATTGGCTGCTTAATCATCTTAGATGATAAAAAAAGACCGCTTTTAGCGGTCTTTTTTTTGGGCCTAATTTTAGGATGAATGGAAAAATATCCCAAATTTAAGTGATATGACTGTTTTTTGTTTAATGTTCTAATAGCTTCATTTAGCTTTGCTATTGGGTGAAAAATGAACAAAATATATAGAATCATTTGGAATAAGAATAAATCTTGCTGGCAGGCAGTATCTGAACTTGCAAAAAATGCAGCAGGCGCATCGTGTGCTGCCGTTAAAAAAAATAAGGCATCGTCTAAAATCTATTCAAATTATCTCAGCTTGCTGGTATTGCCGGCACTTTCATTATTGTCTTTCAGTGTATCCGCAGCGATCAGTGATATTGCATTGCCAACAGGCCAGCAGGTGATTGCAGGCAGCGCAGAATTTAAACAGTCTGGCAACACGCTGAATGTACTGCAGCAAAGTCAGAATTTATCAGCAAGCTGGAATACATTCAATATCGGCAGTCAGGCAGAGGTTAACTTTGTTCAGCCAAATAATTCCTCTATTGCAGTGAACAGGGTGTTGGACAGTAATGGCAGCCAAATCATGGGCAGGCTGAATGCCAATGGCCAAGTCTTTTTGATTAATCCAAATGGCGTGCTATTTTCCAAAACAGCGCAGGTCAATGCCGGAGGGATTGTAGCTTCTACTTTAGATTTGCAAGATCAGGATTTGTTTCAGGGAAAATTCAGTTTTTCCGGCAATGGCAAAGCAGCGTCTGTTGAAAACCATGGGAAAATCACTGCTGCGCATGGAGGCACGGTTGCGCTGATTGCTTCAGCCGTTAAAAATACCGGTGAAATTACTGCACCAAATGGCCGTGTGGAACTGACCGCAGCGGAAAAAGTGCGCATTACGCTGCAAAATGGAAAACTAGCCAGCTATGACATTGATCAGGGCGCGCTGCAGGCGCTGGTCGACAATGGCGGCGCCATTATTGCAGATAATGGAACTGTGCATTTAACGGCTGCTGCAGAAAAGCAGCTGGGCCGAGCGGTCGTCAACCATAGCGGCTATATCCAAGCTAACCGTCTTGAGACAAATGCGAAGGGCGAAATTGTGCTATTAGGCGATATGTCGAATGGGCAAAGCAATATTTCTGGAACATTGGCTGCTGAAGGCAAAAATGGTCAGAATGGCGGGTTTATCGAAACTTCGGCTGCGGCGGTTCATGTTTCTGATGCGGCTAAAGTCAGCACAGAGGCGGAACATGGCGCAAAACAGGGACAGTGGCTGATTGATCCTGTGGATTTTAAAGTCGGGCAGAATGGCCATATAACCGGCGCTGCATTAAGCGCTGCGTTAAAGACGACGGATGTGATTGTGCAAACGGGCCTGACGCAGGCTTCAGCATCCGGCGCGGTAAATACGGATACGTCCGGAAAAGGCGATATTATCATTGAAGACGCTGTTGCATGGGACAGCGGAAAAGCGCTGACACTGGATGCTTATAATGATATTTACATCAATCATGTCATTGATGCCGGCAAAGGTGCAGGCGGTCAGCTGCATTTGAAATACGGTCAGCAAAGTGCTGACGGCAGCATTAGTGAGATCTTTGATGCTGATGAACAGATGATGAAGCCTATCTATGCAGATTATTATATTCAAGCGCCGGTGCATTTGCAGCAGGGCTTGAATTTCAGCATTCAGCGCGGTTCTGATGTACAGAATTTTAAGGCTTTTCATGTTTTGACGGATATCCATGCTGTGCAGAACATGCAGGATGATCTCAGCGGCAATTATGCTTTAGGCAGCAATATTGATGCGGCTGCGCTTGCCAATTTTTCGCCTGTCGGTACGCTGATTGAAGGTACTGGCCCAAACAGTGGCAACCGCTCATTCACTGGCCGTTTTGACGGTTTAGGTCATATCATTGAAAATTTGACTGTTCATGCTGTGCAGCGCGGCCAGGGGCAAGGCAGTAACTGGGGGATGTTTGGCAAGACGCTAGATGCGGATATCCGCAATATCGGTTTGATGAATGTTAATGTCTCAGGAGATGACAATATTGGCGGTTTGGCCGGCAGCATATCGAGTACTCATATCAGCAACAGTTTCGTTACTGGCAAAGTTGCAGCGCAGAACTATGCCGGCGGCTTGGTTGGCTCATCCTATTTCAGCAGCATTGAACGCGCTTATGCAGATGTCAATGTGCAGGCGGATAATATGTCAGGGGCGCTTGCTGGTGAAGTGTACAGTACCGTTATCAAAGAAGCTTATGCGTTGAATGCTGATGGTTCACAGCAGGTTTGGGACAGCTCAGGTGCAATTGCTGCATTTATGGCTGGACAGGAAAAAAATAGCGCGGCCTATTCAGTTTTGGGCTGGTCTGTTGCAGACAGGGCTGGAATGAATGGCGCTTGGCGGATTTATGAAGGGCAGACTGCACCTTTGCTCAAAGCATTTTTAACACCTCTGACAGTAAAAGCGGATGACTACAGTGGCGCATATAATGGCCAGATGCAAAACAGCAGCAGCTATACGGTGTTGGATGATTGGGCAGATGCTTCAAAAATTCTCGGATCTGCTGTTTATACCGGAGGCATTAAAAATGCGGGATTAGGCCATTCTCAGCTGGCTGGGCTGTATTCAGTACAAAACGGCTACGATTTGATCTTTTCTCAAGGCGATATCACGTTAAGCAAAGCGCAGATCTATCAGATCAGCAATGCGGTTGCAGATAAAATCTACGATGGGCTGCTGACTGCACAAGTGAATGCAAATGCTGTTGCGGCAGGGCTGTTTGGGGCAGATCAGGTCTCAGTTTCAATTGGAAGTGCGCAGTTCTCCGACAAAAATGCAGGCAGCAGCAAAACGGTGAGCTTGTACAATGTCACCTTGAATGGCGCTGATGCGCAGAATTATGAGCTTGCATCTAATCTGACGTCGTCAGCGTTTATTTTTCAAAAAGTCATCGATAGTATCAGCGGGATAGAAGTCTTGAGCAAAACCTATGACGGCACAGTGAATGCATCACTGAATGCTGCAGATGCAATGCTCTTCGGAAAGGTTGAAAATGACAGCATTTCTCTAACCGGCAGTGCAAGCTTTATCGACAAAAATGCCGGTTCGGCAAAGTCCGCGCAAGTCAGCAATTTGCAGCTGAGCGGTGCGGATGCAGGCAACTATGCGCTGTCAAGCACGCTGCTGCAAAACGGCTTAACCGCAGCAGCAGACATCCATCAGGCTGAAATCCGCATAGACAGCGGTTTAAAAGCATTGAATAAAACTTATGACGGCACGGTCAATGCGCTGCTGGATGCATCCAGTGCTGTTCTTTCTGGCAAAGTTCAAGGCGATGAACTGAGTGCATCCGGTACTGCAAGCTTTGCAGATAAAAATGCAGGAGAGGGTAAAACCGTCTATATCGGCAGCCTGAATTTAACTGGTGCAGATGCGTCGAATTATAAGCTGGAAGGACATTCGTCAGTGTTGTCGGCGGATATTGAAAAAGCGGATTTGACGGTAAGCCAGCTGCTGGCAAAAGACAAAGTGTATGACGGTACAGATGCTGCAGAGGCTGAACTCTGGCGTGCGCAGCTGAATGGCAAAATTGCTTCCGATTTTGTTGCCTTGAGCGGAGGAAAAGCCATATTTTCAGATAAGAATGCGGGACAGAATAAAACAGTTTATATTTCAGATCTGGTGCTGACTGGGGCCGATGCTCAAAATTATCAGCTGCAAAATACACCGTACACAGCTTCTGCGAATATCACGCAGAAAGTTATTTCGGATAACAGCGGCTTTGGGACGATTATCAAAACCTATGATGGAAAACTGTCTGCGCCGCTCTACAGTCAATATGCAATGTCAGCAGACATGATCCAAGGCGATAATGTGATTCTTTATGCCGAGGGAGCAAGTTTTGGCAGCAAAGATGCAGGCGCCAAAATTGCCAAGTTGGAAGGCTTGCAGATCCATGGTGCCGATGCAGCCAATTATCAGCTGTCGGCAAATGCGCCCTGGCTGAATGGCGTGATTGAGAAGGCTGTTATTCAAGGCATTTCAGGACTTCAGGCGCAGGATAAAGTATATGACGGCACAGTGAATGCAGTGATCGGTCAGAACAGCGCCGTTTTAAATGGAGTGATTCTAGGAGATTCAGTTTCTTTGAATATTGGCAGCAGCGCCTTTGCTGCTAAAGATGCAGGTACAGACAGGCAAGTCATTCTTTCTGATCTTGCGCTTATTGGGGCGGATGCGAAAAATTATCAGCTCTATGATCAAAATCTTTTTTTAACAGCGAATATACAGCAGGCGGAAATCAGTAGAATCAACGGCCTGAAGGCAGCGGATAAAGTCTATGACGGGACTATCAAAGCAGAGTTTGATACCCGCGGCGTCAGTTTCGATGGACAAGTCAGCGGCGATGATTTAGGTATTTGGGTCAATGGCGTTTTTGCAGATAAAAATGCAGGTACAGGCAAAAATGTTTCACTCAACAGCTTGCTGCTCATAGGTAAAGACGCGCTGAACTACAAACTGAAAGATACGGCGCTGGCAGGCTTTGAAGGCACGGCGAATATCTCCAAAGCTTTGATTACAGAGGTTCAAGGTTTATCTGCACAAAGCAAAACCTATGACGGAATAGCTTATGCCGATATTAATACAGGGATGAGTGTGCTGAAAGGCAAAGTGGGCTTGGATGACCTGCATATTAATGCGCAGGGGCAATTTGAAGATAAAAATGCTGGTGAAAATAAAAATGTATGGCTGAGCCTGCAGCTGGCTGGCAAAGACGCTTCAAATTATGAGCTGATCAATCCGTCATTAAATTTACAGGCTGACATATACAGCAGAATCATTTCGAGCATTTCAGGCGTGATTGTGGCGGATAAAATTACAACTTCAGATGATGGCACTTTCTATGCCTCTATCAATACGCAAAATGCAGTATTGGGCGGGAAGATTGGCGGGGATCAATTGGTGCTGAATGCCAAAGGCCGGTTTGAAGACAATAAGCCAGGAAATCAAAAAACAGTACATCTTTATGATGCTGTACTGACTGGGCCGGATGCTTCCAACTACAGCTTAGGAGACCTGAAATTTACAGCGCAGGGCAATATTAAACTCCCTGCTGCAGGAGGAGGCAGTTTTGCAGGGGGAAGCAGTTCTGCCGCAGGTATCGGCGCAATTGGCAATAGTATCAGCCTTACTGGCAGCAGCTATGCTGGTATTATTCAGGGGCTTGATATTGAAACCGCGCTTTTAGAGGTGCAATCGCGAAGAGCAGAATTACTTGAAAACCAGCTTGCGGCTCAGATTAATGCTGTGCAGGCAAAAAATGATCAAATTGCTAAGCTCAATGATGTATTGGCAGCAAGCAACGGCTTATTGGCGTTATTTAAGAAGGATGAAACTCATCTGATGCTAGGGCCAAATATTGTAAATAGTCCAGAGTATAAGAAGTGGCTGGAAGCCGCGGCTAAGGCTGGTGTTTCAGTCACTGCCCTCATTGCGGATAATAAAATCAGTAAAAGCGTATTATCCGCTTCTATAAACAATACAAAATCCCAAATAGATTCGTTATCCAATAGTCAGCAGATGGATATGCTGCGCTTGCAGAGTCTGTCAAATAAGCGCAATGAAGCTTTTGAGCAAATGACAAATTTTGTTAAGAAACTGCAGGACAGCCGAAGCTCGATTATTGGCAATATGCGCTAATAAAGCAGAATAAGCTGAATAAAAATAGATGCGGCATCGTTGAAAAAACGCCGTATATGGGGGAATGTAAAAGTGAATAAAGATCTGATGAGCAGAAGTTTAAAAAAATCTGCACTATTCTTGATGCTGCAGGCAGCAGTAACCATGTGTTTTGCAGAAACGATTCCAAATGCTGGACAGCTGCTGCAGCAGCAGATGCAGCCGCAGATGAAGGAGCCTGAATCAAAGCCTTTACCTGTTCCGGTCCAGCCAAATGGCACAATTCAAGGCAGTCAGACTATATTTGTAAAGCAATTTAATATAAGCGGGAATACGCAGTTTACTGAATCCATACTGAAAAAAGAAATTGCGGATCTTGAAGGCAAAACGCAAAACTTAGCAGGTCTTCAGCAGGCGGCTGACCGAATAAGTGACTATTATGCATCTCATGGCTACAGCTTCAGTTATGCATTTTTGCCTGTGCAAAATCTTAACAATGGCGAGGTGCAGATTCAGATTATAGAAACGGCCGTGAATGGCGTAAAGGTCAGCAATCAGACCAATACGCTGCCTTGGCTAATTAGGCAAATTGAAACGCCTTTACAGTCGCGGCAGATTTTGCGCGACAGCAGTTTAGATATGCTTTCAGTCAGATTTAATCAGCTGCATGGTGTAAAAAGTGAAGCGGCCTTAACACCGGGCAACGCTCTAGGTGAAACAGAATTAAGTCTCCTGCTGACGCCGGCGCAAAAAATTCAGGCTTATGCAGGCGCAGATAATGCTGGAAGTAAATATACAGGGGAAGCTCGAGCTTCAGCAGGTGTGCGTATCAACAGCATTGCAGGATTGGGTGACCAGCTGTCGCTGGATGTGCTCAGCAGCGGCAAAGGTGTGAATTACGGCAAAGCAGGATACAGCGCATTTATTAATGGCTATGGCACACAGTTGGGCGCCAGCTATTCATATTTGAAATATGAATTGCGTGAGGAGCTTAAAAATTTAGGCTATGAGGGTTCAGCGGAAGAGGCTTCGCTTTGGCTCCAGCAAAGCATGCGCAGTCAAACCGCCTTTGGGCTGGCACTGAGCCGTAAGCAGATTGAAGATGATATCCGCTCAGCGCAGTATGAAAATCACCGCCGTGTCGATGCGCTGCAGCTGAATTTAAATCACAGCAGTACCGACAGCCTTTTCGGAGCCGGCATCAATACGCTCTATACAGCGCTGAATTTTGGCAAACTTGATCTTCAATCTGCAGATACAAAAGCAATTGATGCATTAACGCGGAAAACTGACGGCAATTTTTTATCAGCTCAAATGAACGCATCACGCCTGCAAAAATTAGGCAGCAGCAGTCAGCTCTATCTTTCGGCTGCAGGTTTCTATAGCCCGGATAATTTAGACAGTTCAGAAGCATTTTATGTCGGCGGTCCAAGTTTTATGCGAGGCTATAAAAACAGCGCAATTTCAGGATCAGAAGGACTGACTGCATCGATTGAACTGCGTCAGGATTTGTGGTCAAGCGCCAGCAATAAGCTTAACGGCAAACTTTTTTTTGATGCAGCTAAACTGAAGCTGAATGCTTCTGTATGGGACAGCCTCACTGAAAAAAATACTATTTCGCTGCGTTCTGCTGGGGCAGGCATCGCATGGAGCAATGATCTGCTGGGCACTTTACAGGCAGATGCCGGATTTGCGCTGGGGGATAAACCGGTGCAGATCTCACAGCGTGATGATCACCAAATCTGGCTCAGCTGGCAGAAAGTATTTTAATGCCGTACAAAGTGAATACTAGAATGCAAAAAAGACCGCTTTTAGCGGTCTTTTTTGCTTAAAATTCTTATGCCGGGCGGGCGGATATTACCCGGGCTTTGTTTTGGTTTTGAGCTGAACCAGGGCAAGCTCGCTATGCTGGAAATGATAGTTATGCCAATGATAATAAATGGGAAATTCATAAATTTCATGGGTTTTAAGGTTCGGGTTGTAAAAGGGTGTTTTGGGTAAAATATAAAAAGTTTGCTGATTGTCTAATAAGCGCCATTTTTGGCCGCCTGCATCCATTGAGAGCAATTGCGCACCGGTCATTTTATGAGTGCCAAAATGCAAAGCATAATAACTATGCAATACCGGCATCAGAAAAAAGCTCAGGCTCAGCGTTAAAAATGTACTGGACAGCATGCTTCCTGTAAACGCTATTTTGGGAATATCTTTTTGTATCCATAATACGCTTGGAATGAAAATCAGCAGAAAAATAATGGCCAAACACAGCAAAACCGGATAATTGGAAATATAAAAGAACTGGGCTTGCGCGTTTAAATATAAGCCCAAAATACCAATAGGAACGCTGCCGATAAGCAGGTAGGCGATCCGCGGGCTGATCTTGGTTTGAAGAATTAAATTTTGCAGATCTTCTTGCGAAAGCGTCAGCGCCGCAATATCATCCTGAAAATTATAATATTGTTTGAGTATTTGAATCAGCTGCCCTTTTTCATGTTCACTTAAGCATGCAAGGTGCAATTGAGATTGAACATTTTTAAGGGGGAAGAATAAAAGCTGTGGATTCGCTTTGTTGGCAGTCTGAAAAATGGGACGCTGCATCCATGAGATCCATTTTGGGCGGGTTATACCAAGAATGGCAAATTGACAGTATTCTACCTCCTGCCGCTGAATGAATGTGCTGAGAGGCATTTTCCACAAGCGGTAATAAATTTTATCAGGCGTAATGACTAGTTTAATCTGCGTTTTTAAGTAATCAATGACAATTACAGATACGATGTAGATCAGTATCAGCTGAGTATGATCAGCTTGTAGCTCGTAAATCGGGAAATTTTTCAGGGTGTATTGCAGGTATTCAATCACTATGCTGAGGTTAAGCGGTTGAGCCTGATCTCTAAACCATTTGAAAAAAGGTATAACAATGATCATCACAATGCCCAGTAAAATAAGCATTAAACTTGTTGGCCATGAAATCAGCGGTTTTTTAGCGTAAATGGCAAATTCTGTTTTCATAAAGCCTCATAATAATTATGTTGAAATTTTATATTTAAGTATTTGGTTATTATATTTAAATTTTGAATATTTGAGCGATGCTCAGCGCTGCATTTTATTTGAAAATGAATAGGCTGGGCTGGGCTGGGCTGGGCTGGGCTGGGCTGGGCTGGGCTGGGCTGGGCTGGCGCCGCGTCCCGGACGGAAGTTTGCGCGTTATGCCGTGATTTCAATGTTTGGTTTTGGTCATGCTGCCGTGCAGCTGCTTAATGTATTTAAATGCTCAGATGAAAACCCGCGCATATACTTGCCGCTTTGCGCTCAGTGCGGGAAGGCAGTCTTATGGCGCGCGCTCATCATAACCGCGGGCAGGCCCAAATCATTCAGCTGGGCGCGGCTTGATGTTCTGTTTTTTATACGGCGTGCAGATCAGGAGGGAAGCAGGCATAAATGAATGCTAAGGGCAAAATGATGGGATCAATACCGTCTGCGCACAGTGGGGTTTGAGGCTGCAATTGAACCGGATTCTATTGATGCCGATGAAAGTGCATCTGACGGCAGCGCAGAATAAAATTTAACCATCGAATTGAATGCTGTTATCTTGATAATGATTCACCGGACTCAAGCGGATCATCATGACACTGAAAAGAATAAACGTAGTCGGTACTTCAGCCACGGGAAAATCAACCTTTTCCAGAGCTTTGGCGGAAAAATTAGCGCTGCATTATATTGAATTGGATAACCTGTTTTGGCTGGATGACTGGCAGGAGTGTCCTGACGAAATCTTTTTTGCGCGTATCGAAGCTGAAATTGCCAAAGCAAAAAATGGTTATGTCATCGATGGAAATTATACCCGGGCGATTCCGGTGAAATGGTCGGAAATAGATACAGTAATTTGGCTGGATCTGCCGTTTCCGGTCAATTTATACCGCTCTGTAACGCGCGCAATTTCTCGGGCCAAGTCCAAACAAGATCTTTGGCCGGATTCAAATAATCAGGAAAGCTTATGGCGGATGTTTGGCCGTGATTCTATCGTTTGGTGGATGATTAAGACCCATAAAAAGAATCGGGAAAAATATCAGCAGATGATGAAAGCGCCGGAATATCAGCATATTCAATGGATTCGATTAGAATCACCAACTGCAGTCGATGCGTTTTTAGAACAACTGGACGCTTATGTTTTTGATGTTTGAGTTTAGATATTTAAGTTTAGATGTTTAATCAATAAAAAGTGCAGCCCAGTTACAGAACTAATCTTTATAACGCGCTTTGCGCCATGCCTAATGTAGAGAGCAAAAAACACAAGGATAAGAATATGCTGGCTGAAATCAGAGGAATGGGGCAGGGTACGATCACGCTTGAATTGCAGATGATTCCGCGTAAAGGCGAATCTGTCAAAATTATGTATGGGCCGGATGCGCAGCTGGAAGGTGAGGTTGTATCAGTCAATCATTATATTAATCAGCATGCTGGAGAGCATAAAGTGCAGATTGAAATCAGGCCGTTTAATTATTTGATTACCGCTTAACCGGCTGAAAAAGCATCCTGACGGATGCTTTTAGCAAGCTGGCGGGGATACCGGGCTGAGTATGGCTGGGCTCAGTTTAAAGACCAAAATAATAGGCGCAGAGACAGATAACAATTGTCACCATAATCAGCGCAAAAACCCCGGTTTTATTGTTTTTGCTGTCATCGGCAGCCGGTTTTGCATAGGTTTTGCCGGCCTTTGGCGCATCGCTGCTGTCAAAAGGTGAAGGCACCGCTTTTGCAGTCAAACGTGCAGTTTTATAGTGGTTGGCAACTTTGACAATAAACTTACTGCGAAGATCATCTAACTTTTGCGAAAAATGACGCATATTCAGCTGTTCTTCTGCTGGTAGTGCTTCACCTTCAGCGTTGTATGGATGCTGAATTTTGTCTTGAATAAAAGTATTCAGTGCATCTAAGCGAAGTAAGGTCTGATGTGCATAATCCGCTTGATAATCTGTCGGCAATAAAGACAGCGCGCTTACATCATTCTGCAGTTGCTCGTGATTCAGCCCATAATAAGGGCTATCTAGCTCAGTTGGTTCAACAAAACCTTTGGCAAATTTGCTATCAAATAATTCATTGTCAGTATAAAGCTGAATATCATCCCAATTGGGTTGTTGTAAGTCGCTATCTATTCGTTTGGCTAAAGCATTATTTAAGTCAAAGCGCCAAAATGTCTCAAGACGTAATGTAGATCGTTGAGATGCAGGCGCTTCATAATCATTGTCTGCGGTGTACCATTCTGCTAACTCTTTACCAAAGATCCAAGCCTGCTTTTTATGGGCATCATGGCTCACAATAAAGTGCGCAATAGGTAGAAGCTCAACATTGGCATTAGGATTTTGTTCGTCATTCAATAGTGCAGAGCGGTGCAGACTAATACGCTGAACACCTTGTTTTTTTAAGCCTTCTAACCAAATTTGAAAATGCTGTGCCAACAAATGTTGTGACATTAAGTCACGAAACACAAAATGGTGCTGATCGAAAATAGCATGCTGTACCCAGCGTTGAAAACTTAGATTTTGTGCTAAAAACTCATTTCCATAAGTAACCAGTGTCAGTTGCTGTTTCCAAATTTGATCGAGCGCCATAATGAAAGATCTCATTGATAATGCGCCTATCTTATACTTTTTTTAATTCTTGATGCTATTGCAATTTTTACTTATGAATGCGCTTCATCATCGCGTTCAAAAACTGTTAGAATATGGGGTTTTTATATTTTTCTAAATTGTTGCTTTGAGAGTTACTATGTCACTGGAAGCCCTGACCACTGAAGCGCTCGCTGCGATTGCAGCAGCAGATGACCTTGCTACACTTGATCAAGTTCGAGTGCAGTTTACGGGTAAAAAAAGCCAGCTCGCGGAACAATCTAAAGCACTGGGTAAAATGGACCCTGAAGAGCGTAAGGTTCACGGTGCAGCTATTCACGCTGTGCGTGAAGCGATTAACGCGGCTTTAACTGAACGCCAAACTCAATTACAAAAAGCGGCGCTAGAACAAAAACTGGCAAGCGAAACAATTGATATTACTTTACCAGGTCGCGGCCAAGCGATTGGTAGTATTCACCCGGTAACACAGGTGCAAGAGCGTATTTGTCAGTTCTTTACCAAAGCTGGTTTTACTGTTGCAACAGGCCCAGAAGTGGAAGATGACTATCACAACTTTGAAGCCCTCAATATTCCTGGTCATCACCCAGCACGTGCAATGCATGACACATTCTATTTTGATGTGAATCACTTGCTTCGTACGCATACCTCTGGTGTGCAAATCCGTACCATGGAAACACAACAGCCACCGATTCGCATTGTATGTCCGGGTCGTGTATACCGCTGTGACTCTGACCAAACGCATTCACCAATGTTCCACCAAATTGAAGGTTTATACGTTGCTGAAAACACCAGCTTTGCAGAATTAAAAGGCTTGTTGGTTAATCTTTTAAATGAATTCTTTGAAAAAGATTTAAAAGTACGTTTCCGTCCATCTTATTTCCCATTCACTGAGCCTAGTGCTGAAGTGGACATTATGGATGAGCGTGGCAAATGGTTAGAAGTATTGGGTTGCGGTATGGTGCATCCAAACGTATTACGTTCAGCAGGTATTGATCCAGACAAATACAAAGGCTTTGCATTTGGTCTAGGTGTAGAACGTTTTGCAATGTTGCGTTATGGCATCAATGACTTACGTATGTTCTACCAAAATGACGTGCGTTTCTTACGCCAATTTGCTTAAACGAATTTAAACAGTTATTTGAAAATTATTGAAATCCCCCTAAATCCCCCTTTGTAAAAGGGGGACTTTCCTGCCTTAAAGGGCAGATGTGCTTCCCCTCTATTTAAAAGAGGGGCTAGGGGAGATTAAGGAAATGAATTTATGAAAATTAGCGAAAATTGGTTGCGTACATGGGTTAATCCAGCCATTGATAGCAATACTTTATCTGACCAGCTGACGATGCTTGGTTTAGAAGTCGACGATATGGATCCAGCAGCAAAGCCTTTTACAGGTGTTGTAGTGGGTGAAGTTTTGACAGTTGTACAACATCCAGATGCAGACCGTTTACGTGTAACCACAGTAAATATTGGTACAGCTGAGCCTTTACAAATTGTATGTGGCGCGCCCAACGTACGTGAAGGCATGAAAGCACCAGTTGCAACCATTGGTGCTGTACTTCCAGGTGATTTTAAAATCAAAAAAGGCAAACTTCGTGGTGTTGAATCACAAGGCATGCTGTGCGGTGCGTCAGAAATTGATTTAGAAGACAAAATCGATGGTCTGTTAGAGCTTCCTGCAGATGCGCCTGTGGGCATGGATATTCGTGAATATCTAGACCTAGATGATCACGTGATTGATATTAGCATTACACCAAACCGTGGTGACTGTTTCAGTATCCGTGGTATTGCACGTGAAATTGGTGTGATTAACCAATTGGCTGTGACTGCACCTGAAATTAAAGAAGTGGCTGCAACCATTGCGGATGAGAAAAAAGTTGTAGTTACAACTGAAGGTTGTCCTCGTTATTTAGGTCGTGTCATTAAAAACGTTAATACCAAAGCACCAACACCTGAATGGATGGAGCGTGCGCTTGCTCGTTCAGGTATTCGTCAGCATAGCATTTTGGTCGACATTACCAACTATGTATTGATGGAGTTGGGCCAACCACTACATGCATTTGATGGCGGTAAAGTTCAAGGTGCTGTACACGTTCGTCAAGCAACTGTTGCTGAAAAGTTAACGCTTTTAAATGAGCAAGAAGTTGAGCTGAACGAAAAAGTGATGGTCATTGCAGATGATGAAAAAGCATTGGCAATCGCAGGCATCATGGGTGGTTTGTCTTCATCAGTAACAGATGAAACCAAAGAAATTTTCTTAGAATCAGCATTCTTTGCACCACTTGCGATTGCAGGTCGTGCGCGTAGCTTTGGTTTGCATACAGATGCATCTCAGCGCTATGAACGTGGTGTAGATTTTGAATTACCAATGATTGCCATGCACCGCGCATCTCAGCTCATTGCTGAACTTGCTGGTGGTGACTTTGGTCCAATCACTGTAGCAGAGCAAGCCAATGTATTGCCTACACGTGAAGCGATTGAATTAAAACAAGCGCAGGTTGATCAACTTCTTGGTTATAGCGTAGATGGCGAATTTATTGCAGATGCGTTAACGCGTTTAGGCTGTGATGTCACTGTACATGCTGCAGGTGAATGGACTGTTGTGCCACCATCACATCGTTATGATATGGCCATTTATCAAGACCTCATTGAAGAAGTCGCGCGTATTCATGGCTATGACAATATTCAAATCAGTCTGCCTGTTATTGATGTGAAATTGGCAAAATACCAAGACCAATTTGAGCTTGCTCAATTACGCCAAACGGTTGTGGCTTTAGGTTACCAAGAAGCAATCAGCTTTAGCTTTGCAGATTTGAAGCTTGAAAAACAGTTGAATCCAGCAGTGAATCCATTGGCATTGGCAAACCCAATTTCAAGTGATTTGGCAGTGATGCGCTCTACCTTGCTTTCAAGTCTGATTCCATGTGTGCAATACAATGTGAATCGTCAGCAAAGCCGTGTACGTTTCTATGAGCTTGGTTTGCGCTTTGACTATCAAGATGCAGCATCTATTCATGATCTAAAACAAATCCCAACATTTGCGATGATTGCGACAGGCCCACGTAATGTTGAATCTTGGCATGGTAAAGCAGCGCCAATGGATTTCTTTGACTTTAAAGGCGATGTTGAAGAAGTTTTAGCAGCAGGTCGTTTAGAGGTGGAATATGTACGTTCTGAGCGTGCATGGTTACATCCTGGTCAATCTGCAGAAATTTTGGTTAATGGAAAGTCGATTGGTTACTTAGGTCGCTTACACCCATCTTTAGAAGATGAATTGGATTTAAGTACGACTTGGGTTGCAGAACTCGATCAACAGGCTGTTTTGCAAACTTATGTATCTAATTTTACAGAATTATCACGTTTTCCGTCGGTAAGACGTGATATTGCGCTTTTAATTAGTGATAAGATTAATGTTAGCGAAATTCAGCAACTTATCGGAAAAACGGGTGGTGAGCTTTTAGACTCTACTTGGTTGTTCGATGTGTACACTGGTCAAGGTGTTGAAGAAGGCAAGCGCTCATTGGCATTTGCATTACTTTGGCAGCACCCATCACGTACTCTTGAAGATGCTGAGATCAAATCCGGTATGGATAATATTCTCCAAGTGTTAGAAAACACTTACCAGGCGACATTGAGGGCTTCATGACAGCACTAACAAAAGCAGAAATGGCTGATCATTTAAGTGAGCTCACGAGTTTAAACCGTCGTGAAGCGAAACAAATGGTCGAGTTATTCTTCGATGAGATTAGCCAAGCGCTAATCTCAGGCGAGCAAGTCAAACTTTCAGGTTTCGGTAACTTTGAGCTACGTGATAAGCGTCAGCGCCCAGGCCGTAACCCGAAAACGGGTGAAGAAATTCCGATTTCTGCACGCCGTGTAGTAACCTTCCGTGCGGGACAAAAATTCCGTCAACGCGTTGGAAATGAGCAGATCGATTGATCTGCTTTTTTTATTGTCCATTCATAGCAAGATAGAGGATCTTAATCGATCTATATGGGAAGAGATGCTAGGGCAGTCGTTCTGGTGAAAGCTAATTGTGTACTGATCTTTCTGTTTATTGTGTTTTGAGATTTGTTGTTGTAATAAAAAAGAGAGCCAAATGGCTCTCTTTTTGTGCTTTATAATCGTTTAGATTATTTAGCTTCAGAAGCAGCAGCTTCAGAAGTAGCAGCAACAGCTTCAGAAGCAGCAGCAGTAGCTTCAGAAGCAGCAGCAGAAGCTTCAACAGCAGCAGCGTCAGCAGCAGCAGAAGCTTCAGAAGCAGCAACTACAGCTTCAGAAGCAGCAGCAGCAGGAGCTTCTTCAGTTTTTTTAGCACAACCAACGAAAGCTAAAGTAGTAGCAACTGCAGCAGCAACAGCGATTTTTTTGAATAACATGGCATCACTCTCTAAATATGAGATTAAAAAAAACCTTAGTTAGCACTGTTATTTGCTTTTATTATGCCTAATTTTTATTAGGTATGAACAATGCAGAGCAGTGTAACTGGTATGCGAATATGCTATCACTGAGTATTTTGAAATGCTACTGCTTCACAGGCAAAAAACTTAAAAAATTGGTTAAAAAGTGGCTTTTTTTAACAGAAAATAACAATCAAAGAAAAGAAATATATTGGATAAATGCTAAATAACCCCCTAAAAACAATAGGGTTTTTAATAAAATTATTTTTATAATCATTCACTTGAAAAAAACTTTACAAATGGCTGAGTGGATTGTGTATTTATGTAAACAAAGTCAACCAAATAAAAAGGCCATCGTTATAGATGGCCTTTTAAAATTTACATCGATTAGTTTGTCGCTTTACGCTTCATTTGGTCGAAGAAATCATCATTCGTTTTGGTTTCTTTCATACGATCAAGTAGGAATTCCATCGCAGCAAGTTCGTCTTGCGTATGCAGTAGCTTACGTAGAATCCATACTTTACGTAGGTTGTCTTCAGACATTAAACGCTCTTCACGGCGCGTACCAGATTTCTTGATGTTCATTGCAGGGAACACACGTTTTTCTGCAATACGACGATCAAGGGTAATTTCTTGGTTACCTGTACCTTTGAATTCTTCGTAGATCACTTCATCCATCTTACTGCCTGTTTCAATCAATGCAGTTGAGATAATGGTGAGTGAACCACCTTCTTCAATATTACGGGCAGCACCAAAGAAGCGTTTTGGACGTTCAAGCGCATGCGCGTCTACACCACCTGTGAGCACCTTACCAGAAGAAGGAATCACGGTGTTGTAAGCACGTGCTAAACGTGTAATCGAGTCAAGTAAGATCACAACGTCTTTCTTATGCTCAACCAAACGTTTGGCTTTCTCAATGACCATTTCAGCAACTTGTACGTGACGCGCAGGTGATTCATCAAATGTTGATGCAACCACTTCACCACGAACTGTACGTTCCATTTCTGTTACTTCTTCAGGACGTTCGTCAATCAGAAGGACAATCAAGAAGCATTCAGGATTGTTACGAACAATTGATTGCGCGATGTTTTGTAATAACATCGTTTTACCCGCTTTAGGCGGTGCAACAATAATTGAACGTTGGCCTTTACCAATTGGGGCAACCAAGTCAACTACACGTGCAGTTAAATCTTCAGTTGTACCGTTACCCAATTCCATAACCAATTGCTCAGTTGGGAATAATGGCGTTAAGTTTTCAAATAAAATCTTGTTACGAGAGTTTTCAGGCGTGTCGTAGTTAATTTGGTTTACTTTAAGAAGGGCAAAATAGCGTTCGCCTTCTTTCGGTGGTCGGATTGTGCCGGTAATGGTATCGCCAGTACGCAGGTTAAAACGACGAATTTGTGAAGGGCTGACATAAATGTCATCAGGACCCGCTAAATATGAGCCAGCCGCTGAGCGTAAAAAGCCGAAGCCATCTGACAGAATTTCCAAAACGCCATCACCAAAGATCTCTTCGCCATTCATTGCATGGCGCTTTAAGATGGCAAAAATAATGTCTTGCTTACGGTTACGCGCCATTCCTTCAAGGCCCATAAACTCGGCAATCTTGATGAGTTCGCCAATCGGTTTTTTCTTGAGTTCGGTTAAATTCATAGGTGGTCAGATAGAATCTAAAATTCTGAGATACAGGTTAGAAAGGGAGCAACATTAGGCCGCAGGGATACAATAAAACGAAAGCAATTGAATATGTACAATCACAATTCAGAGGTCTGATTCATTGTTAGAAGAGAAATGTGAATAACAAATTCTTAGCCGAGCGGCATCTTATGTGTTGAGTCTCATAAGAAACTGAGAGGATTTAAGATCCTTTATTTCTTGAGCATGCAATATAAGAGAGATTCGATTTTTTGTCAATTTATCAGCAAAAAAAATACGCCACACAAGGTCGCGTATTTTTTAATTTTTTTAACTTAATTGAAGATTAGATGTTTTCTTCAATGAATGCAGTTAATTTAGATTTTGGTGCAGCGCCAACTTGAGTCGCAACAACTTCACCATTTTTAAACATAAGCAAAGCAGGAATGTTACGGATGTTGTAGTTCACTGCAGTTGCTTCGCAAGATGTCACGTCAACTTTAACGATTTTAACTTTGCCTTCGAATTCAGTAGAAAGAACTTCTAATACTGGTGCAATTGCTTTACATGGCGCACACCAGCCAGCCCAGAAATCTACAAGTACAGGTACGTCAGATTGTAATACGTCTGCTTCAAAGTTTGCATCAGTTGTGTTTACGATATTCGCTGACATGGATTTTGCTCCAGAATAATTTTTTAAAGGTGACTCTATAATTATTAGTATTACATAGCCGCCTTTAACAATGTAGGGGGATTGCTTAATTTTCGTAGATAAATTGAATTTTGTCTAATTGATGCTGACGATAGTTGCAATCGTGTCATGCAATTGTCACATTAAGCTCTAAAATATGGCACTTTTACTTCATGCACATAAATGGCTTTTAAATTGCATGGTTGTGAATTACTCTAAGCACAATTCTGTATAGGTTTATTTGAAATCATGTCTGATTTTTTGATTGATGAAGAACTTCTCGCTGCGATCGATATGGGGTCGAATAGCTTCCATCTTGCGATTGCACGTGTTGATCATGGCGAAGTAAAAAAAGTCGCATCAATGTCAGAAAAAGTACAGCTGGCAGCAGGTTTGGATGAAAATAAAAATTTAACTGAAGCAGCTCAGCAACGTGGTCTGGCATGTTTGGCCCGTTTTGTAGGTCGTTTGGGGTCTGTACAGCCAAAACGTTTACGTATTGTGGCTACCAATGCACTTCGCCAAGCAAAAAATGGACAAGAATTTATTCAAAAAGCGGCTGAAATTTTACCTAAGCCGATAGAAATTATTGCAGGTCGTGAAGAAGCACGTCTGATTTATTTGGGTGTTTCACACACCATGGCTAATAGTGGTCGCCGTTTGGTGATTGATATTGGTGGTGGCTCTACAGAGCTTATTATTGGTGAAGAGTTTGAGCCAATTCATACAGAATCGGTACAAATGGGTTGTGTAGCATTTACCAAAGCCTATTTTAGTGATGGCGAAATTAGCCAAAAAGCCTTTGATAAAGCGGTTACCGCAGCACGCAAAGAAATTTCAGGTCTTGCGACTACTTATAAAGCTGCTGGCTGGGATACTGTAGTCGGTTCAAGCGGTACGATTAAAGCTTGCCGTCAAATTACAGTAAATATGGGCTGGAGTAATGAGCAAGAAGAGCTGACGCGTGAAGGCTTAGAAAAACTAAAAGATAAATTACTCAAATATTCTCATGTAACGGATATGGAGTTTGATGGTTTAAAAGAAGACCGTCGAGCAGTTTTGCCAGCAGGTATTGCCATTTTATTTGCAGTATTTGATGTGTTAAAACTCGAAAAATTAGTCTATTCGGATGGCGCATTACGCGAAGGGGTGATGTACGACCTCTTAGGGCGTTTCCAGCATGAAGACATTCGCGATCGTTCGGTTCATGCTTTAATGGGCCGTTATAATGCTGATGTAAAACAGGCAGAACGCGTTGTTGCGACGGCACAACAGTTGTTCGAAGGTGTGGCAGAAAAGCTTGAATTAACCAATGATGACAGTGATTTACTGCGTCGTGCAGGCTGTTTGCACGAAATCGGTTTAGCGATTAGTCATAGTGGTTACCATCGTCATGGTGCATATTTATTGCAACATTCAGACATTCCAGGTTTCTCACAAATTGATCAAAATCATTTGTCACATTTGGTGGCACATCATCGTCGTAAGCTACGTAGCGATGCACGTGTAGATGTGATGAAAGTGGGCGGCACAAAACTCCTAAACTTGTGTTTGTTACTTCGACTCGCCGTTTTACTTAATCACAGTCGTAGCGATGAGATGCTTCCTGCCATTGAATTAGTCGCCCTCAATGCGCAACAATGGCAACTTAGCGTTTCTGGTGATGCCAAACAATGGCCACTGCTTGTAGCAGATTTGCATGATGAACAAGTGCAATTCAAGCATTGGGATATTGAATTGAATATTCAGTCGGAACAATTTATCGATTAACAGATCAGGTTAATTTAGGGATAATGGTCGACCTATGAAAAATAAAGCTGCTCAATCTAAAGCTTGGACAACGGTTAAAATTGCACGTCATCCAGAGCGTCCGCAATTTTTGGACTATGTAAGTGAAATTTTCACTGAGTTTGATGCGCTACATGGTGACCGTTTATTTGGTGATGATGGCGCTATGCTCGGTGGCTTGGCTCGTTTAGATGGCCAACCTGTAATGGTGGTAGGTCAACATCGCGGTCGTAGCACACGTGAAAAATTGCAACATAACTTTGGCATGAGTAACCCTGAAGGTTACCGTAAAGCACAGCGTTTGATGTCAATGGCAGAGCGTTTTGGTTTACCTGTATTTACCTTTATTGACACGATGGGTGCTTACCCAGGTGTGGGTGCAGAAGAACGTGGTCAAGCTGAGGCAATTGCAACGAGTCTTGCGCAAATGTCGAGCCTGAAAGTTCCGGTGATTGCAACAGTATTGGGTGAGGGTGGTTCAGGTGGCGCACTCGGTATTGGTGTTGCTGACCGTGTGGCGATGCTTTCACACAGTATTTATTCAGTAATTTCACCTGAAGGTTGTGCCTCAATTTTATGGAAAACTGCAGACAAGGCGGAACAAGCAAGTGAAGCACTTGCACTGACTGCAGACAAGCTCCAAAAAATGGGTATTGTGGAATATGTGGTTGACGAAGGTGAAGGTGCACATGTGCATCCTGAACAAGTCATGCAAAATTTAAAAGTAGTCTTGAAAGAGGCTTTGGCTGAACTTCAGCCAATGGATGCAACTGAACGATGCGAAGCACGTTACCAACGTTTAATGAAATTTGGCAGCAGCAATTTAGGACTGGCTTCTTAAGTCAAAGCCAAGCTTTTTCAGCACAGACTCGGTTTTTAATTGGATGCAGTGGTGGCATGGATTCCATGCTATTGCTGCATTTAATGTCTGAGCTGTGCCCAAATCACACACGTGCCATTTATATAGACCACCAGCTTCAGTCGCAAAGCGCAAGCTGGGGGGAATTTGTAGCTGAGCAATGCCAACAACGCAACATTCCATGCATTGTGCAAGCTGTTGAGGTTGCAACGGGTAATTTAGAAAACCAAGCCCGCCAAGCTCGATATGATGCCTATCTGCAACATTTAGCGCCCAATGAAGTATTGGTGCTGGCACATCACCAACAAGATCAAGCTGAAACGCTGATGCTCAGACTATTGTCAGGTGCAGGCATTCATGGTTTAGCAGCCATGCAGGCCGTTGATGTGCGCGAAGAAATGACCATTTGGCGTCCACTCTTGGATGTATCTCGTGAGCAAATTTGCCAATGGGCCCATCAATTAAATGTAAAAAACATTGAAGATCCTACCAATTTAGACACGCATTATGATCGTGCATGGTGCCGTGAAATATTGTGGCCCTTGCTTGAGTCGCGTTATCCTAAAATGCAACAAGCTTTAAGTCGTACGAGTTATTTAATGCAAGATGCGGAAGAAATTTTGGCATCAGTGTTGGAAACTGATTTAAAAGCCTGTGGTTCCGGCCAAGCATTGTGCTTAGAAACACTTTTGGCTTTACCTCAAGCTAGACAGCGTCAGCTTTTATCTGCGTGGATGAAAGGTCTGGCACAGTACCGCCCAGCATTTGAAATGGTGCAACGATTAGTTAATGAAGTCATACTGGCCAAAGCGGATGCACAGGCAGCGTTGCATTGGAATGGTTTTTATTATGTGCGTTTTGCTGGTTGGATGTATCGTTTAGCTAAGGCCGAGTATCTTGCATCTGCACAAGAGCAGACTGTGCCAAGCACCCTAAGCTTAGATTTGCATCAAGTGTTTACTGTGCTCTCGGGAAAGTTTCAAGTACAGGAAAATAGGCATGTGCAGGCCATGGGTTTGTCGCCAGCGCTATTGAATAAGCCTTTGATGCTCACACCGCGGCAAGGCGGCGAAAAAATCCATTTGCAGGGCCGTGTTGGGTCGTGGCCATTAAAAAAGGCCATTCAACAGGCACAAATATTTCCTTGGCAACGTCATACTATACAAATATTAAGCATAGATAATGTTATGCTAGGCGTCTTTACGCCCAAAGGTTTTTGGTTGGCTGTTTCATCTTATTGTGTAATAGGTGGGTGGCGACCAAACGTAATTTCTACAGTTGAAAATATCACAAGCGGATTGGAATCATGAGCGCAGTATTAAACAGTAATATCACTTTTATTGGTGGTGGTAATATGGCACAAGCCCTAATTGGAGGCTTGATTGCACGTGGCTTACCGCCGACACGTATTACTGTTTCAGATCCTGTAGATAAAGTCCGTGAACATTTGGCAAGTAAAGAGTTACACGTTACTACAGACAACATTGCAGCCATTCGCGATGCTGACATTGTATTATTTGCAGTAAAACCACAAGTGTTGGCCAGTGTTTTACAACCTTTAAAAGGCTTGTTGGATGGTAAACTGGTGATTTCAATTGTGGCAGGTGCTGACTTGGCAACCATTGGTGCATTATTAGATACGACGCGTATTGTACGTGTCATGCCAAATACACCAGCATTGGTTCAAACAGGTGCACATGGTTTATATGCAGAAGCCAACGTATCGGCAGAAGATCGTGAATTGGCAAGCCAAGTGCTAGCTTCTACAGGTTTAACCATTTGGGTGAGCACTGAAGCGCAGATTGATGCCGTTACTGCGGTGTCGGGTTCTGGTCCAGCATATTTCTTCTATATGATGGAAAGCATGATTCGTGCAGGTAAAAATTTAGGGCTAGATGAAAAAGTAGCGACAGCCTTAACTTTACAAACAGCATTGGGTGCGGCGCAAATGGCCATTACCAGTGCAAATAGCCCAGCAGAATTGCGTAAAAATGTGACGTCGCCAAATGGCACGACGCAAGCGGCGATTGAAGTATTTGATCACGCGCATATCTCACAAAATATTCAAGCAGCCTTGGCTGCCGCGCAAAAGCGTAGCCAACAGCTGGCGCAAGAACTCAGCGACAGCATTAAGTAATTTAATTTAGGAACGTTCAAGTATGGGTGCAAGTTCTGCGCTAATTTTTGGCATTATCATTAACGTCGCAATTTTGCTCGTATTCTTCCGGTTTTTAATGCAGTTGGCGGCGGTAAGCCCTTACAACCCTGTTGTACTGTCGACTGCAAAAGCGACCAAGATTGTTGATGTGTTCAGTCGAATTTTTCCAACAGTGGCAAAAGGTCGTGTGAACACGGCGGCTTTGGTTTTGCTGATCATTTTGTATATTTTAAAAATGTTTGGTTTGATGCATTTGTCTGGGGCTTCACTGAATAGTCCTGTGCATTTGCTGATTATGACCTTTGTTACCATGATTCAGGACTTGATCCGTTTCTGTCGTTATTTGATTTTTGCGACGATTATTTTGAGTTGGGTGGTGATGTTTACGCAGTCACGTTCACCTTATATCGAAGTGATTCAAGAGTTGGCAGAGCCTTTACTTGCGCCATTTCGTAAAATTATGCCGAATATGGGCATGATTGACTTGTCTCCAATTTTAGCGATTTTAGCGCTTTTGGTTGTAGAAACCATTATGAAAGAAGTTGCGATTGCGCTATTAACAGGTCTTTAAGCTTGTTGGTATTCGTGCAATAAAAAAAGGACTCCGAGGAGTCCTTTTTTAGGTCTTTATTTTTTGTGAGGGCTTTAGCTTACGAGCATTTTTCCTTGTGAACTCAGAATGTATTCTGAGATTCTCCTCTCCTGAGAGGAGAGGGAAAATGAAGTGTGTATTAATGCGCTTCGTCCCAGTTATTGCCTTTGCCAACTTCAACCACTAAAGGTACAGAGAGTTGTAATACAGATTGCATAACTTCTGCCAGTTTTAGTGCAAGCTCATCCGCAATCGCTTCATCAACTTCAAATACCAATTCATCGTGCACTTGTAGAAGCATTTTGGCCTGATCTTTAGGTAGCATTTTTTCTACTTCAATCATCGCCATTTTTATGATGTCCGCTGCTGAGCCTTGAAGAGGGGCATTAATCGCTGCACGTTCAGCACCTTGTTTTACCATTTTATTGCTGGCATTGATGTCTGGCGTATACAAGCGACGGCCTAAAATAGTTTCGACAAAGCCTTGCTCACGGGCAACTTGGCGTGTGCGTTCCATATAGTCTAATACGCCAGGATAACGCTGGAAGTATTTACCAATATAGTTGCGCGATTCTTCACGACTAAAGCCAAGCTGGCGAGTTAGGCCAAATTCAGACATGCCGTAGAGCAGACCGAAGTTCACCGCTTTGGCTTGGCGACGTTGATTGCTGGTCACTTCGTCTAAAGGAATACCCAAAACTTCAGCCGCTGTACGACGGTGAACGTCTTGGCCATGATTAAAAGCATCTACCAAGGCATGGTCTTGTGAGAAGTGCGCCATTAAGCGTAATTCAATTTGCGAGTAATCGGCTGCCAGCAGAATGCGACCTTTCGGCGCAATAAACGCTTTACGGATTTGGCGACCAATGTCTTCACGCACTGGAATATTTTGCAGGTTAGGATCGGTTGAAGATAAGCGACCTGTAGCAGTCAGCGCCTGATGGTAGCTGGTATGTACGCGGTGTGTATCATCATTCACTTGTTTGAGTAAGCCGTCTGTATAAGTACTTTTTAACTTAGACAGGCCACGGTATTCCAAAATTAGGTCAGTAATTGGATGTTCGATTTTTTCCAATACGCTTTCGCTGGTGCTGTACTGACCTGTAGAGGTCTTTTTACCGCCTTTAAGACCTAATTTATCAAACAGGATTTCACCGACTTGTTTGGGTGAGCTGACATTGAAGGATTGGCCCGCCAGTTCTGTGATCTGATTTTCTAGATTCTGCATGGTGTTGGCAAATTCAACACCCAGTTGATCCAAAAACGCCATGTTGAGCTCAATGCCGTTTTCTTCCATCATGGTCAGTACACGTGCCACGGGCATTTCGACATTGTGCAGAATATTCACCAGTTCTGGATGCTGTTGTAGTTTGGCATCTAAAACTTCGTATAAACGATAAGTCACATGCGCATCTTCAGCAGCATAATGCGCAGCCGTTTCGATCTCGATTTGATTGAAGGTTTTTTGTTTTGCGCCTTTACCTGCGACTTGTTCATAAGTCGTTGTTAAGTGGCTTAAATACAAACGTGCAACATCATCCATACCGTGGCGTGTAGCCACAGAGTTAAGTACATACGATGCCAACATGGTGTCGAAGTACCAGCCCTGTAGCACAATGCCGTGATTTTCTAAAATATGTGCATCGTATTTGAGGTGATGACCAATTTTTTGGACTGATGCATCTTCTAAAATAGGTTTGATTTGCGCAAGGACAGTATTGTGGTCTAATTGTGCTGGTGCACCTTCATAGTCATGTGCGAGTGGCACGTAATAGGCATCTTGTGCATCAAAAGCAACAGAGAAGCCGACAATTTGCGCCACACGGTAATCTAAACTTGTGGTTTCGGTGTCAAAAGCAAAACGCTTTTCTGTGCTCAGACGTTTAAATAAATTGTCCCAATCGGCTTGGCTCAGCACGGTATGGTATTGGGCTTCGCCTAAAACATCATCTGTACTGGTGAGGGTGGCTTGATCTTCTGCCACGACTTTTGCTGCAGTGTGCGTATCTTGAATAATCGCCTTAGAGTTTTGTTTATAGGTAACGCTATTTGGATTATTGGGATGGTCTAAAGATTGTAACTGGTTACGGAATTCGAGTTCCGTATATAAAGTACGCAGCGCTTCAACATTTGGATCTTGTAGTTTTAGATCGTCATAACTAAAACTTAAATCTAGATCAATCACAATGCTTGCCAATTGGTGATCAAGTGCAATGCCTTCAACACTGTCTTTGATGTTTTGACCGACTTTGCCTTTAATTTTATCGACATTTTCTAAAATGCCACCAATTGAACCATATTCGGTTAAGAGCTTGGCTGCAGTTTTTGCCCCCACACCTGGTACACCCATAATGCCGTCAGAGGCATCGCCCATGAGGGTCAGGTAATCAATAATTTGATTTGGCCATACCCCAAACTTTTCAAATACGCCATCGACATCTAAAGGACGTTCTTTGAAGCTGTCTTCTAAAGTCACTTTGTCTGTGACCAACTGTGCCATATCTTTATCGCCAGTGGAGATTAGGACTTGATGGCCTAAAGCTTCAGCACGTTTTGCCAAGGTGCCAATAATGTCATCTGCTTCGGCACCCGGTAGCATGTGTAAGGGAATACCTAGTGCTTTGATGAGCGCATGTAAGTAAGGGATTTGTTGAGACAGCTCCTCAGGCATGCTTGGGCGGTCGCCTTTATAAATTGGTGACAATTCATGACGGAATGTTGGCTCAGGTGTATCGAAAATCACCGCCATGTGAGTTGGCCCAATACGACGCATGAGTTTTTGAATAGCAGAAATCGCACCACGGACTGCATTGGTATGCAGACCTGTTGACGTGGTTAACGGTGGCACTGCGTGAAAGGCACGAAATAAAAAGTAAGAGCCATCGACCAAGACAAATGGTGGCATTGAGTAATTCCTTATCCAAAAAAACGCTTTTATTGTACGTGATTTTTTCAACCTGCGCTGATGCTTGATGTTTTATGTGGGTTACCGAATATCTGATAAACATCCAAAATATTGCTGTCGAGGTGCGCTATGATCATCTTAAATAAATAGAGCGAAGACCGTATGCTGAAAGGGCAGAGTGATATTCGAATGATGTGGTTGATGGTGCTCATCATCGTTGCTGTTGGGCTGTGGTTTGCTGATTTAAAAGTTGTGAGTGCACTGTGTATTTTAGCTTTTGGCGTTAGTGTTATGCACTATGTCGATGATTTACAGCAACCGACCGATCAACTTAGACAACAGACTGGATTAGCACGGCAGAGTACCTCCAAAGCACCGTTATATATTGCTTCGATTGTGGCCTTGGTGGGGGGGATTGCTGAATTTCATATTTTGACAGGGCTGGGTCTAAGCGCATGGATTTTCTTTTTTCTGCGTTGGTTAAAGCGTATAGAACGGCAACTGTTACAGACGCAGTATCAAATCCAACAGCAGGCGCAAGTTTTGGCACAGTCCACAGCGACTGCTGAAGTTCAGCCGTGTTCTACCCTAGAGCATAGCGCTGCACCATTGGCTGAGCGTGCCCAATCTGCTTCGACAGGAAATCATTTGCGTTTAAGCGATCAGCTACAACAGTGGTTGTTTAAGGGAAATCCCGTTCTGAAAGTTGCTATTGCGGTTTTGGTGATCGGCATTGTGCTGTTACTTCGCTTTGCGACAGAGCATTGGCAATTGAGTCTTGCCGTCAAACTGTTGCTGGTGGCAGGCGTGAGTATCGCAGTCACGGCGTTAGGCTATAGATTGCAACGTACAAATCGTAGCTTTACGCTTGCATTAGAAGGTTTAGGGCTTGCCAGTTTATCACTGACGTTGTCTTTTGCTTACTATAACCAGATCATTCCTACTTTGGCGCTGGCCAGTTGTTGCTTTGCAGGCATTCTCATGGCAACGGTATGGCTGAGTTTAAAACAACAAAGCATCGAACTTGCTTTGATGGCGATGGTCATTGCTTATATTGCACCCTTTACTTTACCAGTACGCAGTGCGAGCGCAGTCGAGTTTGTGAGCTATTACTTGGTGATTAATATTGCAGTTGCAGTGTTAAGCACACTTCGACCGTGGAAGTTTCTTAATCAAATTGCTTTTTTAATGACGCTGGTAGTAGGTGGCGCTTATGCTTTTTACCGTGGTGTGGATGCCGAACGCACTAGTTTAAGCCTGCTGATTTTTGCCCATGCTTCAATTTTTATTTGGTTAGGATTTCGCTATAGCCAATTGCTGGCTAAAGAGAATTTGGGCCAATTTCAGCTTAAACCAATTTTAGATTTGGCCTTAATTTTTGGTACACCTATTACCAGTTATGGCTTTTTATATTTGATGTATTTTGATGAAAATGGCTGGCAGGCGACCTTCAGTTTGGTCTTTGCGGTAATTTATGCACTGCTTTATCTGCTCGCAAAACGCTATCAGGTGATTGAGCAAATCACGCAGAGCTATTTTAGTCTCATGCTGATTTTTCTGGCTTTCGTCCCACCTATTTTACTGACCGAGCATTGGAGTGTTGCAGGTTGGGCGATTGAAGGGGCACTCATCTTTATATATGCGCTGTATCGTCAGTCGCGTATTAGCCATTATGTGGGCATGGGCCTGTTGGTGATGGCGGGTTGCTCAGGCGTGTATTACTTCTCTGTGCAAAATGTTTTTCCAAGCCCTGTGTACTGGATTTTGGCATTGAGTTATCTCATTACGGTTTGTGTTGCCAATGCTGTGCCTAAGTTTCAACAGCAATTGAGTAGTGGCACCATCAGCTTTTTCTGTTTACAGATGCTGTTTGCGACCATTGCATTGTTTGTGCTTTTACTGGATGTCATCGACAGCAAAAACCAAGTGACATGGATACTGCTCATACTCAGTTTGGGCTATGTGCTGTTGAATGAGTTGTTGTTGAGACGTGGCGCAACGTGGTCGTGGCTCTTGCCGAAATGGGTGGGGCTGATTCCCTTGTATGCAGTCGCATTTTATATGGTGATTGATGTGAGTCATCAAGGGGCATTGTTATGGCCTTCTGTTTCCGACCGTATATTGGTGGCGATTACAGGCTCATTTTTAACGGTATTGTGGCTCCGCCTCCTACTAGGGCTTAAGGCGGAAAAAGAGTGGGTGAGTTTAGGTGTGTTGTTGAGCTTGGCGCTGAGTAGTTTAACGCTTGTACCGAGTATGCCGTTTATTAGTGTGGTGATTTTACCGCTGTGTTTTGCTGTGTGGTGTGCGTGGCGCCAGTCCGATTGGCCAATGTTCTGGCAAGCGCGTAGTAGTTTGGTGTTAATGTTGCTTTGGGTGATCTTGTCACAACTGTTTAGCCATCAAGCTTTTCAGTTTTATCTACTGCCAATACTGAATCCATTCGATTTAGTGAGTATTGCGATGTTGGCAGGTTTCATTTGGATGTTGAATCAACAAATGAAAGCAGGGCTAGAAAAAAGCCTAGGTGCCATTGTGATGGTACTCGGGCTACTTTGGTTGAGTAGTTATGTGGTGCTACGTGCATTACATCATTACTTGGATACACCATATAACCAATGGCAAATGTGGCAAGATGGGACCATACAGCTGAGTTTTACCCTGCTCTGGGTGAGTTTGGCCTTTATTTGTATGTTGCTTGCGAGTCGACGTCAATTGCGCTCTTTGTGGCTCTTTGGTGGCAGTATTTTAGTATTGGTCACTTTAAAGTTGGTGCTGTTTGATTTGTCTCATATTGGCACCTTAACGCGAGTGATTTCCTTCTTGGGTGCGGGTTTTGTCATGTTAATCATTGCCTATATTGCACCTATGCCCGAAATATCAAATGAACCGCAATCAAGTGAGCATTCATAAATATCAATATGTACTGTGAATGACATTCAAATTACAAAGGGAGCCGATTGATTGGCTCCCTTTTTTTCGTAGATGAACATGACTAAACATGGCTTATTTTAAGTCTGGCTCACGTTTTAATTCTTCTGCATTGGCATAGCTATCAATTTCTTCATTATGCAAAGCTTGTGCAGAAGGGCGGTCAACAAAGCCCATTTTGGGTACAGGAATTTCAATTTGATTGTCGACAAAGCCATTTCGAATGCGTTCCTGCATTTCATCACGTACTTTTAAAAAGTTTTCTTGCTGGCACCATACTGCAAACAACAACTCAATAGACGATTCACGAAATGCCGTAACGGTGACTGCGGGTTTCGGATCGGCCAATACCAAAGGGTATTTATTGGCAACATCCAGCAATACTTCACGAACTTTAATAATATCTTCATGGAAGTTAATGGCTAGGGTAATAGGAATGCGCCGTATCGGAAACTTCGACAGATTATGCACGGGTGCACGGATAAGCTGTTCATTGGGCAGGCGAACATAGACATTGTCTTGAGTCAGCAATTTTACAGAGAGTAAATCAATCGAAATGACTTCACCTTCAATGGTATGGCCACGAATTAACGTAATTTGAATGGTATCGCCAATTTCAAATGAACCTTCGCCAATTAAAAAGATACCGCTGATGAGGTTGGATGCAGAAGTTTGCGATGCAAAACCCAAGGCCACCGTTAAAATACCGGCCGCCCCTAAAAATACGCTCAGTTTGAAGCCGGCTTCTTTGAGACTGGCCATCACAAAGATCATAAAAATAAAATAGAAAATACCGCGTCGCCAAACTAAGCGTTGGTGTTCATTAAATCGTGTTCCAATCGTGCGAATAAACGTATTGGAAACAAAGCGTGCAATTAAAAAACCTAATAGCGCTAGGATAATGGCAACCACAATTTCTGTGAGTCGATCGGTATTAATATTTTTAACAATACTGGTCAGACTGCTGGTCACTTCTGCTGGAATATTGGTATTGGGCATCCATCACTCCTAGAACAGTGAATCGAACATATTAAATAATGCACCCGCAGGTTCGCGTGGTGGGTGCACATACATCACTTCACCTGCATGTGGTGGCGTACGGTTTTCAATGCGCACACGTGGTGGTCGATCAGGCCCTTCATGAATAACTTTGATTTGCGATGTCCATAATCGACCTGTGCTTTCGCTATAAAATAAAGGTAAGGCAGGTACAGGTACATTCATTCGATCAAAGCGCAGTTGTTCGTGGCTGGTATTGTGAAATTCAATAGGGGTGACTGCACGAAAAGCACGAATCTTCAATTGATGGAGTTCAGTGCGACCATCCACAGCTGTGGCATAGCAGATTTCACCTGTACGCTTATTGGGGCCAAACCACGTATCTTTGGGTAAAATCACGGGGATATCAAACAAAGGGTCTTTTTGCCCCTCAACAAAGCCCGCAACCCATAATGGTGTACTGATATAAAGCGTACCGCGCTGACCCGCTGGAATATAGATCGGATCGACAGGGCGGATAACGACAGAACGATTGGCCAAGCGCGGCATGATTTGAATTTTTTCATGCGTATTTTTAAACATATAACGTTCAATATGCACAGGTGCAGGAAATGCAAACTCAGGATCATCAATACGATGCCACTGCTGCTCATAGTCAAACTGTACGCTAGGGCGGTGATATTCCATTCGCCACTCTTGTAAACCACGGGTTAAGCGAAATAATAACGAGCCAAACTGCCATGATTTCGGTCGGTTCAGCTCAAAGTGATGCTCACCCCACCATTTTACTTTGGATGTTTCTGTTTCCAGTACGTCACTGACGAAAGACAATGGTATTTTCCTTATATCATTAAAAGCTGTAAAACATACTTCACGCTGTCATGTGCTTAGAGTACACTCAAATTACTTTTATTCATCATTATAAACTGTGATGCAAGTACTTAAACAATTACAAATACCATATAGTTTTGCCAAGCGTCATGGCGTATTGCTTCGTTATGAGGGTGACCAAGCATTTATTATTCGTCGTGACAATACACCGCTCTTGGCGTTACAAGAAGCGCGTCGTTTTCTGGGGCATTCAGCCAGTTATCAACTATGCACTGAGCAAGAGTTTAATCAACTCCTTAGCTCAAGCTTTGCAGGTGATACAGGGGAATCACAACAAGTCGCTGCAGGTTTGGAGGATCATCCCGATTTGCTCAGTCTTGCGGACTCTGTACCTGAAGCAGAAGATCTGATGGATCAGGAAGATGATGCGCCAATTGTACGTTTGATTAATGCATTGTTGTCCGAGGCGATTCGCGTTGGTGCATCGGATATTCATATTGAATCTTTTGAGAAGAAACTCTCTGTACGTTTACGTGTGGATGGTCAACTGCGTGAAATTGTACAACCGCGCCGTGAACTCGCACCTTTGCTGGTATCACGTATTAAAGTCATGGCAAAGCTGGATATTGCCGAAAAACGTATTCCACAAGATGGTCGTATTTCATTACGCTTGGCAGGTCGTGAAGTGGATGTACGTGTATCTACCTTGCCGTCATCTTATGGTGAGCGCGTAGTGATGCGTTTGTTAGATAAGCAAGCGGGTCGTTTGAACATGACGCATTTGGGTCTCATGAACAACGACTATGAACGGCTAAAAGTTCTAGTTCACCGTCCGCATGGCATTATTTTGGTAACTGGACCGACGGGTTCAGGTAAAACCACAACCTTATATGCTGCGCTGTCCGACTTAAACGATGGCTCTAAAAATATTCTGACGGCTGAAGACCCGATTGAATATCAATTAGAAGGCATTGGTCAGACACAGGTGAATACCAAAGTTGACATGACCTTTGCTCGTGCTTTAAAAGCCATGCTCCGTCAAGATCCTGATGTGGTGATGGTGGGTGAGATCCGTGATTTGGAAACGGCAGAAATTGCGGTACAAGCATCGCTCACAGGTCACTTGGTGTTATCGACACTGCATACCAATACGGCCATTGGCGCCGTAACTCGTTTAAAAGATATGGGCATTGAGCCATTTTTATTGTCCAGTTCGCTCATTGGTGTGATTGCACAACGTTTGGTACGCACTTTATGTTCGCACTGTGCAACGTGGCATGATGCTGACGATTTTGAAACTAAATTATTTGCAAATATTCAGCATGATACTGTGCTAAAACTGCCTAAACCTAAGGGCTGTGATCATTGTTCACATACAGGTTTTAATGGCCGTACTGCAATTTATGAAATTGTGCCTGTAGATGAGCAAATGCGTCGTTTGATTCATGGTAATGCTGCTGAATATGAGTTGGAGAATTATGCACGTCGTGATGCGGGTTCGATTCGTGATGATGGTTTGCGTAAGGTGTTGGCAGGTAAAACTACGATGGAAGAGGTTTTACGTGTGACCAATGAAGCCGTGGAGTGATGAAGGAAACATTCACTTTGTTTTTTTTATTACTGATGACAGCGCGTACTGTTGAATTTGCCTAATTAAAATCATGGAACATTGATTGAGCATTAATCGTCGAACGTATAAATCATTTAAAAAGCCTAACTCAGTTGAGTTAGGCTTTTATGTTAATATAAAATATTGAAATTTATTAAGAAATTAAAAGTATTTCGTGTAACGTGTATTGTGTTAATTGTATGAAGCCTTAATTTTTTAATTCAGACATCTTTATCTTTGCAACATCTAGGCCCATCTCTGCCGCTAATTCATAATATCTATATGCTTTATCTAAGTCTTTTGGGACTCCATTACCTTCTTCGTATAATGATGCTAAATTATAGGCTGCTCTAGGATCATTTTGCTGTAATGCTTTTTCATACCAATATATAGCTTTAGAAATCGATTTTTCAATAATTTCCCCTTTCATATACATTACTGCGACATTAAATTGTGATGGAGCATAATTTTTCTCAGCAGCTTTCAAAGAATATTGAAAGTATTTATTTTTATCCTTAAGTCCATTCCAACCATTTAAATAACAGTTAGCTACGTTAGATTCACCTAGATAATAGCCCAAATCAGCAGATTCTTTAAAATATCCACAAGCCTTATTTTTATCGCTAGCAACATAAGAACCATTAAAATACATTAACCCTATTGAATTTATAGCTTCTGGTACCTTTTTTTGCATAGATTTGTTGTAAAATTCATATGCCAACTCATCATTTTTTTCAACTCCTTGTCCTCGATAATAAAGATTACCAATATTATTTTCAGCTATTCCATTACCATTTTCAGCAGATTTTTTATACCAAGTTATAGCATTTTCAATATCTTCATTTTGACCTAGATATCCATTTTCATATACTACTCCTAATAGATTTTGAGCAGTAGAATCTCCATTTTCAGCATTTTTTTGGATTTTTTGGAACAGTGATTTTTGTTTAATTTCATCATTTCCATCAGCTATTTCTTTGAACTCTAACAACTGCATTTTATCTTTTTCTTGGTTGTAATTTTCACTTTTAGCCTCACAACCACTAATGATAAAAGATATAAATAAACTTACTACTAATGAAAATTTCATTGTGCATTTCCAAATCTAATTTAAAGGAATTACGAATGTATAGCTAAGATTATGTTGTATATTAAAACCACCTCCAATACCTGTTTCTGCACCAGCCATTGGGGTAGTTCCCTCATCAAACTTTCCATCAAATAAAGCATCAGGAGTAAGCCCCGCGCCAACGACAGCAGAACCACCTAATAGAAAATATGAATTGGCATTTACACTATACCCAAGCCCCTTTAAATCATCTAAGCTTGCTGCTTCACTAATCAAATACCCACCTTCTATAGATAATGATGGTGTTCCTTGTACAGCTGAAACCCCAGGTGCAACAAATATCCCCCATTTTCCAGAAGGAGTTCTAGCAACACCTACTTGTATACTTGCTCCAGCACCAATGACTGCGGCTATTGCTCCTGAAAAATTAACATACATAAGCTGTGTCCCTTTCATATTTCCTTCAATTTTGACTACAACTTTTGAATTATTTTTAGATATTTCAAATTTATCTTTTATATATTTTTTATATTCTTTATGATCTTGTAATTCTTGTTTTTTTGCATCAATTTCATCTTTAATTATAATGACTTGTCCAACTTTTAAAGAATTAATATTAATTCCTTTGTTTCTAATACTAATATCATTAACAGATACACTATGTTGTTTAGCAATAGATCCTAAATTTTCTCCAGCTTTAACGGTATGTTTGATAATACTCGGATATAAGTAAATATTTTTATCTAAATTTTTATTTAAAATACGAGTTCTTCGTTCATAACTTCCCGCTTTTTCTTGTTTTTGGAAAGTTTTAGTATTAATAATTATTGAAGGAGCTTCTATTGTTATCGTTCGGATCTCTTTTGAATCCATTCTTTTGTTATAAGAAAAAAAACCTATTTCTGTCCATTCTTTATAAGGCGTAGGAAACCCCATGACTTCAAATACTAATTTTTCTAGACCAACTATTGAGTCCCCTTTACCCTTACCATCTCTGGTAACAGATGTAACTAACAGTCGTTTTGTTTTTCTATTTCCATCATTGATAACTGATATCTTATAGTTTAACCCATCTACAGCATGGCCTTGTCTGTCTTTAAAAAAAACATTAAATTTCATATTATTAATCTTCCTTATTTTTTACTTCTTATTGGAAGTCTTCATCAGTAATCACCCATTCATAATCAGGATCATCTATTACAACTTGTAATTCTTCTTGTTTATTATCAATACTGGCAAAGCGTTCTGTTCGACCATGTTCATCTAGTACCCCTGATTTATATATTTTTTGATCTTTTAATAAAGCCCTATACTTAACTTCTGAAAATTCGAAGTCTTTAAACACATCAAAAACATCTATTCGATTTGTAAAAGAATAGTTATCTTTATTCATAGCCAAACTGCTAAAACTAGGCATTACAGATTGAACGTGAGCACCTCCTTTAAAAAGATGTTGTCCAGCTTTTACCTCAAACTTTGCAGGAGTTATAATTTTAATACCATCTTTATTAATGATAATCTGAGAACCGCCAGCCATAGGTTTACCTATTTTTTTTATTAATTATAAAAATCCAAATTTAATTGGATTGATATAAAATTTTATTTAATCAATACTGAACCGTACCGGGTTTGTCGGAGACATTTTTATTTAAGTTAGGCCACGTGACCTAACGGGTTAATCTTATCATAGTACATTGCTTCAAACTCAAAAGGCGATACATAACCCAATGCGCTGTGTACA